>JALZUS010000051.1 GCA_023299885.1 Bdellovibrionales bacterium | reverse complement strand
GACCGTTTCACCGGTACCATCATTAGAACAATGGTACCGCAAAACACTGCGTCCTTAGGACGCGATCCTGCTCCATTACAGTGTCAGACAATTTCACAGCCACTACAGTACCATTACAACGAATTACGACGCTGCTGATGCTGATGAACACTGCGTCTTTAGGACGCAACACTGCATCCCGATGATGCAATGCAATTGCTAGAATACAAAGAATCCAGGGATCACGACAAACAGTTGATACTTTTACCAAGTAAAATCTTTATGGAGATATGATCGTGCAAGAAATGTATGCATACTCAGCCAAACTACATACCTAACATACCTAGTCTTACTCGTCTTGTCCTCTATCCTTTACGTTCTACGTCGCTTCAGTTCTTCAATTTGTCGCTGGAGACTAGCAATCTCCCTCTTTGCCTCTTCCGTTCTCTCTTTTTCTACTTCCGTCTCTGCTCGTGCCTCTTGCGTTCTCTCTTTTTCTACTTCCGTCTCTGCTCGTGCCGCTGTCGCCCCCGCCTGCGCCGTCTTGGCTGCAGCCACTGCCACTGTCGTTTTGCCCTTCTCCGCTGCCACTACCGCCCTTGCCGCTTTCGCCGTTTCCTTTTCCAGTGTCGCCAACAACTTTGCCCTTTTGATCGGCGACTGAATAACTTCTTCTGCAGTCTGCGGCGGATCCAAAACCATGTTCGGGGTCAGCGCTTGATCTCGGAACAACCGGCAGTCCACGATTTGCTCACCCTGAAACACCCTCTCGCATTGATATCCACCATGGTTCCCAGATTGCCCTGCGCCAGTCCTCACAATGACCCGCCTCCCCGCTCGGTCGACAATGACATAAGTTGGGATTCCAGTTTTGGAATACTGTATCGACTTGTCACACAGATCGACAGCGCGATTGCTTGGGCTCGTGATTTCGATGGCCATAATCGGAACCTTGCCAGCCCGAAAAATCATTTTCTTCGAAGCCGGAGACGACGTCGAGGATGAATGCGAAGAGACGTAGGGGCCGATGACAATGTCCGGAATTCGCACGCTTGAAGACGAACCTTGCGATTGGACTGACACCTTGGTCTCCGTATAAATGTTCACACGACGCGATCCGGAGAGTTTCGCAACCCTGAGCTTGGAGGCAATGTACTCTCTCACCTTTGTATGGTTCGAGTCTGCCATGGTATCTCGGTAGAAGAGGACCCCTTCACTCAGTTCGTATCGGTCTTCAGCCTTGTTCGGCAACTCCAAATACGCATCAAGTGTGCAGGGGACGAGGTGAAGCGAACCAGGAATTGCTTCGCCTTGCAGCTCACCGTCTCCCAAGGCGAGGTTAAAGGAGACGTCCGGATCGGAATCGTTGCCAAGAAGTGGAAATGGATCTTGGGCAGCGTCGGTGCCCGTTCTGGTGGGGGAGAGAGGCATCTGGGAAGGAGTTGCCGATCCAGATACAAAAGTGTTACGAAGATGTACTGCTAAATATATGTGGGGGGGCTACTACTGCCATAGGATATCTGTCGCCGCTTCTAAATACCAAACACCATAATTCAGATCTTCGCACCGTCACGCTTATCATCCAATCCCTGAGCATTCTTCATTCATACAGCTGTTCACTCCACACAACCAAAACCTATCATAAAATTTGTTTCAAGTATTTTCGCCTTTTCCATTTATTAATTTATTACGGGTTTATTGCATTTCATTAATTCTAAACATTTCATTAATTCTAAATTGCATTTCGTTGGTTTAGTATTTTTTATTACTTAGCCAACAGAATCTGTGCAGGCTGCCAATGAAAGCTTTATTCAATGAGTTTTTTATAGATTGCTTTTCGATTTTATTGAGTTACATACGGTTTTGGTTTTATCTGTGGAGTGTCGCATTTTTATTAGGTGGGGTTTATGGTGTTATCATTGCTTTAGGGGACTTCAGATCTATTTTTGAAATATTTGAGACGGCTTGGCTGGTAGGGGCGGGGTTAATTATTTTTGGATTTGTTCCAATTTCTGTAATCTTAGTTGGCTTATTTATTTTGCTTCTTATTATATGGGGGCCTATTCTTTTATTAAGAGCTATGAAAAAGGATACACAAGTTACTTTTGCAAATAACTAAAAAGTTCTGAAATACTTTGGTCTTTAGTTTCTGAAATTTTCTTTTCTAAAAGCTCAGTATAATTTAGCGAGGCTAGTATTTCTTTTTCGAGCAATTGTTTTTTCCAAACCTGAAGCTGTTCTTGGCGTTGGCTTTTAATAGCCGCTTTATTTTTATCGTAATGGGTTTTAATCTGGTTATAAAGTTCTTTAAAGCTTTCAATGTTTAAAGAGTTGATTTTACTGACTATAGGTTTTCTGGAGTGGCTAGAAAAAATACTTCCTAAGTTTTGTAGTTTTAAATTAACATCTGTTTCAGAAAATAAATCGGTCTTATTAACTACAGCAATGTCTATTAATTCTAGTAACCCTTTTTTAATAGCTTGTAATCCATCACCTGTATTAGGAATTGTGAGCCACAAAAAGAGGTCGACCATATTGCGAGCTTCAAACTCAGATTGGCCAACACCTACTGTTTCTATAATAATATAGTCATAGCCTGCGGCTTCAAATAAAAGAATAAGCTCTTTTGTGGTAGCGCTTACTCCACCAAGGTGTTCTTTAGTGGGGGAGGGGCGGATAAAAGCTTTTTCTTCTGCGGCTAAAACTTCCATTCTTGTTTTATCGCCTAGTAAGCTGCCACCACTAATAGGAGAAGTGGGGTCTATTGTAAGAACAGCTACCTTTTTATTAAGGGTTTTTGTGATGTGTTGGCCTAGCCCTTCAACAAAAGTGGATTTGCCAACGCCTGGTACTCCAGAGATGCCAAGCCTGATGGCGTTTGGGTTTTCTGGAAGGCTTGCTAAAAGTTTTTTTGCTTTTTTACGGTCTTCTTTTGTTGTGCTTTCAATAAGAGTCACAGCTTTTGCAAGCTGCCTTCTGTCTCCATTTAATATATCTGGAAGCTGTATCATACCTATTTATCCGTTTTATTTGTTCGTTTTATTTGGCCATTATCAGTTTTAATACTTCAGAGGCTGCTGCTGGTATTGGTGTGCCTGGGCCAAATATGGCTTTAACGCCTAAGGCATACATTTCGTCATAATCTTTTTTAGGGATCACTCCTCCTAAGATAACTATAATGTCATCAGCTTTTTGAGCCTTTAAGTTATTTATTAAAGCGGGCACCAAAGTTTTATGTCCGGCTGCTTGTGATGAGACACCGACAATATGAACATCATTTTCTATAGCCTGCTTAGTGACTTCTTCTGGAGTTGAAAAGAGTGGTGCAAGATCAACATCAAAGCCTAAGTCAGAAAAAGCAGTGGCAATAACCTTGGCGCCTCTGTCATGGCCATCTTGTCCCATTTTAGCAACTAGCATGCGTGGCCTGCGACCTAATTGTTTTTCAAAATCTAAAATTAATTGTTTCATAGTGTTCCACTGGTCGCTGGTTTCATGGCCTTTAGAGTAAACGCCAGTAGCTATATTAAATTGTGCTTTATGGCGGCCCCATACTTTGGCAAGGGCTTCAGTCATTTCACCAATAGTGCAGCGGGCACGAGTAGCTTGTACGGAAAGCTCTAGTCCATTGCCATTGCCTGTATTGGCGTAAGTTGTTAAGGCCTCGAGGCATTGTTTTACTTTTGCCTCATCTCTGTTGGCTTTTAGTGTTTTTAGTTTATCTATTTGAGTTTTTAATACAGCAGCATTATCGACCTCTAAAGTTTCATACTCAACTTCAGTAGGCGGTTTAAATTTATTAACGCCGACAATAACATCTTCGCCCCTGTCTATGCGGGACTGCTTGCGGGCAGCGGCTTCTTCAATTTTACGCTGAGGATAGCCTTCTTCGATGGCTTTTGCCATTCCGCCTTTTTCTGTAATTTCACTGATGATGGCTTTTGCTTTTGTGTAAAGCTCGTCAGTTAAAGACTCCATAAAGTAAGATCCACCCCAAGGGTCTATAACATTAGTAATATCAGTTTCTTCTTGCAAAATAGTTTGAGTGTTTCTGGCAATACGTGAAGAAGTCTCTGAAGGTAGGGCCACAGCTTCATCAAAAGAATTTGTGTGTAAAGATTGTGTGCCACCAAAGACCGCTGCCATTGCTTCTACTGTTGTGCGTACAATATTATTATAAGGCTCTTGCTCCGTTAAAGACCATCCAGAGGTTTGGCAGTGGGTTCTTAGCATTTGTGACTTTACATTTTGCGGATTGTAATCAGCTACTACTTCACTCCATAGTTTGCGTGCTGCTCTTAGTTTAGCGACTTCCATATAGAAATTCATGCCAATACCAAAAAAGAAAGAGAGCCTAGGGGCAAAGTCATCTATTTTTAGTCCTGCAGCTATTGCTGTATCAATATACTGTTTACCATTAGCAATAGTGTAGGCAAGCTCTAGTAATTGCGTGGCTCCTGCCTCTTGCATGTGGTAGCCAGAGATAGAAATAGAATTAAACTTAGGCATGTTTTTAGAGGTGTAAGAGAAAATATCAGCAATTATTTTTAAAGATTGTTTTGGCGGAAAAATATAGGTGTTACGAACCATAAACTCTTTTAAAATATCGTTCTGGATGGTTCCTCGTAAAAGCTCGGGCTTTACGCCTTGTTCTTCTGCCGCCACAATATAGCAAGCTAGTATTGGTAGTACGCAGCCATTCATGGTCATAGATACAGAAACTTTATCTAATGGTATTTCATTAAATAAAACTTTCATATCTTCTATTGAGTCTATAGCTACGCCAGCTTTACCAACATCGCCAGGTACACGTGGGTGGTCAGAGTCATAACCTCTGTGGGTAGCTAAATCGAAAGCGACAGAAACACCTTGTCCGCCACTGGCTAATATTTTTTTATAAAATTCATTTGATTTTTCTGCAGTAGAAAAGCCTGCGTATTGCCTAATAGTCCATGGGCGGCCTGTATACATGGTAGCGCGAGGGCCTCGTAAAAATGGAGGTAGTCCTGGTAGTTCATTTTGCAATTGAGCAGCATCAATATCATCAGAGGTGTAAAGGCCTTTATAGGTAATGCCTTCATCTGATGAGTTCTTCATTTTATCTAGTGTGTCTGATTTTAGCTCTTTTTGAGCCAACTTTTCCCATTCATTTTTCATAGGCCTATTAAAGCGGTAACCGAGCATAAAAACAATAGATTAATGGGGTAGAAATAGGTCTAAAAGGCCTCATTATTTCCTATTGGGCTTAACAAATGGCGCTATAAGGCCGATATATAAGTCATGCTTAAAAAGACCCTTATTTTAGTGTTTTTCCTCTCTGTTTCGCTGCATGCAAAATCAGCTGAGTTGGCTGTTATAGAAAAGAGTCTGGCTGTAATGGGTGTGCCACCCAAAGCATTAAATAAGGCTGTTGATTATATTAATAAAAATAAAAGCAAAGTAAAAAATAAAAGATATATAACTTTTATTAACTATGGAAAACACTCAAATGATGAACGTCTGTTTTTAGTAGATTTAGTAACAGGGGAAATAGAAAAATACTTAGTCTCTCACGGTAAAAAATCAGATACAGATGAGAATGGTCTTGCAGAAGAGTTCTCAAATATTATTGGCTCTAACCAAACGTCTTTAGGTCTCTATTTAACGGCGACAACTTATTACAGTAATAAAAACGGTGTTTCACTTATTTTAAATGGTTTAGAAAAATCAAATAACAATGCAAAAGTTAGGCATATAGTTTTACATGGTGCAGATTACGTGAGCCCTGAAGAAATACCTCTGGGTATGAGTGAGGGTTGTCCGGCTGTAGAGCGAAAGTATACAAAAGCAATAATTAAAAAGCTTAAAGGCGGTAGCCTTATTTATAGCTTTAAAGAAAAGCCTAAAGTAAATTTAAATTTGCCTGCAGTTTGATCTATGCTACAAGCTAATTATGAACATCACTGAAGCACTAAAACTATATAACCCTCTTAAATTAACAAGAGAGAGCTATAAGGATTATGCTCAAGTTATTAAGCTTCCTAGTGAGTATGATGTTTATGATTTCACAAAGGGTTACAATGAAGACCGTGTGTTGGAAAACCCTTATGGTGTAGGTCGTTTTAATGAAGTCCGCCAAAACATGTATAAAGGTGATTTATATAGTGAAGAAGACTTAAGTAACTATAGAAATATTCATATGGGTGTAGACATTGGCTGCCCTGAAGGAGAGCCAGTGCATAGTTTTACTGACGGTAAAGTGCTGTTTTTTGCAGACAACAAAGCCTCTTATGATTATGGACCAACAATTATTACAGAGCATGAAATTACTGGCATTAAAGTATATGCCTTGTATGGCCATTTAAGTCGTACTTCTTTAGAAAAGATAAGTGTTGGTCAGCAAATTTTACAGGGTCAAATATTAGCTCATGTGGGGCCTAAGTCAGAAAACGGAGGCTGGAACCCGCACTTACATTTTCAGTTATCACTGGCAAAGCCAGAAAAAGCAGATATGCCGGGTGTTGTATCAGCTAATGATAGAGCTGTTGCTTTAAAGACTTATATAGACCCTAGGTTAGTTTTAGGGCCTCTTTATTAGTATTGTATAAAAAAGCTTACCTGTGTAAGTTGCCTTTATGAAATATATTATCTTAGCCTTATTTTTAACTTCATGTTTTAACTCAAAAGAGAGTGTTACTGTAGCGGATACACCTGCAGAAAGTAGCGCTACAGTTTCTAAAAGTAAAATCACTGTCATGACTTTTAATGTAGAAAATTTATTTGATACAAAAGATGATAAATATAAAAGTGATGAAACGTACCTTCCGATGTCTCAAAAAAAGTCTAAATCTCACAAAGACACCTGTAATAGAATGAGAAGTAAGCGCTGGCGTAAAGAGTGTTTGTATAAAGACTGGAGCGAGAAAGCTTACAGAAAAAAGCTTGATAAAATTGCTGAAGTTATTAAATCAGCCAACAGTAATCAGTTGCCTGATGTTGTTGTTTTACAAGAGGTTGAAAACTTAAGAGCATTAAAAGACTTAAATAAAAAGCTTGGCCTTAAGCATGCTGTACTTATAGAAGGTCGTGATATTCGTGGTATTGATGTTGCGGTACTTTCAAATTTAAAAATACTTGGAAAGCCAAAGCAGAGTTTTGTACCTTTTAGTAAAATTAGTAAAAGGCGTAGCAAAGATACTCGTGGTATTTTGCAAGTAAAGCTAGAGCTTCCAAATAAAGAGACTCTTACTGTGTATGGTGTGCATTTTCCAGCACCTTATCACCCTTATAAATTGCGACTTGAAAGCTTAAAGTTTTTAGAGGGGCTTCGTAAAAAAGATAAGTCAGACTACCAGCTGGCAGCAGGTGACTTTAATATTCCAGCCAGTGAAGCTAAGCGGTTAGATATTTATGGCTCTAAAATTAAACCTAATTGGGATTTGGCTCACTTATACTGCAAGAAATGTAAGGGGACTAACTATTACTCTAAGAAAAATAGCTGGTCATTTTTAGATATGATTTTACTAAGTGGAAAATTTATTAATGGATCTAAAGGTTGGAAGCTTAATAAGAAGAGCGTAAGGACAGGCGTCTTTTTGTCAGACCAAAAGAAATCTAACGGCGCCCCGAGGCCTTATGATGAAAAAAAAGGGAAGGGCCTTTCGGACCACTTCCCATTAATTGTAGATTTAGTACTAGCTCAATAATTAACGCCACGCTTCGCAAAAAGGTACCAGGCAGCTGGCTGCGAAACACTGCGTTGTTTTGTAGGCTGAATTACATTTTTATTCCTAATACTTTTTTGGTTAGAGGTTTAAGATGATCTGCCAGTTGAAGTTTCTTTCTGCGCTGTCAGCACCTCTGTTTTTTGCAACACCGAAAGAAAGCCTAAAGGGTTGCTTATGTACAAAAAGCCATTCCATTTCTAAAAAGGCTGCAACCTCTGTAAAATTAAAGTTTCTGTTTACTGGAAACTCTTTATAATCAAAATAAGTAGCCGATAGTTTCGGAGCAATACGCCTTAGGCTTAATGGGATTAAAGAGCTATAAATTGGTGTATGGAAAGCTTTTTTGATACTTGCTTCCGTAGCAGAAAGTTCTCTTATGTTTTCGATACTTGTTGATAAGCTAAAGTAATCTCTAGAGCTAGTGTTGTTGCTAGAATCAATTTCGATATCGTTACTTTCAGAGCGCAGATAGTTATGCCTAAGTCCTAAATAGGTTTCGTTACCTAGGTTGTACTTAGAGTTAGCCCCAACTGAGTAAAAAATAGATTCGTTTTGTACATTAGAGATGCTGTTTTTTAAATTTTCATAACTCTGTAAATAAGTTAGAGCGAGTAGTCTGTGGCTATCAAATGACCTAGCAAAGCTTTTTTGCCATACAAGGCTTGCAGCTCCTGTAACAAAGGTCCCAGTTTCTTCAAAGTTAACAATATCTAATTTATTGCTTTGGTATCCACCAGTAGCTTGTATATTGGCTCTGATTTCATACAAATCAAAAAGAAGGTAATTGAAGTTAATGAAAGGCTTAATCTGAGTGAGAGTGTCAGTTAGTACTGCGCCTCGAGTTGTTGAGAATATATTTCCTGTTTCTTTATTGTATGTAGCGCCTATAGACCAATTTAAACTATTGATAGAGTTTTCGTAGATAGCTCTGGCGCTAGTGTCGCCTCCTGACTGCTTGTATTGGATAGAAATTGAATTCCTAAGCATTGGGTCTGTCCATAAAGCTGTTGCGCCAATGCCAAGCTCAGATCCTAAAGCAATAAAGTCTGGCGACAGGCTTCCTAACTTTAATTGAGATAAAGAATTGTATTTATATTTTTTAGCAGGAGTTTCTGTAGCTTTAAATTCTGCTGTTAGTGGATCATTGTCACTGCTAAAGCTAAGCTGTATGGGTTTGGGTATTGAAGCGGATGGAATTGTTGTAACTATTTTGTAGTTATACCCATCAAAACTTGCTTCAGAAATAAAGTATTGCTCGCTGTTTAAGTGTCTAGCGTCTACGATAGCATCAGAGTTATGGAGTCTTTTTATGCTGCCGTTGTCAAAAACATAAAGGCTTGAGCCATGGTTTGATGTAGCTATAAAAGTAATTCCACCATTTTCTAAAACTTCTAGAGGGTAACTGTAATGACCTTCAATGCTAAATAATACACTTTCATTTTTGTAAAGTGAGCGTGTAGGGCCAGATTGTTTGAAGTAATAGATGTTTCCGCTATCGTCTAAAATAGCTTCAGAGTCAGCTTCAGCAACAAAACTTCCATTTTTATAGAGCTGGTTTTTCTTATAACTTTTAGGAACATAAAAAGAAGCCCAAGAGTTTCCACGTATATCCAGCACAGCATGGTCAATAAACTTTTTATGAAAGCGAGCTCCAGTTTTATAAAGTGTGTAGGCGCGTTTTGTTTTTTTAATTTTACCAGAAGCGCTTACAGCCCACTTTTTTTTAAGTCTAAATAGTTTTCCGCGTTTAATATTAGCCGATATCTTTTTAATTTTCTTAGTAGTTTTATTAATAGTTATAATTTTATTGTAGCTGTTTTCGTTACTATTAGTTGTAAGATAGATGTGTTTCTTAGAGTGGTTAAAAGAGGTGTGAGAAAAACTCCTAAATAAAATAGGCTCAGAAGACTTAGTAAAACCATTAGCTTTATCAGACCTGTCTTTTACAAACTCTGCAAAAAGATTATAAAAGCTTTCTCCAAAATGTTTTTTAAAAGTACTGTCTATAATAAGTGGTAAAACAAAGTTATTTGATTGAGCTACAAAAAATTGGTTTAGTTTTTCTTTGCCAAATTTATTAGCTAAAAACTCTTGAAAATATGAACCCACTAGGTATTCGCGGTTAAAAGGAAATTCTAAAGTGGAGTTTATGTCGACTTGGTCTTTAATTTTCCCTGAAAGAGCCATTTGATTAATAAGGGCTAAGTTTTGCCCGCTGTGTAGCCTGCCGCCGTTACTAAAGCGGCTTTCATTCCAGGTGGCATTGCCTTCTGTAAACATGCTGGGCAATAAAACATTAGGGTTTACCATGATAGGCGGGATGATTAAAAACAATGGATTGCCAAGTAATGTATGAGCTAAGGCTGGTAATGAATTTTTCCCTGGTTTTGCATTGAGCTGATAGAGGTGAGCCACTTCATGGTAAATGAGTGTATCTATCCAAGAGTGTGTAGAAAAACTTGATGAAGAAAAAGCTGGGAAAAAGGTAGTGATAAGTCTTGGTATGGTTGTCGCAAAACCATTTTGAAATTGGTTTTTATTAGAAGCTAAGACGAGGGTAGGGACTTCATCAAGCTCCCAGCCATACTCTTGTTTGTAGAGGTTTGAGACTTCAATGAATTTATTAAGAGCGTATTCAGCGACTTCAGCATTATCTTTAGAGTAAACGAGTCGATGCTTGTCTTTTTTTAGAACTTGATAGTCCCAGTCATTGGGGACTATCTGAGCCGCGGATTGAAATGAAAAAATTAAAAATGTTGTAAATAGTAATAATGTTTTTTTAGTCATATGCTTTCAGGTTTTCCTTCAGTGGTATGTTTTCAACTCTAGCTAAAAACAATGCCGCTGTCGAATCGCCTGTAACATTCACGACTGTACGACCCATGTCTAGGAGTCTATCAACGCCTAACACAAGTGCAATTCCTTCTGCTGGTATCCCTAAGGTCGCCATAGCTGACATGAGGATAGGTATAGAGCCACCAGGAACTCCGGCAACACCAATAGAAGTTAATAATACTAAAAGGACTAAAGTAATATGCCCAGTAAGGCTAATATCTATGCCATAAACTTGAGCTACGAAAAGGGCAGCAATCACTTCAAATAATGCAGTTCCATCCATATTGATTGTTGTGCCTAAGGGGATACTAAAAGTAGTTAAGCTTTCAGGGAGGCCAAATCGTTTCTCTAGGTTTCTGATGGTAGTAGGCATTGTGGCGCTGCTAGAGCTTGTAGAAAAAGCAGTAGCTATAACGGGCATCATTCTGCGGTAAAATTCGCGTACGGGAATTTTAACGATGTACTTAATAATTAAAGAATAAGTCACAAGCATATGAATGGCATAGCCTGTAACAACAACTAAAATATATTTGCCCACTTTGGTCATAAATTCTAATCCAAAATGCGTAACTGCAGAAATCATAAGCGCAGCTACTGCATAAGGGGCTAGTTTCATAAACCATCCGACCCATTTGATTGTAACGTCTGTAACCGCATCAGCAAATGTAATAACCACTTGTGCTTTTCTCTTGTCGATAGTTAAGAGAGCGAGTCCAAATAAAATAGCCACAAAAATAATAGCAAGCATGTTTCCATTAGAAAATGCACTTATTATGTTTTTAGGGACAATAGTGTTAACGAGGCCAGGCCATAAAGACTCTTTAACGGCTAAACTTTTTGACTCTAATCCAGAAACTTGTTCTGCAAACTGAGCTTGAGCCTGCGCTAAGTATTCAGGAGATATTCCGTCACCAGGCCTCACTAATTCAATTAATGTTTGGCCAATAAGAATAGCTACTAAGGTTGTCAGGATATAAAAGACAGCTAGTCTCCATCCGAGGCGCCCTACGTTATTGGCGCTTCCTAAGTTAGTTACACCGACAATTAAAGATGAAAACACTAAAGGTACAACAACCATGAAGAGGCCTCGTAAAAATATTTGACCCATTGGGTTCATAACATATTTTAAGATGGCATCTCTATAAACATTGGCACCCCAGTAGTTAAAAGCTAAGCCGATAATAGCACCAACGATAAGGCCGATTAAAATTCTAGAACTAATTTGTGATTCATTATTATGTGTATTTTCCATAGATCCATGTAATCATTGAATATGATAAGACACAATGAATAGGATTTTTGTTGGGTTTTTTACAGATGAAGGTGGGTAAAATGTTTATAGTCGCTTTATGTATTTTAGGCTTTGCAGGCGTTTTCTTTCGATTTTTTGGAATAAATTTTATTAACTCCTATTTGGCTCCAGCCACATCTATCAATATGGGCTTACTTTTTGTAAATGTCTTTGGAAGTCTTTTAATGGGTATAGTTTTTGTTTTAAAGACTAAATCAGTAGGAGCTAGCGAGTGGGCTTGGCTTATAGTGTCTGTTGGTTTTTTGGGGGCATTTACTACATTTTCAAGCTATGCACTAGAAGTGATGAAAGCTTTGCTAAGTAAGCAGTATCTTTTAGCTGTGAACAGTTTTTTTCTTCATAATATTTTAGCATTACTTTTTTGTTTTGTAGGTTACTGGTTGGCCTCAAAGGCAATAGCATAAAGGCTTATCGAGGTGTGTAATAAGTACATGCTCCATTGAAAAATGACAAATTGTGTCGTATACATAGGCATCGTCAAAGGAGAACCTGAATGTCTGAATTCGTAGATACAATGAACGCGTCTGAAGTGAGCCCAGTTGAAGCACCGGTTGAAACAGTAATCGAAACGGCTAAAGCTGAAACTATGGTTTCAAACCCAGTTGAAGCAACAACAAATAATGCTCCTTCTCTTAATTTAACTGAATCTTTACCTGAGCCACCTGAAGCTCCTGAAATGACTCCAGAAGAAGCTATGGCAGCAAAACGTGCCGCAGCTATTGCTGAGATTGAAAGCTATGTAGATGAGGATTTAAAGCGCATTGATGAAATTGAAAACATCTTAGACCTTAAAGAAGGTGAGTATCCGGTATTCACTTTGGCAAAAAATAAAGCCAGATTCCAAAGAATGCTAGCTTGGTATAAAAACAAACAAACATGGTTAGATGTTGCTCCTTTAAGTGGTGTGAATAAACTTTTCAAACAGCAGTCTAAAGAGCTTGAAGGTATTCGTGCTAACAAATTAGATTATGAAATGGAATTAGAGACGGGTACATTAACACCATCACAAAGATCTTACCGCAGTGATGAGTTAAAAATGTGTAAAGTCCAAGAAAAAATGGCAGTACAACTTATTGCAAAGATGATGGTTAAAATTAAATCTGGCAGAAGATAAGTCCTAGTTAATATTTTAATTTAAAAAAACCAGCTCTGTAGCTGGTTTTTTTATGTCTTTGGCTATGGTCCTGTAAAAATAGTTTACAACTGTTACCTTGATGTTGCCTTTTTTTGAGACGGTTTTAAGAGTGCTTCCTAGTAAAATCAATAGGTTAGCTAAATTTATGTATTTTTATTTACAAAGTATTAAAATCTCAGAATGATTCTCCGATAAAGAATATGTAACAAGAGTAGGTTCAGCATATTCGGGAGGTAGTTAATATGCAAAATTCTAAATTTATAATCGTTAGTGATGACTATGCATTTATTCAAAGATCAAAAGCATTTGCACATAGTTGTGGTGTTTCAGTAGAAGTATTTTCAACATCAGAATGGGAAAACGCAGGCGCAACTAACAGTGAAGCTACGGTGCTAACTTCAGGTTTAAACCAATCTCAAGTGGGTGCAACAATTTTACCTTTTCCAGGCAACAATCAAAAAGTAATTCAAAATAGTAATGCAGTTCAGACAATTAATGAAATTGAGAGTGTAGCTATTAAAAGAGCTATCCATGAGTATCGTGGTAACTTAACTGAGGCGGCTAAAGCTTTAGGTATTGGAAGAGCTACACTTTATAGGAAAGTTAAGCAGTACAATATTGACCCTTCAGAGGCTCGTAATAAAAAGCGTGCAGCATAAATAGTATCGAGTAGCTACCAAAGAAAAAGAGTCCTTAAGGGGGCTCTTTTTTTGTTAGAGTGAAATCTTAGTATTTTTTTTGCCGTAGCAAGAGTTTAAAACTATATTGTATTTGTCGGTCCACTCTTGGTTGTTAGCAAGCCTAAGCTTTGTGGTGGCACGCCTTAAGGGGCTTCTGGAGTTATAGGGGTCAGTGAGGCAGCTCATTTTTAAATGTTTTAAAGCCATTTCGAAATTATTTTTTTCTGTATGTAGCTGCGCTAAAGCAATATTTACAGAAGAGTCTTGTTCGTCGATGTTATGGGCTTTTTTAAAGTGCAGCATAGCTTGTTCTTTGTTTTGATTTTCTAAGTATATTTGTCCTGCAATTTTTTGAGTCGAAAGATCTTTAGGAAACCTTTTAGAGGCTGTTTTTATAACATTAACTGCAATTTTTTCTTTTCCATAATCCCAATAAGATTTTGCCAGGTGGGCATGGTTTACTGGGTTAGCGCTGTCTTTTTGAATGGCCTTTTTGCACAGATCAAAAGCTTTAATTAAAAACTTTTGATGGTAATAAGTTTTGCAAATCTCACTAAGAACATCTATGTCGTTAGGGCTTGTTTTGTACAAATGCTCTATGGCAAGCCTTTGGTCATCAGTAGATTTTAATTCTTCAAGAGACCTGTAAAGGGCCCATAGCGATTTAAAATGGTTAGGGTTTTTTTTAAGGACAGCATTAAGATGTTGGACGGCCTCTTTATGCTTTTTTGATTCTATAAGTTTCTCAGCAAGGCTAAAGTGCTGCTTGCTGGTTAGTTTTTGCACGGGTAAGGGCTCTATTCTATTAGTTTGTGGTTGAGGCTTTGCTTTGTCTTGAGCTGTGCTTTCTGGCTGGGTCTCTGTATTGTCCTGGCTTTGAGTTTGAGATTGAGACTGTGATGCCGCAGGGGCCTGTATTATGGCGGGTGCTGGTATTGGGACAGGTGATTGAGACAGCGAGGCCCATAGATTGAGCGTCACAAAGGATAAAACAAGAGTAAAGGATAGAAATTTCATACTTAAGTTATTATAGCATAGTTCCGATTATAGACTATAGAGACAAGGCCTTTAGGCTGAGTCTGATTAAAGTAAAGAGGCTATAATTATGAGTGAAGAAAACAATACACCTGAAAATGTAATTCAACTGCCAATAAAAAGCAGTCCTGATAGCAACAAAAACACTTTTATATTTATAAAAGACCCTCTTGTTAAAAAAATGGTAATGACAACAGGTTTAATTGCATTTTTAGCTGCAGCTATTTTTGTCAACAACATGGTAGATCAGTCGCAAAATTTAAATGCAACGGGTGGTCGTCAAATAGCTAGCGTTGGTAGCCCATACAGTGAATATGCTCAAGAAGTTAAAGACTTAAGCCAAAACGAATTGAATAAAGTTTATAAAGTAACAGCATATAAAAAAGACCTTATTGATGAGTTAATGATTGTATACTTGCATGGTGAGTACAGTGTTAAGTTTGCTGCTAATAAAATTGAATATATAGAATTTGATCAAGACTCAAAGTCATTAGAAAAAGCAATAGACTACAAGGGGAGCGATCAGTTCATAGGAAAGTTTAAAAAATATTTTCCAAAGCATGAGTCGACTAAGACCGTATTAAAAGACGGGCAGCTAGAGGTTGTAGCTTTGATGGTGGCTGGTGAAGAAGTAGCCAAAGTAAGGTTCCAAAAAACTCCAGAAAATAAGTTATTATCTGTAAATATTAACTAAGCTTATTGGGTAAAAATACCGATAAATAGGTATGGTTGTTAAGGATGTAGCTGAAGTTGTTAAAAGAAGTCTGTACAAGGCTCATTCTCTAGACAGGCTTGCAGCCTCCGTTTTTGATTTATTGGCAGTTGTTCTGCCGATAATAACTCTTTTAACAGCTCTTATAAGACAAAAAATTAAAACGCTTTTTTTACTAGGCGAGCAGGGTTCAGTGGCCTTGTATGTAAGTTACGGTGTCGTAATTGTTTTTGCTGTATTATTTGCTTACCAGTTTTTATGCAATCTGTTTTTCTCTCAAACACTAGGCCAAAAAATATTTGGTATTTTTGTTAAAGAAAAAAGTAAGAAAAAAATATCAGCAAAGTCATCATTTCAAAGGTCGCTTGTTTGGACATTACAAGTGGCTTTACTGGGCTTACCTCTTTTACCTATGCTTTTTAAAGAAGGGCTTATGGGCTTTCATGATAAGTTTTCAAACAGTTCGGTTGTAACGTTTAGCCCTTATAAATATAAGAACCCTATCTCTCAAAAACTAGGTTTAATGATGTTTGCTTTAGCAATAGCTTTTATTTTAGTAACAAAGCTATTTATGTCAGAGCCTTCAGGTTTTGTTGCTGAAGGTGCAGAGCAATGTACTAGGGGTGAGTTACTTGTAAAGTATGACGTTGGCAGCACAAATAGGTTGGACAAGCTTTATAGTTTATACCTTCTTAATAAAATATCAAAACGATGCTTAGAGGAGGAAATAGAGCTTTCTATATATAACAATAAAGAAAGTGATATTACTAATTTAGCAAAAGCAGAATTTGTAAAAGCTAAAAACTCTGAACTGGCGCTCAGATATTATGGTAAAACATGTACGGACAGTAAAACATCTTATGCTTGTAAAATCTCTAACTATAATACTCATGGCGAGCTTTTTGATATTGAAAAGAATGCTCCATTGTTTGCGAAAATTGAGCTTGTAAAGGCTTTGTACAGCCAAGGTGAGCCAAAGAAAGTGATGAGAGCTTTAAGCTCTATCGAAAGTGATAGCCATACTTACGATTTTAAAAAAATATACCAAGCCAAAATTTTATGGGAGCAAGATAAAGAAAAAGCTCTTTCGTTGGTTTCGCAAGGTATAGACTTAAATTATCAGAAAGAATTTTTTGTATGGGCTTGCAATAAAGAAATGCAGAAGGGGTGTTCTCAAAAGGAATCTTACTCATGCAAAAAATTTACATCTATAGCGTCTATTAATACGAAGCTCCAAGAGAGCTACGAGCTTGTTAGTTTAAAGATAAATACTTGTAATAATATAAGTACAGATGGCTATCAGTCTGTTAGTGCCACAAAGC
Source organism: Bdellovibrionales bacterium (assembly GCA_023299885.1). Taxonomy (GTDB): domain Bacteria; phylum Bdellovibrionota; class Bdellovibrionia; order Bdellovibrionales; family UBA1609; genus JALZUS01. Next base: position 36,922 of record JALZUS010000051.1, on the reverse strand, counting down.
TTGAGCAGACATTAAATTTGTCTAGCCAGAAAAAGAAAAAGGCATTGCTAGACATTATTGTAAAGTCTCAACATTCTGTAGCTCTTAAGTCTGCAGCCGCTCATTTTTATTTAGAGTCAGCAGACTCAATAGACGAAGTGGCTCCGCTGTATATTTATTGGATAAGCAGCCATCAAAATCAAAATTGGACAGAGCTGGGCCAAAATATCTTTTCAAAATATGCTGAGTATGCAAAAGGTGATAAATTAATTTCTATAGCAACTTTATTAGACTCTAAAGTTCCATCAACCTTAAACAAAAAAAGACTTGCTGAGGGCTACTTAGTGGCTGGAGATTTAATTAAAGCTAAGACAATAATAGAAAATGAGGAGTCATTAAGGCTGCCTGCTAATATCCCACATGAGAATCAAAAATGATTTTCCCCATTTTTGATTCTTTTAAAAGTCTTTATAAGTCACCATTTATTATGGTGCTAGTATTACTTAACCTTGCTTTTTATTTTGCAGGATTTGCTTACTGGGAGTCTTTATATAGAGAGCAGCTTACAGATAAGTTTTTATTAAAAACTCAAGGATCAATCTACGCTACTGAAATTTTGAATGACAAGAGCTATGATCACTCTATTCAAAAAAAAATAGCTATTAAAAGTTTAACTGATAATTCATTGAAAGTAGTATTAGGCCAGTTGGCTTTTAGGGACCATAAGTTTTTAACAAAAAGTGATTATATTTATAATGATGTTGTTGGGTTAAACTGGTGGACCTCTAAAAAAGAAGATTTTATAAAAACAAATAATAGTTTTTCAAGCACTGTCTATGGCTTTTCAAAAGCAGCTAGTGACTTAAAGCATCTTATTACCTATCAATTTTTTCATTCAGGGATAGTTCATTTATTAGGTAATTTATTATTACTGTTTTTAGTGGGGTCAGCTCTTGAAGCTAGAACTAACGGGGCCTTGTTGTTCACATCCTATGTTTTGTCAGGGATTGCAGGGGCTTTACTCTATGATGTGTTTTCTGCGGGGGCTTCTATACCATTAGTAGGAGCGAGCGGAAGTGTATCTGGTCTTATTGGTCTTTATGTAATCTTGTTTTGGAAAAAGCCTACAAGATATTTTTATTATTTATTTTGGCCGCACCCAAGGTGGTACGGAGTTTTAAACTTGCCAGCATGGAGCTTAGCCTTTTTCTGGATGATTGGTGATTTTTCAGGAGTGATGGCCGGTGTGCCAGGCTTTACAGGTATTGCTTATTGGGCTCATATAGGGGGCGCTCTCTGTGGCGCAACTATAGGTGTTGTTGTCTTAGGCTTTAAGGCTGCAAATCAAGAGCTTGCTGATGCTAGGTTATTAGATCAGCAAGTCTTGAATCAAAAATTAGCCGCTTAAACTGTCTCTGGTGAGAAGCCTCTTCGCATTGTGTTTTCTGTAATTACTTTTGGGTCAGCAAACTGTTTTAAATAGTCAGGGCCTCCCGTTTTACTTCCTAAACCAGACATTTTAAATCCGCCAAACGGGTGCCTATTAACCATAGCCCCAGTGATAGACCTGTTGATATAAAAGTTACCCACTTCTACTTCGAGTTGTGCTTGTTTTATTCTTGATGGGCTTCTTGAGTATATACCACCAGTTAAAGCAAACTCTGTGCTGTTAGCTAAAGCTATTGCTTCTTCAAATGTTTTAACTTTAAAAACAGCAAGTACGGGCCCAAAGACTTCATTTTGTGCAAGCTCAGACTCATTGTTTTCTGTATGAAAAATATGTGGAGCAATATAGTGACCTTTTTTATCTGGCGTTGTGCCTGCATATAAAAGCTTGGATTCTTTTTTAGCTGTTTCTATCATAGCCTTATTTTTTGCAGCGGCTTCATTGTCTACTACGGGTCCTAAAAATGCTGAAGGGTCTTCTGAGTTAGAAAGCTTAATGCTTTTAGTTGCTGATACTAGGCGGTCAGTAAATTTATCAAAAACTTCTTCAAGCACTATCACTCGGCTACATGCAGAGCATTTTTGCCCCTGAAAACCAAAGGCAGAATAAATAGTACCAGCGACAGCTTCATCGAGGTCGGCATCTGAATCTATAATTAAGGCATTTTTTCCACCCATTTCAATAATGCATCTTTTGACATAATGTTGCCCTGGTAAAACTTTAGCGCTCTCTTTGACTATCTTTAATCCCACTTCTTTAGATCCAGTAAAAGCAATAAGGCCGATGTCTTTATGGCTAACTAGATGTGCGCCGACTGTATGGCCTTCGGCAGGTAGATAATGAATAACTTCTTTTGGTATGCCGGTCTCTAAAAATAACTGCATAAGTTCAAGAGCAATGCAGCTGCTTTGCTCTGCGGGCTTCATGATAACTGTATTGCCCATAACGAGGCTAGCAGCTGCCATTCCGGCAAGGATAGCTAGTGGGAAATTCCAAGGAGAAATAACTAGTGAAACGCCTCTAGCGGTATATATGTATTTATTATGCTCACCCATTGTAATGCCAATACTTTGGCCATCATTAAGCTTAACAGCTTCATCAGCATAGTAGCGGCAAAAGTCTATGGCTTCGCAAACATCGCCGTCAGCTTCTTTCCAAGGCTTACCAACTTCTTTAACCATTAATGCAGACAGTTTGGCTCTATCACGTTTCATGAGGTCAGCGAGCTTATACAAATAACTAGCGCGTTCTATATGGCTAAGCTTTCTCCAGGAGGCAAAAGCTTTTTTAGCGCTTGCAACGGCTTTGTCGGCCATGTCTGTACTGGCTAATTGGATGGTGCCAATAAGCTCGTCTGTGTTACTAGGATTATGGCGTTCAATAGCTGTGTTGCTTGTCAGCTTTTCGCCGTTAATAATAGGTAGGCAATTATAGGGTAGAGAGAGTTGGTTAAAGCCATCTTCAAAAAGTTCTCTATCTTCTTTTTTTGCAAAATCTAAAAGGGCTTCGTTGTAAAATTCTTTTTTGCTTTTTTCAAAACTAGGCGGGTTTGTATTGAGTGAGTGTACTGGAGAGCTTAGTAAAGTGTCTGCTTCTTTTTTGTCTACAAATTTTGACTTTAAAAAAGACTGGTTAGATGTATTTTCTAAAAGGCGGCGCACAAGATAAGCCATACCGGGTATAAGTTCACCCACAGTAGCATACTCTCTGACTCTGACCCCCATGCCGAGTAAAGAGTTTTTAATAGGTTCTGCCATTCCGTAAAGCATTTGAAACTCTAGGTAGTTTTCTGCGTTGTATTTTTCGGCAAGTACTTTGGCCGCAGCAAGGCTTCTGACGTTATGCGAGGCCACAGCTAAATTGATTAAGGGTGCGCTTTTTAAAATAAGGTCACAGCATTTTTCAAAATTAATGTCAGACTCTTCTTTGCGAGTATAAACAGGTATTTCCCAGTTGTTTTGGTCTGCATGTATCACTTCAAAGTCCCAGTAGGCACCTTTAACTAAGCGTACAGAAAATGGCGTGCCACGGTCTTTAGCAAGCTTTAGTAAGTTTTCTACATCTTGATGGGCGTCTTTTAGGTAGGCCTGAATAACTATGCCTAGATGAGCGTAGTCTTTAAAGGCAGGCATCATAATAAGTTCTGAAAAAACTTGAAGAGTGAGGTCTTTATGCGAATAAGACTCCATATCAATATTTATAAAGGCGTTACGCTTTTTGGCAGCTTCAATAACAGGAATTAATCTTTCTAAGATCTTTTTACAAGAATAGTCAGGAGCCTCCTCTTTAATTTGTGAGAATAAAGAGGTTATTTTTACTGAGACATTAACAAGTGGTGAGTCAGTTGTTTCTCCAGCTACTGGCTTCCATTTTTTTGAAGCTTCGCTGAGTTTTTCAACTAGGTCTATATAGCGCCTTTGGTATTCTATAGCTTCAGTTTCAGATAAAGTGGCTTCACCTAATAGGTCGACAGTGCAGCAGAGATTTTTTTTGCGAGCCTTTTCAATTTTAGGTAATGCTTTTTCGGGAGTTTCTCCAGTGATAAACATTTTAGACATTTCTGTAATGTTCTTTTTAACAGTGGCAGACATAAGCCCCGGGGCTAACTTACCAACACCTACACCCATATTAAAAATAGAGGGCATGTTGCCGCCTTCAGAAAAGTATTCGTTAAGGTGGCGACTCACTTCATCAGGAGTTTCTAAGGTAGGCAAGACATCTACAAAGCGGAACATCTGGGTTTTAAAGTCAGCATTCTTCATGCTCCAATCCATTACTTTTCCGTACCACCAGTCTTTATTAAAAAGGCTAGTTTTTGTTTTCATATTGGAAAAGATCTCTTTTCCTTTGGCTTGGATTTTTTGTTCTAAGTCTTGGTTCATGAATAAGCTCCATTTGTATAAGTTTGGAGATATTAACAGGACTAGGCAGGCGGGGAAATACCACGGCTTGATATCAAAGCTTAATAACTCAGCTGGACAAAGGGGCCGAATAGATACCAAAGCATTTCTTATGGCTTCGATAATTTCTTGAAATCATTGGGTTTTTTAAAATTAAGAGTGCAAAATGACACCAAAATAGTTGGTATTTAGCTTGCTATATATAAGGGTAACAACCTTGGCTACCTACTGCCGCCGCAGTGATCCACAAGCCAGCACTACCTACCTAAGCACATTCTAAGACCAGGGGGAGCATCAGCTCCCACCTCCTGCCGTCTTCTTTTTGAAAATGCTATTTTATAGCGACCTATTTTGTCTTTTTAGGTTTCAGTTTAAAAAGCTAGTAATTACAGGTATTTAATGGGGTTTTGTTTAATTTTAATATTTATTGTTAGCTTTATAACAGGTGTATAAAATTTTGATAGGTGTAAAAAGCTAATGATTTCAAGCACTTAACTTTATTGCCCTTTGTGCCCACTTGGTTCAGCCTTTGCTTTATTAAGGAGTATGAAATCATTTATCAAATCTATTGTATTAGTATTTTCTGTAACGGTTATTGTGGGTTGTGGTGAAAGCCTAACTCCTCAAGACTCATGCAACTTTGTTACTAATAGCGAGCAACAGCGAGTTTCTTGGAATAATAAAACAGTTACATTCCGATTTAACAGCACTGTGCCTGAAGATTACAGGCAGGCTATATTTGAGGCGGCTCAGGTTTGGAACAATGCCATAGGTGGTAAAAAAAGAATTTTATTTGCTAATGAATATGCAGAAGCTGGTGAACCCACAGTTATTTTTGATGCTAGGGATACATCGCAAGATAACCATAGTGACCCTAGTCGTAAAAACTTTGAAGAAACAGACTCTCAAAACATCATTTATTTCCTAGATGAGTGGGTTTCTGATGACAGCACAGAGCAAGCAAAAGCTTTTATCTTTCATCAAAGTGCACAGATCTTAGAGTCAGATATTATTGTTAACAATATGGCCGGCCCATCTGAATTTGGTATCCATGCTTTTTCTGCTGGCGATAATAATGGTGAGATTGAAAGAGGCCGCACAGATATCCAGAGTTTATTTATTCATGAGTTTGGCCATGTGCTTGGTTTAGATCATGCATTTGTAAGTGGGTCAGTGAGTGTTATGGCAGAGGCTTTATCGAGAGGTGAGGCGGGTCGTCGTGAGCTTAAAGACTTTGATTTAAATTCACTAAGCTGTGAGTACTAAGCCTGTAATTATTGCTAGAAAAGGCTTTTAGCCGGTTATTTTTGTAATGTAAGAAGTTTTAAGTTTTCATAATAGGTGCGATTGGCTACCATTTAATAAAGGAAGATACTGATGGAAAAAAGGTTACAACAATTAAAGATTGTAGAAATTAATGGCGAACCAGTGGTTCAGTCACCTGTTTCAGCCCCAGCTTCATCGCCCGCAGTATCTGTGAATGAGTCTTTGGACCTTATTGCCCAGCTTAACAAAAATATAGAAACTCTAGAAGCCTTAGAGTTTAAATTTAGCTATATGTTAAGTGAAGTAAAATCTTTGGTATAATCTAAAATTAGTGACTATAGCTTTGAGCTGAATGCATAGTTGCATCTAAAATATGAAAATAAGCCCTTAAAACAATTTCGTACTCTTCATAGCTTAAATGCTTTAAAAATGCTTTTTTCTCTGAAAAAGTCTTATGGTCCAAGAATTCTAAAAAAAGTCTCTGAACTTTTTCTACATTATCAAAGTTAAAAAGATCGAGCTCTTCTGATGGAGTGCTTAGGATGTTGGCTATATCTTGTCGGTCAAAAAGCTGATGTGTCCCGTTTACAGATAAGCATAAAAGTCGCTCAATGCTTTTTAGTGAGTCTTCGCTAAGATTGAGTCCGTTTTCCATATATTTAGTCTGAGAACAATTAGGTATTTTCACAAGTAAAAGCCACATTCATTGACCTAAAATGAGCAAAAGTCTAGGATTAAATGAGTGATAGATTAGTGAGGAACTCGATGAAAAAACAAAACATAGATAAAAGTTTAGCCTCGCCCATAATTATTGACGAAGAAAAAGGTTTTGTTTTTAAGACTGAAAAAGAAATGTTTCAGCATTTTGATGAAGAGATTAAAAAAATTGAAAAAGAATTTGATGAATTTGTTGGTAGTGGGCTTAAGCCAATAGATTTAAAAATAGAATCAGAAGAAAACTTACTTACAAAAACTCTAGACCGTCCAGATGAAATATGGGTTGATGAAAAACGACTTAACCATCCTTTTAGAGTTTATATTAAAGAGTTTAATGAAGGTGAGTACGCCGATGACAATTATATTTTTTATGTCGCTTTATCGTATATGACGGGCGAGCTGCCAAGCTTTGTATACCTTCATTTTGCAACAAAAGACTTATCTCTTGTTGAGAAATATCAAACGGAAGAACTTATTTACGACAGATTGCTCGATGAAGCCCCTTTAGGTGCGTTGGAGGGTGATGCTCTTTTAGATGGAGATGATTTAGCTATAGGGCTTTATCAGGCCATGCTTCAGGTTAGAGCTAAGGATGACATCCAAGAGGCTGACTTTAGGAGCTATAGCGATATTAGAGAGCGCGGTATAGAAGAGGCTGATGAGATTTGGCGTAATAACGATTTTATGGGAAATACTCTAGTTACTTTTATTAAAGAGTTTTCTGATGAGAACCCTTCTTTTTACTATATAGTTATAACTATAGAAGAGTCTGAAGGAAATAGTCATAGTTTGCTATTTTCTTTTCCAACAAAAGACAAAACTTTACTGACTAGATACCGTCGAGGTGAAAACTTGCAGGCAGAAGAAGTTGTTCAAGAAGAAAGCCATTAGAAGTATTTACAAAACTAGAAGCAATTAACGGCTAAGATAGGCTGAGTCACATATTTAATGCAATATGAGTTCCTGTAAAAATAGTTATTATTTACTAAATGCTATGTTTATTTTACAAGCTGTCCCTGCTTCTTATTAGGTTTTGATATTATGCCCTTTCAGTGTCGGGGGGCATAATGAGTAATTATAAAAACCAAATAGTAGTGTTAGCCGTATCAGGCTTATTGTGGCTGTTATTATTATCTTCAGCTATTAAGCAAACTAATATTGAGTGGCAAGGCTTACTGATTGGTGGCCGTGTCTTAATGGCGGTAATTGCATTTGTGGGAGCCGTTTTTGCTAAACAATGGCGCTCTAGAAATTTACTATCTATATACTTTAGTGTCTGTTGTGTGGTGCAAGCTTTATATGCCTGTCTAGAGCCTGCAAACAGCATAGAGTACTATGAGTATATAGCTTATATCTATTTGTTTTGCGCTTTAAGTTTTAATGGTTCAAGAAAGGATTGGTACACAAGTTTTTTCATTATTAATACTGTGGCCATTATTACTCCGTTATTCTTTAAAGACATAGGGGCTTCAACAATTGGGGAGTTTGTTTTTAGATTTACGACGACAGTTGTTATCTTATTTATAGCTAGCTTGGCGGTAAACATTAACGCCACTAAATTTATAGCCTTAAAGGAAAACTTAGCTTTAAAAAATAATTTGTTAGTATTAGAAACTCAAAAAAAATCCTTATTTAAAGAAGAATTAGAAGCAGCTAAAAATAAACTTGAGCTTTATTATAAAAAAGAGACTCAAATAGAGGTCGCAACAAAACTGTCTCATGACATTAGGGGCCCAATTAGTTTTATCCAATGTTATATGGCGAGTGGTAAAACAGAAAGTGCCCCTATAAAAGAGGCGTTAAAAACTGTGGTCGGCATTGCCGAGGACATGATTGCTGAAGCTAAAAAAGACTTTTTATTTGACTACATAGACTATGAGCAAGCTTTGCTAGAAATAATTGAGCAGTACAGGTTTCAAAGCCCTAAAGTGAAAATAGATTATGTAAGTCCTGAATCTATCAGCGGCAGATACCCAGTGCCTTTAATAGAATTTAAACGTATTTTTCAAAACCTTATTAAAAATTCAATTGAGGCGACTAGAAGAACAGAAGCTCCAAAAGTTTATGTCTTTGTTAAAGAAGTAGGAGGGCGTTTGCAGCTAAAAGTAAAAGATAATGGCAGCGGATCAAAGCATATTTCTAAGATTGGTGAAAAAGGGTTTACCTTTGGTAAAGGAGAGCAGGGCTCAGGCTTTGGCGTTTATTACGCAAAGAAAACAATTAATAGCTATGACGGTCGGTTAACGTACTCGGCTAATAGCGGAAATGGGTTAACGGCAACTGTAGAAATTTAGTTGCATTTTTTAGTTGTAGAAATTTACAATTCTGCCCAAGTAACACCATCGCCGCCACTATGTGCGGTACCGGCTTTCCAAGACTTTACATAAAGGCTTCTTGATAAAAAGCTACGTATAGAGCGCTTTAAAACATCTTTGCCGTGGCCATGGATTATTTTAAGGCGGTCTTCGCTGGCAAGAGCTGCATTATCAAGGCTCACTTCTATAGCTGACAAAGCTTCTTCTACGGTAAGGCCTCTAACATCTAAGTTATTATCAAAGTGGCTAGCAAGCTCAGCTTTAAGGCTTTTATTTTGAAGTATTGTTTTTGCAGGGTTAGTGGCGCCATGAGGTGCTCTTAAGTCGCTCCATAAAACATTAAGCCTCATAGATTTTGAAAGCACTTCGACCTCGCCTTTTTTATTGGGAAGGCTTTGGATGATTCCATCCTGATTTAAAGTTGAAATGTATATTTTTGAGCCTGGGCCAAAGCGTTTTGAAAAGTCATCGGCATTCAAGAGGGCCGTTGAAGTGGAGGAGACTTTTACCACGGTTGGCATTTGTTTTTTTATTTCTTGCATAGTCTCATGCTTTTTAAACACATGAGTTACGGACTTTTCAGCAATAGTTTGATCTACAACATTTTCAGCCTGTTTTAAAAAGCGAGCCAATATCTTTTCTTTATCTTTTTCTAAGTTTAATAGCTTTGCTTCGTACTGTGATTTTTGCAAGTTAGCTTCTTTAACTTTATCCTGTAGGGTCTTTTTTATTTCAGATAAATTTTCTTTAACTTTTTCTATGCTTTCAATATCTTGATGATATTTTTTATACTCAGGGCTTAGTTTTTCAAGGGCCCTGTTAATAATAGTATCTGAAACACCAACACGCTTAGCTGTTTGTATAGCTAGTGATTGTCCGGCTATGCCTAATAAAATTTGATAGCTGGGCCCTTTTTCAGAATTAAAGTCCATGCTGCCATTAGTAATGCCAGAGCCTTTATCCCAATTTGTTTTGAGGGCGCCAAGGTGAGACGTGATAATGCCAAAAGCTTTATTATTAGAATATTCTTCAATAAAACTTCTTGCGAGTGCGCTGCCTTCTTCGGGGTCGGTAGACCCACAGATCTCATCAATTAATATAAGGTTTGTTGGTCCTTTAGCTTTTGTAGATTGATTGAGAATTTTTAAATGAGCAGCGAAAGTACTTAGGTTGTCATCTACGCTTTGGGAGTCACCAATTCCTACAAAGAGGTCTGTGAAAAAGGGGAGTGAAGAGCCTTCGTCTGCACATATAAATAAACCACAGCGAGCCATTTGAGCGGCTAAGCCCACTGATTTTAATAATATAGTCTTACCCCCCGCATTCGGGCCAGATAAAATAAGTATGCGTCTGTTGTTGTTAAACTCGATATCATTGCCAACAACTTCTTTAGGTTGAGTGAGGCAAAGCATAGGGTGTTTAAGCTGTTTTAGCTCGATACTATCGTCACTAAAAACACAAGATTTTGCATTGAGCTGGTTAGCGAGTTGTGCTTTGGCAAACCAAAGGTCAGCATCGAGCATGACTTTGTAAGTGCTTTTAAACTCTTGAAGTTTGCCAAAGAGGTAGTTGGAGAGCTCTGTAAGAAGGCGTTCAATTTCTTCTTCAACTTCTATGTCCACCTGCTTGATTCTGTTGTTGCTAGGGATAATCTCTTGGGGCTCCATAAAAACAGTCTGTTTGCTCTGGCTGGAGGCATGGACAATGCCTTGAAATTTGCCCTGCATGTCGCGCTTTATAGGAAGCACCCACCGGCCCTCACGGTTAGTAACATACCTGTCTTGTAAGACAGGTTCTAGTTCATGCTGCTTTACAAGTTTATCAAGAGAAGTTTGTACTCTTTTAATAGTGTCCTTGCGCTCATTGAAAAGTTTAAAAAGTTTTTCACTGGCATCAGTTTTAATTTCGCCATTAGCTGTCATGATTTGATCTATGGCAGACAATGGTTCTTCTGCAAGAATCATTTCTTGAGAGAGCTCTTCAAAAAAATCACTCTCTGATTCTTTAAAGCATTCTGCTAAGGTCATGGCTTCTACGCAAAAATACCGGACATCTTTAAGCTCTATAGTTTTTAATGTAGCATTTTTTTCTAGGCGACGTATCCATAAGCTGTAGAGATCTAAGCTTTCCATAAAAGGCCTAAGGCCTTTATCAATAATTTTTTTAGATTCTTTAATATGAAAAAAGCTCCCTTTGGCCTTAGATTTTTTTTCAAAAGGAGTAAGTTTTTTTAATTTATGTTTCGATGTCTCACAAGTAGCTAGGCTAGAAAGATGGTCGAGTATTTTATGCCAATCAAGATTTTTCATTGGCTTTTATAAAGCCTCCAAAAAGGCAAAAAATCAAGCCTAGTAAAAGAAAGATTCTAATTAAATAAGGAAACTTTGAGTAAAAAGTAATAATAGGGTCACTATAATAGGGGACTTCATAGGTATGTTGCCATTTTTTATGCAAAGGAGACTTCTTAAGGATGCTTCCGTCCGCTAAGCCCACTGTAGTTACTCCTGTGTTGGTAGAGCGGATAACTGGTGTCCTGGTCTCAACGCCTCTTGCTAGGGTCATATAAAGATGCTGGTAGGGCTCTTGATGCTTTCCAAACCATGAGTCATTTGTGACATTGACTATGGCCTGCGCGCCCATTTTATTGAGTTGGCCAGAAAAGCTTGAAGATAAGCTTTCGTAGCATATTTGTGCCCCTATTTTTATAGATTTAAAATCTATGACCTCGGGGCCGGTTCCTTTTTCAAAGTCAGCAATCATAGGAAGTAGCTTTTTAATTTTTGGAAAAAACTGCGACCCGGGTATTGTTTCTCCAAAAGCTAATAAGTGAGTTTTTGAATAGGACTGTACTTCTTTTTTTGGATTGATAAAAAACAATGAGTTTCTAGCTTGCCCTGTTTGTAAGTTTTTGCCGTAGCCACCAGTAATGAGATGTAGGTTGTTGATTTTTAAATAATCCATCATTCGGCGAGTTAGGCGAGGGTTATTATTGTTTTCATAAATTTTAGATGGAAAGGCTGTTTCTGGCCAAATGGCAAAATCAGGTTTTTTGTTTTTTATGCCTTCAGAGGTAAGGTTTAAAAATGTATTGTAAATGGTTTCTTTATAGCGGCTCCCTGTTTCAGCATAGACTTTTTCCTGGTTGCCAATATTTCCTTGTACTAATAAAGCCGATAATTTTTTATCGGGCTGCTTAAGAGTTTTTACTTGAAGCCACCCTAAAGAGCTCAAAATAAAAAACACAGACAGGGTGCCAGCAGCATAGAGCTTGCCTAATTTTTGTTTGCGATAAATAAAAGCAATAAGTAATGTAGAGTTAGCTAAAATAATTAAAGAACTAATCCCTTGAAAGCCAATAACATCTGCTATTTGGTAAATAGGCCAACCCACCGAATACCATGTATAAGCATAATCCCATGGGAAAAGCGTCCAGACCAAAGGCTTGATTAGTGCTGTTGAAAAACCTAATAATAACAAAGACTTAAGGTTTGTGAGCTTAAGTTTATTACATATGTAGGTCCATAAAAAACAGATAAGAGGAATGTATAAGTTAGCAATGCTGCAAAAAACTATTAGCCCTATTATAGAAACAAACCAGTTCATTCGCCCGAACTCATGCACTGTGTAGGCAATCCAGTTAAAACCAACAAGTGTTAAAATAAATTGAGTCACCCAGCCGGCCATAAAATTTCTTTTAAGTTTTTGTTTTAAAGAAAGATGTTTATCCTGCTGATTGTTAATTACATAAAGCCACAAGGGTATAAAACAAAAGAGTGTCGCCCATGGGGGGAACGGAATAAAACTTGTGCCAATGAGCAAACCTGATACAATTGGTAGTAACTTTTTGTTATTCATAGCTATAGAGCATAGCATTAGACATTAAGAAGGGGAAAGCTTGGAAACAACAGATTTTAATAGATCGCAAGATCAAATCAAAAGACCTGTTCATTTAGTAGTTTCGTGCCCAGAATGCTTTAAAAAATTTAAAGTAGATGGTCGACAGTTCCCAAATACTAAACCAAGCTTCCAGTGCAACTCTTGTGAATCTCAATTTTGGGTTTCTGCGCCGGATTGCTTCAAGCACAAAGAAGTCATTGGCTTCAAGGCAGAGTTTCACCCGAGCCAAAGGCAGAGTACAAAAGCTATTGAGCAGGCAGTTGAGCATAAACGAACTTGCCCTAAATGTGGCTATCTCAATGGTCATACTGATGTAGAGTGTAAAAAATGTAGAATTGTATTTTCTAAATATAGCAGCAAAGACCTTAATGAGCCTAAAGCTCCTCAGCATATAAAAGAGACTTGGTTGTCTGCAGCTAGAAATTACAATGATATGGAAATGCATATGTTGTTTGTTAAAAAGTGTAGGCAACATGGTTGTTTAGACTTTGCAATGTATAAGTATAAGAAAATCCTAAATGTAAATAAAAACGAAGAAATAGCTACAAAGCTTAAAAAACAAATAATAGCTTTATCTGCAATAGGCTCTGTTAAAGAAAAAAGAGAAATACCTAAGATGGATTTTTCAATGAAATGTTTTTTTGGTGCCATCCTATTTATGAGTTCTATTTTAGTTTTAATGGGATTTTTTATACCTGAAACAAAAAACTTAATGGGTTTTGGAGCCGCTGTCTTATCGGTTACCGTCGCGAGCCTTTTTTATAGAAGAAGTGTTTACCTTAATTAAAAGACATCAGTTAAAAGTCTTTTAAACTCTTATTTCTCACAATGATACATAAAATATCAACTGTCAGGATTTTAGCCACTATAGCTACTAATAACGGGTTATAGTGAGACGTAGTTAAAAAAAGCTAATCATTCTAAGGGACAATTTTTGGCACTCGTATTGCTACTTATAAGGTAAGTAAGTGTGTATATGAGGTAAAAAGTGAAAAAGAAAACGACAAAAGTAATTTTTGGTATCGCCAGCCTATTTTTTTTAGGCTCAGGTGCTTTCAGTATTCAAAAAAGCAGCTTAAAAGGTACTGTTGAGGTCGCAGAGATGGCCAGCAGAACCACAGAGCTAGGTAAGATTTCAAAAAATAAAAATATTAAAGAAGAAAAAGAGATTGATATCTTAATGGCTGACCCCGCTATGAAACAAAAGTGGGATAATAAAATGATTGAAAATGACAAAGCTTTAAAACGCCATAAGATATTGGGGAGCAAAAAGATTGTTGTAGCTATTATTGATACAGGGATAGATGTTAAGCATACTGACCTAGATGATAATCTTTGGATCAATGAAAAAGAAAAAAATGGTAAGCCAGGTGTTGATGATGACCTTAATGGTTATGTAGATGATATTCATGGTTGGAATTTTGTAGCTAACGATCACAACTTAAAAGACAATCATGGGCATGGTACACATGTTTCAGGTATTATTGGTGCTGAAAACAATGGAAAAGGCATACGTGGTGTGGCTCCAGAAGTGAGCTTAATGGTTCTTAAGTATTATGACCCAAATGCTTTAAGCAAAAATAATTTATTAAATACTGTGAATGCTATTAAGTATGCAACAGCTATGGGTGCGGACATTATTAACTACTCTGGTGGAGGCTTGCAAAAAAGTGCCTTGGAAGAAGAGGCGGTTAAAGCGGCTCAGAAAAAAGGTATTTTAGTAGTGGCTGCGGCAGGTAATGAAAGCTCAAATTCTGATATTAGTGGTTACTACCCAGCAGATTATGATGCGGATAATATTATTTCTGTAACAGCAGTAGATAGGCTTCAAAAAATATTACCTTCAAGTAACTTTGGTTCTAAATCTGTTGATGTAGCTGCTCCAGGCAATAAAATATACTCTACTTTGCCGGGTGGTGGTTATGGTTTTATGACAGGGACTTCTCAGGCAACGCCATTTGTTACAGGCTTAGCTGTGCTATTAAAAGCCAAGTATCAAGATTTTGGATATAAACAAATTATTAAACATATTAATGAAACGGGTGACTTCAGTAAGAGTCTTATTGGTAAAACAAAGCATCAAAAAAGAATTAACTCTTATAGAGCTTTATCCATGCTAGATAATAATGTAAGTGCAACTGGTGTTATTGCTGTAAACACAGAGCAAATCAATCCAGAGCTTTATACGTCTGACCCTACAAAACATGCCCAGGCTTTGCATTCAGCAACTGAGCTTGAATCCTCTTCTAGTCTTATGAATTTAGGGAGGCAATTAAAGGGGACTACTACTAAAAACTTAATCAATAACCAGGGCTCTAGGCTTTAGTTATTGATCATATACACACACTTAGAGGGCTCGAGTTATACTCGGGCCTTCTTTTTTTTGACGGTAAGGATAACGCCTAAGACAACGCAAGTGACTCCGGCAATGCCAATAGCACTTATTGGCTCTGGAGGTATAGGTAGTAGATTGAGTTTATGGGTCACTTGAATAATCAAGATAGTTAGTAAGGGGTTGAGAGCAATAATTAAGCTCACTTGAGCTGCGGGCGCACGCTTTAAGGCCTCAGCTAGTGCTCCGTATGCCGCAAAAGTGTTAAAGCCTAAAAACAAATAAATTAAAAATTGCTGTAGGTTTAAATTTTTAAAGTCAGAAAAATCAGCCATAGCTAATAGGGCCATAGAGGCTATAAAAAAAACAGCTAAGTTCATAAATTGAGGGTGTATGGTTTGTGTGAGTTGTTTTTGAAAGCTAGCGTATAAGGCCCAGGTAAATCCACCAATAAATAGCCAAATGATAGCAAGTTTAAAGCTTGTAGCTTGATAGGATTGGCTTTGATCTAGGTAAAATAAAGAAAACCCTATAAGAGCAAGTATTAGGCCTGAAATTTGGAGTGCACTGAGTTTTTCTTTAAAATAAAAAACGCCAATAGTTGCTAGCATTAAGGGGCCCGATTGTATTAATATTTGCGCAAAGCTTGCTGAGCTATAATCAAGGCCTTGCATATATCCAAAATAGTTAAGGGCTAAAAAAAGACCAGCAGCTCCACTAAGAAAAAAAGACTTACTCTTAACAAACTCACTTATTTCTGAAGGCTTAAACTTAAAGCTTAAAAATAGGAGAGTAAAAGTAAAAGCTAAAACCATGCGTACCCAAACAATGGTTCCTGATTTTGCAAAATTTAAAGAGTATTTTAAAAATAAAGGCAAAACGGCCCATAGCAATGCTGAAATACTCGCAAAAGCTAAGCCTTTTTGCCTATCTGTAAGGTTCAATCTAAAGTTTCCAAAAAAGTTATCTTTTCACTTTATTTTAGCACTTTATCTCATCGTCGTTTTTTGAAGAGTAAGAATTCTTTGTTCTAATGGTGGGTGAGTACAAAATAACTTTTTAATAAAGCTTCCGCTTTTTCCAGAAATTTGTAGTGAAGAAAATGCTGCAGCATTTTTTCTAGTTTGGCCTTTTGGGCTATAATTATTTTGTAAAGCCTTAAGTGCTGCAATCATTTTTTCTTTACCAGCATATTTAGCTCCGCCGTTATCAGCTCTAAATTCTCTGTGACGTGAAAAAGCAGAAGTCACTATAGAGCCTGCGATACCAAAAACCATAAATAAAGCTTGGCGTACCATAAACTCCATCATTCTGCTGCCGCGGCCATTTTCACTCACTCTAGAGGCTAAAATACCAGATACGATATAGGCAAAAAACATAACGAAGGTATTCACAATACCTTGGATAAGAGTCATTGTGACCATGTCTCCGTTTGCAATATGAGCCACTTCATGTGCTAAAACGCCTTCTATCGCATTGCGATCCATTTTCTGCATTAAGCCAGTTGATACAGCTACTAATGAATTTGATTTAGAGGGGCCTGTTGCGAAAGCGTTAAGCTCTGGCCTGTCATAAATACCAACTTCAGGCATTTTAGGTAATTTAGCTTTGCGAGAATAATTATGTACAGTTTCTTTAAGCCATTTAAGTTCTTCATTTGTAGTAGGCCCTTCAATTATTTGTACGCCCATTGCTTTTTTAACTGAGTATTTTGACATCATTAAAGAGATGATTGACCCGGCCATACCAAAGACGGCGCACATTAAAAGTAAGCTTTTGTTGCCAGCCAGTTTTATTCCAAAATAAACTTCTAGGATTTGTAAGATAAACCCTATTGTCATCATGACTAAAATATTAGTCGCTAAAAAAAGAAAAATTCGCTTAGATATAGCCCACATAAGAGACCTCCATAAAATGTTGTATTTAGATAATACCATATATAGGCGCTACTATTTCAAGAGGTATCCGACTCAGTGCATCTGTAGCCTGTAATCTTTGCTATAGCCTATACAGGGCAGTAGCATTTACTAAAAGGTATTTTTTACATTCATCTGAGGACACTTATGGCATTTCCAATTGTTTTTATTTTATTTTCAAGTTTTGCAGCTTCTGTATTTTTAATTTCTAAATGGACCTATGCTTTGTATTTGGCTGTTATTCTGGGTGTCTTTTTACTAATAGCTCTTTTTGATATTTTTCAAAATAAACATGCCATTCGCAAAAACTTTCCTCTTATTGGTAACTTAAGGTATTTATTTGAAAAGATAAGGCCTGAACTTCAGCAGTACTTTGTTGAAAGCAATCATAATGGTCGGCCTATACCTAGGGAATTCAGATCGGTAGTTTATCAGCGAGCCAAGGGCATGCCGGATACATTGCCCTTTGGTACACAAAGAGACATGTTGCAAGAAAATCATGAGTGGGTTCATCATTCACTGCTTCCAAAAGAAGTCGACCCAGAAGCTATGCGAGTGAATATTGGAGGCAAGCAGTGTTTACAGCCTTACAGTGCAAGCCTTTTTAATATATCAGCAATGAGTTTTGGTTCGATTAGCAGCAATGCCATCGAGGCGCTTTGTATCGGGGCTAAAAAAGGAAACTTTTATCATAATACTGGCGAAGGTGGTGTTAGTAAGCATCATTTAAAAGGCGGAGATCTTGTTTGGCAAATAGGAACAGGTTATTTTGGTTGCCGCAACGAAGATGGTAGTTTTTCTGATGAGAAATATATAAAGAGTGCGACATTGCCAGAAGTGAAAATGATTGAGCTTAAATTATCTCAAGGAGCAAAGCCGGGCAAAGGTGGATTGCTTCCAGGGCAAAAAGTAAATCAACAAATTTCTGAAGCTCGTGGAATTAAAGTGGGTGAGACGGCGGTGTCGCCTCCGTCACACAGAGGTATTGATTCTCCAAAGAAATTATTAGAATTCATTAAAAAATTAAGAGACTTATCTGGCGGTAAGCCTACGGGGTTTAAAATATGTATTGGTCGCCGATCAGAGTTTTATGGCATATGTAAGGCCATTAAAGAGACGGGTATATATCCAGATTTTATTACTGTAGATGGGGCTGAAGGTGGAACGGGTGCTGCACCATTAGAGTTTTCAAACTCTATAGGAAGGCCTATTGATGAAGGCTTAAGCTTTGCTATCGATGCTTTGAGGGGCTTTGGGCTTAAAAAAGAGATTAAAGTCATAGCTTCAGGTAAGGTTTTTACCTCATTTCATTTGTTAACTAAAATAGCTTTAGGGGCAGATGCCGTTAACTCTAGTAGAGGAATGATGTTGGCCTTAGGATGTATCCAGGCTTTGTTGTGCCATACAAATAAATGCCCAACAGGTGTGGCAACAACAGACCCTAAGTATATTAGAGGTTTAGATGTAACAGACAAAAGCCTGCGAGTTGCCAATTATCATAAGGCCACTATTAAGGCCTTTACAGATATTGTTGGGGCTATGGGTTATGATAGTGAATGCTTAATTCAGCGTGGAGATATTTTTAGGCGCCAAACAGATGGTGTAGTTAAGTCGTATGAAGATATTTTTCCTACAGTAGCTGAAGGTGTTCTTGTTGATGGACATGACCAGTTACCAAGTCATTTGCATCGGGCTTTTAAGAACTCTGATACAAATAGTTTTTTTAATGAGTATTAGCTTTTTGTTTTGTATTGGGACGGAAACCGTCTTTTTTTGAAAATTTACTATATATTTGTTGCTAGAGTGTAGCCAAAAACTAACTAGAATTAGGTCTCGCTGTCTCATGATGTAACAAGTAAAACTAAATATGTTTCATATTAGTCCATTGGTCGCATTTATTTTTTTATTTAAGTCTTTTGTAGAGATTTAATTAAGTATTCTTAGAAGTAGTCCGAAATAATAGTACGATTTAAAAATCAATAAATAACAATATACATATAGTACGTAAACGGAGGATATATATGTCAAATAATAAAGGTTTCTCACTAATTGAGTTAATGATCGTTGTAGCGATCATCGGTATTTTGTCTGCAGTTGCAGTTCCAAATTTCCAACAGTTTCAAAGAAAAGCTCGTACAACTGAAGCAAAAGCTGCTGTTGCCGCGATCTACTCTGCAGAAAAAGCGTTTCACGCTGAATTTGCAAGTTACTACACAAACTTAACAGCTATTGGTTACACTCCAGAAGGTAACATGAGATATGTTGTTGGATTTGCTAATGCTGGTGGAGTGCAGCCATCACAGTTGCCAACTGGCTCTGAGAACACAGAAAATATTGATACTAAATTAGTATGCGCTGGTTCTTCTTCGTGTAGCTTAGAGGCTCTTTCAGGTACTCTTGAAATGTCTGCTGCTGTTGATTCTGCAGATTTAGTAGCTGGTGAAACTACGTTTAAAGTAGGTTCTATCGGTTCTATTGGTGGAGCTGATAATGACCAATGGTCTTTAGATCAAGCTAAGAACTTAGTAAACGAGCAAAACGGTACTCTATAGTACTTAGTTGAATTGTTAACTAGAAAAAAAGCCTAGCAGTGATGCTAGGCTTTTTTTTATTATATTTATAGTGATGGCAATGGTATTAATGAATAAGGAGTTTAGAGCAATGAAAAGTAATAAAGGTTTTTCTCTTATTGAGCTTATGTTAGTGCTTGTCATAGTTGGGGTGCTTGCTGTTTTAGGGGCGAGTCAGCTTGATAAATTACAAGAAAGCTCTGGCAGAGCCGAAGGTAAAACCGAGCTTATCCAAGTTTATACATCTCAAAAAACATTCTTTGCAGAATGGGATACTTATCACCCTAATTTAGTGCTTATTGGCTATAGGCCAGAGGGGACTCACACTTACTCTGTAGGCTTTAGTGATGGCCAGGTCATATTACTTGGTGGTGACTCTTCTGCCGATAGTGACATTCGAGCAGAGTATGCTGATGGCTTAGATTTGGGTGGTTCATTTGACATAAATGCCTATAATACAACCGAAGAAATATGCTCCTCTACAGAGCTAGATGATTGGTGTACTTTTGATACTAGATTCCCGTCACCTGGTACCCTCACTCGGTCAAGCATACCAAACTATAATCTGTTTACAGCCCAAGCAAAGGGGCGTCTTAATTTAGAAAGTACTGAATGGGATGATTGGACAATTAATCAGAACAGAGACTTAGTTTTGCATACAAATGGCCAATAGTAATTTTTTATAGCCAGCCTCAACGGATGTCTTGATTTCTCTTTTTAACAGGCCTTAAGGTCTAGGCATTAATTTTTTCTTATATTTTTCTTTGGTACATTAACTTTATGTTTCGTTTTATTCTTTCTGGATTAGTTTCTTGTGCCATAATTTATTTTTCTGATTATGGTGCTCTTAAAGTTGATAAAAAAAAGGTATATGTTCCGCCTCCTAAAGAAATGAAATTGATGACTTTTGGTTATAACGAAAGTTTAGCCGACTCATTATGGCTTAGATGGATTCAAGATTTTGATGTTTGCGGTAAACAAAAAAAATCAAGACAAGAATTTGAGAGTGAATCTAATATCTATACAAAAAACGGTGAAACTTTAGAGCTTGGTTTTGACCGTGATCTTAGAGATGTATGCGGCAAAGGTTGGTCTTATCGAATGCTGGATGCAGTAACTGATATTGCTCCAAAATTTAGAATTGCCTACTCTGTTGGAGCAACAAGCTTAAGCGTACTTGTGGATGATCATGAGGGAGCTAAAGAGATTTATGACAAGGCAACAAAGCAGTTTCCAACAGATTGGAATATCCACTACAAGGCTGCATACCACTATATGTATGAGCTAGATAATCCCGAAAAAGCAGCAGGGCTTTTAAAGGTAGCTGGTGAAAATGGTGCCCCAAGATGGGTGAAGTCACTGGCAGCCAGAATGTTTACAAAGACAGGCCAGTTAGAGTTAGGAATTCGCTCTCTAAAGGATTATTTAAAGATATTAGACGAAGATGATGAGCGTGACCTTAATTACAGGGAAAAGATTGTAAAGCGCATTGAGAAGCTCGAAAAAGAGTATCTGGACTCGCTGCCTAAAAAGCAATAATAGGAATAAAAGTGAATCATTGGTTAAAACCTTGACCAAACCTATTTAAAACACATATTAACTCCTAGGTATAAGTGCCTGAAATGACTTATGTTGGAGCTTTTATTATGTCTGATTATTACTCAACTCTAGGTGTTAGCAAAGATGCTGATGCTTCTACTATAAAAAAAGCCTATAGAAAATTAGCGATGAAATATCATCCTGATAAAAACCCAGATAACAAAGCTGCAGAAGATAAATTTAAAGAGGCGGCTGAAGCTTATGAGGTTTTAAGTAACACAGAAAAGCGCTCGCGTTATGACCGTTTTGGTAAGCAGGGCGTTGGTGGGCCAGGCGGTGGAGGCGGACAAGGCTTTCATGACGTTAATGATATCTTTAGTTCTTTTGGAGATATCTTTGGCGACTTTTTTGGTGGTGGCCAACAGCGCAGGGGCGGATCTTCTGATGCCTTTAGGCCGCGTAAAGGTTCTGACCTAAGATATTATATGGATGTCTCTTTGGTTGATGTAAAAAATGGCTCGGAAAAAGAAATTCAATTTGATAGCGAAACAGATTGTGATTTATGTGATGGATTTGGTGGGCTAGAGCCTGAACCATGTATTCATTGTAATGGGGCTGGTCAGGTTATTCACCAGCAAGGTTTTTTTCAGATGGCCAGACCTTGTCCTCAATGTAGAGGCAAAGGCAAAAGCTTTAAAGAGAGCTGTCATACTTGCAATACGTCGGGAAGAATCAATAAAAAGCGTAAAATAAAAGTGAATATTCCTAAAGGTGTTTCTGATGGGAACCAATTAAGGCTTAGCAGTGAGGGCGAGGGTGGCTATAGAAGAGGCCCTGCTGGAGACTTGTATGTAGAAATTAGAGTAAAGCCAGATAAAAGATTTTTAAGAGAAGGCCAGAATTTAAGAACAGATGTTTCAATATCTTATTTGCAAGCTTTGTTGGGTGCAAAAGTAAAAGTAGAAACATTAGACGGTCAGTCAGAGGTGTCTATACCGAGTGGCTCTTGTGATGGTGAAACTCTTAAACTGACACAAAAAGGATTGCCCTCTTTGCGTGGTGATAAATTAGGCGACATGCTTTTAGATATTAAAGTGAAGGTGCCTAAAAAACTGGGTAAAGAGGAAGAAAAGCTATTGAAGCAAATAGCTGAAATTAAAGGTGAAAATGTTGGTTCTGGAAAAAAAGGAAAAGGTTTTTTTGGTCGCTAACTTGACGAATTTAAAATAAGACACAAATTGAATAAGTAAAAGATTTAGGCTGATTATTAGAGGTCTGAGAAATAGGAATTAGGCCGACTTTGTAGGTCTGAGACAAGAGGAGAAGTTATGGGAAAAATTATAGGAATCGATTTAGGGACAACAAACTCATGTGTAGCTGTAATGGAAGGCGGAGAAGCTAAAGTTATTGTGAATGATGAGGGTAACCGCACAACTCCTTCTGTAGTGGGTTTTGCTGCTGATGGTGAGAAGCTTGTCGGTCAGGTTGCAAAAAGACAGGCTGTAACAAATCCTGAAAAAACTATTTACTCTGCCAAGCGTTTTATTGGCCGTCAGTTTGGTGAAACAGCTGAAGAGACAAAATATGTACCTTATAATTTGGTGAAAAAAGACAATGGAGATATTGGTTTTGATATTGATGGTAAGGTTTTGCCTCCAGAAGAAATCTCTGCAATTGTTTTAGCTAAACTAAAAAAAGTAGCAGAAGATTATTTAGGGACTGAAGTGACTGAGGCTGTAATTACTGTGCCTGCTTACTTTAATGATTCACAAAGGCAAGCTACTAAAGATGCTGGTAAAATTGCTGGTCTTGAAGTTAAAAGAATCATCAATGAGCCAACGGCTGCAGCATTAGCTTATGGGCTTGATAAAAAAGCTGATCAAAAAATTGCTATCTACGATTTTGGTGGTGGTACATTTGATATATCTATTTTAGAAGTTGGGGACAATGTTGTAGAAGTTAAAGCAACAAACGGTGATACTCATCTTGGTGGGGATAACTTTGATACAGTTATTTTAGAGTGGCTTATTACAGAGTTTAAAAAAGACCAAGGCGTAGACCTTACTAATGATAAGATGGCTTTACAGCGTTTAAAAGAAGCGGCTGAAAAAGCAAAAATTGAGCTAAGCTCACGCCAAGAAACAGACATTAATCTTCCGTTTGTGACAGCTGATGCTTCTGGTCCTAAGCATTTAAATTTAAAATTAACACTTTCTAAGTTTCAACAGATGACTGAAGAGCTAGTAAAGCGTTCTTTAATCCCATGTAAAAAAGCTTTGGCTGATGCTGGTTTAAAGGCCTCTGATATTGATGAGGTTGTTTTAGTGGGTGGTTCAACTCGTATCCCTGCAATACAAGAAGCTGTTAAAGAGTTTTTTGGTAAAGAGCCTAACCGTTCTGTAAACCCAGATGAAGTTGTGGCTGTTGGTGCAGCTATTCAAGGTGGAGTTTTAGCTGGTGATGTAAAAGATGTATTGCTTCTAGATGTAACACCGTTGTCATTAGGTATCGAAACTTTAGGCGGAGTTATGACAAAGCTAATAGAGAGAAACACGACAATCCCATCTAAAAAATCGCAAGTATTTTCTACGGCAGCTGATAATCAGTCCAGTGTTGATGTGCATGTCTTGCAAGGTGAGCGTGAGATGGCTGCTGGCAATAAAGCTTTAGGTCGTTTTGAGCTAGTGGGTATACCTCCATCTCAGCGTGGTGTCCCTCAAATTGAAGTGACTTTTGATATTGATGCTAATGGTATTTTAAATGTTTCTGCAAAAGATTTGGGAACAGGTAAAGAGCAGGCTATTAAAATTACAGCAAAATCAGGTTTGTCAGATGATGAAATTGAAAACATGGTTAAGGATGCTGAAACTTATGCTGAAGAAGATAAAAAGCGTAAAGAGCAAGTGACAGCTAAAAATGAATTAGACAGCCTTATTTACCAAACTGAAAAGCTTATTAAAGAAAATGAAAAAGACTTACCGGCTGATGAAAAAACTAAATTAGAGGCTGCTATTGCTGACGCTAAAAAGACATTAGAAGAAAAATCTGAAGATGCTGAAGCGCTAAAGGCTTCTAATGAAACTTTAATGCAAGCAAGCCATGCTTTGAGTCAAATCCTTTATCAAAAGCAAGCGGCAGAACAGCAGCCGGCTGGAGATGCAAGCCAAGGTGGCGCAACAGCAGATGCTGGTAAAGCTGATGATGTTATTGATGCTGATTATAAGGACATTAATAGCTAGCCAATAGGCTGATTCAAGCTACGTATTAAGCTATATCAAGACAGATGCCTAGTCTGTCTTGATATAATTATAAAATAATTTACCCTGTAAATAGATTAAATTAAAACTATTTACAGGAGTAACTCGTGATTAAACTAATAGTAAGTTTTTTAAGCTTAGGCTTAATTTTTTTAAACCTTTCAGTAGCAGAAGAAGCTAGCTATCATTCGGTAGAAAACAACCATTGCTTATCATGTTTAGCTGAAAGTTATATAGGCTACCCAATATACGGAGAAAAAGGTTCGTTAGAGCTTTTACTTTCTTTAAACCCAGGTATTCAAAATAGAGATCTTATTAGAACATCTCAAAATATAGCTCTACCATCTAATCAGCAGTTAAGTTCTTACAGAAAATCAAAAATATCTCCAGATGCATGTATGTGTGGTTCTGTGAGTCACCCAAGTGGTTATGCTCAAGGGTTAAAAGGTTCTTCAGTTGATTACAGTGCTATGAGTGACCAGCCTATTGACGTATCGCCAGTAGATGTGTCACCAGTAGAAACACCTTCTTATGATGAGTCAGTTAGTAATGAAGTGATGGCTGTTGAAGCGGACAACTCAGTAGTTCAAGAAGATACAGGTATTAAAAACAGGTATTATATAGGTGCGACTACTTATCATGATATTTTATTAGCAACTGACAGAGGCTCTAGTAGTGAAGCTGAATGGGTTTCAGAGACTGGTTACGCTGCTGAGGCCGCTTATCAGAGACGATTTGGTAAGTTTTGGTTGGGTGCAAAGCTTGGTTACTATGCTTCTGATTATGAAGTTGAAAATAGTGCAACATTTACTTGGGATGAAGATACTCCCAGATTAATTAAAGCTTCATTAATTTCAGATTACGAAACTAATAACTGGGCGTTTGGTTTAGATGTTGATTTTAACACAGAGCTTTTTATTTACGAACAAGGTCTTGATATAGAGCTAAGAGATGTACTAATGATTGGAGCTTCTTTAAGAGGTTCTTATAAGTGGTATAACTCTGAAAGCTGGTCTTCAAGATTAGGCTTAAAGCTTGAGTACCCTGTTACTGGCTCTGATGATATCGATCCAGAAGGGGAGCTTGGTTACATAGGTTCTGTAGACTTTAAAAAACATGATGTTTTTAGAGGCTTAGATTTTAACGCTAAACTTTTTTATGGTTTTAGAAATTTAACAAATAACCAAAATGACCAAGAGCAAGAAATCATTGGTTTGTCTTTTGGGCTATCATCTGAAGGTTGGTTCTAAATGAAAAAAAAATTATTAACTTTATTAGCTTCATTATTTTTAGTGTCTTGCTTAGATAATGTTTTAACGTCGTCAGAAAATTCAAGTATTCAGGGTGGTTTTGATAATGCTTCGGACTCTATGCCTACTGGTTTAGTGCTGGAGGGAGGATCTTTCCAGTACAATAACGGGACAGTCGCATCAAGTTGTGCTGAGTATTTAGATCCTGATGTTTATAATAACGAAGGTGATGCTCTTTATACTGTAGATCTTGATGGCGATGGGCCTATCCCAAGCTTTAATGCTTATTGTGATATGACAAGAGATGGCGGCGGCTGGATGCTGGCCTTAAAAACACAAACGCAGCAAGGTGCTTGGTTTGTACAGTCAGCATCAATAAATGAGGCAGATTGCCAGAGTGCTGCACCTGGGAATAATTGCTCTAGTATTAATTTATATAATTGGGGTGGTTGGTCTGAAATGATGGGCGACAATCAGACAAGTGGTTTCATTTCTATTATACCTAAAAACCCTGCAAGGACTTCTTTGCAAAATCACTTTACAGGCGCTGAGCTTTCTGACCCTAATGTTTACCCTTTTTTAATAGAGCTTTACACTGGGACTATTCCTACGCGCACAATTACTCATTCTGAATGGAATGGTACGGGAGACTCTGGGCGAATAGGCGCCATGCTTGCTGACCAAGCTAGTGTTATAACAGCATTGGTGGGAGGTCGGATGAACGGCTCTTGTCGAGTTAACACTGTGGGCAATGGTTACTGCTTTAATAGTTTTGCCAGCGTATTTTGGTTTTGGTTAAGATAAATTTTCAAGAAGAATATTAATGAAAAAAATTATAATTATAGCTTCAACATCATTTTTAGTGTCTTGCTTAGATAATGAGTGTGTTCTGAAATAGATTTAGCTGGTGGTGGTTGTACTAGAATTTTAGCACACGATGTGACGGGTAGTTTTTTTACTAACAAAACTGAGGCCGCTTTAAGTAGCCAAGTTGACCCTGCAGCGGCTAAGTATTCAATACTTAGCCAGATGGGAGCTTAAAAAGTGCAGCCGCTTTTTAATTTTACCTGCAATGGCCTGGGAGCACTAATAGATATGCTAATGACCCTCACCACTGTACACAAACATTTAGCCTTTTAACAACATCAGAAGCAGTATCGGGTTATAATGAAATTGATAGTATGCTACGGCTCAAATTACAAACTTTAGCAGTGGTATACCCAGCTTGCAGAAATACAGCCCCGCATCTTAGGTGTGTGGAGCTGTATATTAGGTAAGGTCTACTCCCAGATAAAGCCGTATTGTTTATCAAATTTAAAGAGCAATCCAAAGCTAAAGTAGTTAAAGGCATCTGAAAGATCAAATCCAATTTCTGCAAAAAAAGTAAAGTTTTCGATAGTGCGTTCTTGAAAATGCGTACCAACAACAAGCTGGGTTGCAAAATCAGTTTCACTATCAAAACTTAAAAAGTTTAAAGGGAGTGAGGCATAAGGTGTGAAAACACCGTAATGCGAGTCAAACTTTTTACTGATAATAGGCTCAGCTCTTAACGTTAAAATATTTCTTTCGTCAGCAACTGTATAGTAAATTCCACCAGCGATAGACATTGCGGGTTGGTGGCCAGCTATGTCAGGGACTGGTGCCCACTTAAAAGCAGCTCCACCAAAAAAATCAAAATGACCAAATCCGATTTCGACATTTAGGCTAAACTCATTCATAAAAGAAGTTTCAAACTTTGCATTAAAGTTAGCTCCTGTATCGTCTTCTGATACAAACTGAAGCTCAGTTGTTATATTGTAATCGTCACCATCAATAAGGTCAGCAGTATCCATAACGCTTAACCACGCGTGTGATTGAAAAGAAAAAAGTAAAGTAATAGTAACTAGTATTTTTTGAAACATAATGACTCCTGTTTTTAATAGGTTACAGCCCTAGATATAAGTAGAGCAAGTAAACTGCTTTCAGACAAAGCGCCAAAGCCAAGACTTTTATCTAGCGCCCAGTGTTGTTGATTAGTTATAAGGCTAAGGCTAATTTAAGTAATACCTATGAAGTTAAAGTTTACAGTCTTATTGCTATTTTTAGTGACGGTTTTTTTGCTAAAGCCAGATACGGTTCAACCTGTGTTACAGAGGCAGCAAGTTGAAAGCTTAGCTGACTGGTCTTTGTTTAAAGAAAAACTAAGGTATAAATTACAAGATAAGATTTATGGTTTTATGCCTAAAGATATCAAGCCATCTTTTAAGGTTGTAAAGAGTGCAAGTCTTTCTCATTCGACAGGGCATTATAAAGAAATAGAAATTAACTTTGATGGCTATCAAAAAACAATACTGCTCAGTTTATTTTTGCCGAATACAGAAAGTAAATATGGCGTATTTTTAGCTTTAAACAGGTGTGGAGCGCATACGCTTTTAAAAGATAAGGTGATTAGTATTAGCCCTCATGGCGCTCATCATAAGTTTTGTCTTAATAAGCAAAGTAGGGGCTCAGATGAAAAGCACTATTCTGTTAAGGAAATTTTAAGGTCAGGCTATGCTTTTGCTACAATAGATGGGGCTGAGCTTGCTGCCGATGGATATCAACACAAAGGCATTAAAAAAAATAATAAAACATCCGATTTGTGGTCGCTTATTCAGACTCATAAAAATAAAAGTAAATCTTGGGGAGCACTGGCAGCATGGGCTTATGGTTATCAATTAGGAGCTCAATATTTAGTAACGGATGCTAATATTAAGTCCAATCAAATTATTGCAACGGGGCATTCACGGAGAGGCAAGGCCGCTTTATTAGCTACAGCTTTAGATAATAGTATTGCAATGGTTATACCGCACCAAAGTGGCACAGGCGGAACGGCAAGCCTTAAAAGTTCAATTTTTAAAGAGAGCCCTAAAAAAATGGTGGGTAAAAGTTGGATTTATAATGTCATAGGGGAGCAAGGGACATTGGCTTACTTTTTTTCTGGATCTTTTAAGGAAAAAATTAAAGGTGAAGGTGTGTCTTCTTTAGGGCTTGATGCTTCTGATTTAATGGCTTTAGTGGCTCCGAGGCCTTTATTAGACACTCAGGGTGTAAAAGATTTTTGGGCTGGTGGTAAAAGCGCTTGGCGTATGATGAAAGAAGCTAATTCAGTATATAGGCTTTATGGGGTTCAAGGCCTAAAAAAAAGAAGATGGTTTGGTGGTAAGTATGCAGGTATTAACTCTAAAACAACAGGCAGGCTTCACCAGCATTATTTAAAAACGGGGCACGGGCTTAATAAAGAGTATTGGATGCTTTCAGTCGACTTTGCAAACTTACATTTTGGTCAATAATCTGTGCACGGTCTTTGCAGTAACTATATCCATGGACATCAAACTAAATAAATGGCTTTTAAGCCTATGTAGAACTGTATTATTTACTATCTGTTTACTATTTTTACAGGCAGCTTCTGCTAGTAAATGTGGTGAGCACTTAGCTGGTGTTCCAATGACTCTTGATCAGCAATTTGAAAGAGTAGATAGCTTAGTGCAAATGCAGGCTGACTTATTGGCAGATACTTATTCTGTCAGAGGCTTATTTCAATCAAAAAATGATCAAAAAGCATTGGCAGAACTGGATAGGATTGTATTAAGTTTAAATGAAACACAACTAGAGATTGAGAGCCTATCAGAGCAGCTGATAGAAGAAATAGAGCTAGAGGATGCTAAAATTTATAAGGTGTCAGATGAGTTAACCTCGTTGTCTGTAGAAGTTAAAGACATTAGATATGGTAACTTTAAGTATGAAGACACCACTTTTGATACTTTTCGCTTAAGTCATTTGCAAAGACACCCACAAGATATTGTAGCCAACACGGTATATAAAGCTCAAAGCCATAATGGTGACCAAGAGATAAAGTTTTTATTTTCTAAAAAAGTAGTTAATGAGCTTTTTCTGTCTACTGATAGCCGACATATAGAAGCTATAGAAAAGAGTTTGGCTAATATCAGAAAGGGCGTTTTTGCTGGAAGCTATGATGGTGTTGGCATTATTAGACTTAGCTCTTGGGATAGAAGTTTTGTTGAGATTAGGCAAAGAGGCAAGAATACAGGAAGTATAAGGATATATGGATATGAGTTTAATGGTGTTTTCCATTTTGTTCATTGGCGTGCTTCCAACAGGCATGGAGATCATCAGGTTAAGACTGCAGCTAATGCTATAAAGGCTATAAAAGAAAATAATAGCCATTAGAGTTTTATCTGCTTATTTATATGTAATAAAAGTAAGCAGTATCTGTTTAACATATACATACTGCTAGCTGTAAAGCTTGTGCAAAAGAATAGAAGTTTTGCTGTATTTGTGGCACACTTTATAAATCGAAAATTTAGAAAAAATACTCAAAAGTAAGTTTGGCATGTCTGAGTTTAGACTGGGCCAAAAACCAATAATTGAATCTGTCCTTAAGGGACATGATGTTCTCGCTGTTATGCCTACAGGCGGTGGTAAGTCTTTGTGCTTCCAGTTGCCGGCAATGGTTAAAGAGGGGCTAGTGTTAGTGGTTTCGCCGCTAATCGCTTTAATGAATGACCAAGTCCACTCATTAAAAAAAATGGGAATACCAGCGGGGCATTTGCACTCTGGTATGAGTGTTGCCGAAAGAAAAGCTACTTTTGCGCAATTAAGGGCTAATAAAAACTTTATTTTATATTTGTCTCCAGAGAGAGTTCAAAAAGAAGGCTTTAGCGCATGGCTTGAAAAGCAAAACGTCACTTTGTATGCTGTCGATGAAGCTCACTGTGTGTCTCAGTGGGGTCATGATTTTAGGTCTGAGTATTCCATGCTTAAAACTTTAAGGGATGTTCACCCTAAAGTACCTATGATTGGTTTAACGGCTACGGCAACACCATTAGTTAAAAAAGATATTATAGAGCAGCTGGGCTTAAAAAAACCAGATCAACATGTTTATGGTTTCTATAGGCCTAACCTTTACTATCAAGTAGAGTTTTGTGCTGATGATTTAGAAAAAGAAGACTATGTACTTCAAGCTTTAAAGCAAACCCCAAAAGGGCGAGTAATTATTTATTGTGGTACTCGTAAAAAAGCAGAAAGCATTACTGAATTTTTAAAAGGCCATGGTGAATCGGTGGCTTTTTACCATGCCGGTATGAGCTCTATTGAACGTACTGATATGGAAATACAGTACCAAGAAGGTAAGGTAAGAATATTAGCGGCTACGAATGCTTTTGGTATGGGTGTGGATCACCCTGATGTAAGGCTTGTGGTGCATACTCAAATGCCTGGCAATATAGAATCTTATTATCAAGAAGTTGGGCGTGCAGGCAGGGATGGTAATCCATCAACTTGTTTAATGGCTTACTCTAAAAAAGATAAGGGCCTCCAGGCATTTTTTATTACAAACTCCAGGGCTAATAAAAAAATAAAAACATTAAGGTGGTCTGCTTTAGACGCCATGGTTAACTATGCCGAGGGTTCTGAGTGTAGGCATGGCGATGTTCTTATATATTTTAAAGATGAAAACCGTATTAAAAAGTGTGGGCATTGTGATAGTTGTGACCCAAAATCTGATTTAAAAATAAAGCAACCGCCTAAAGAAACAAGGCGTCCTTCTTTTGAAAAGAAAAAGCGTGCTAAAAAAGGTGCTCATGTCACAGCAAGCCTTTCTGATAAACAAAAATGGCAAATGGATGTTTTAAGAGATTGGCGTAAAGAGTATTCTAATGAAAATGATATTCCAGCATTTATGGTATTTAGTGATAAAACATTAATGGATCTTATTGTTCGTGGCCCAGAAACAGAAGAGCAGCTTTCTGAAGTTTATGGTTTTGGCGATAAAAAGATTGAAGAGTTTGGCGATGTCGTTCTTGAAATGTTAAATATGTAGCCTGTTTTTGGAGGCAAAATGATACTTATTGGTGCACATCAGCTGGGTAAATCCTTTGGGGCTCAGTCTTTATTTACAGATATTTCTTTTTCTATTGAAAGCGGAGAGCGCATTGGGATGATTGGTCCTAATGGTGCTGGTAAATCGACCCTTTTAAAAATACTAGCTGGCGTAGAGGAGACTGATGAAGGTAATCTTTCGGTTTCTAAAAACTTACGCATAGGTTACTTACAGCAAATACCGCAATTTGCTAATAAGGCCACTATTCTTGATACTGTTATGGAGGGTGCTGAAGACCCTGATGATTGGGAGTGCATGGCCCGTGCTCAAGAGTATATGGCCAAATTAAGTTTATCTAGCTTTGGTGAAGAGACTTTAGTGGATAGCCTTTCTGGTGGTTGGAAAAAACGCGTGGCTTTAGCTCGTGAGCTGGTGCGCCAGCCTGATTTATTGCTTTTAGATGAGCCTACAAACCATTTAGATATGGAGAGTATATTGTGGCTAGAAAAGTTACTAGCTCGCTCTAATTTTGCAACTATAACAATTACCCATGATAGAGTTTTTCTACAAAATATTTCAAACCGTATAATTGAGCTTGATAAGCGCCACCCTAAAGGGCTTTTGAGTGTTAATGGTGATTACCTAAAGTTTGTAGAAACACGTAATGATTTATTATCAGCACAAGAGGTCCAAGAGACTCGATTAAAAAACACATTAAGACGTGAGACGGATTGGCTTAGGGCGGGTGTTAAGGCGCGTACTACTAAGCAGCGCTCGCGCATAAAAAGTGCTGGGCACTTAAAAGATAAGGTCGAAGATTTATCCTCTAGAAATATTAAAACAAAAGTGC
Source organism: Bdellovibrionales bacterium (assembly GCA_023299885.1). Lineage (GTDB taxonomy): Bacteria > Bdellovibrionota > Bdellovibrionia > Bdellovibrionales > UBA1609 > JALZUS01. The sequence goes on along the minus strand of JALZUS010000051.1, from coordinate 4,827 downwards.
GCCTGGATTTCCAGTCTACAGGACGTGCTCCTAAAAAGCTGATAGAAGCTACAGGTATTTCTAAAAGTTATGATGGTAAATTAATAATACCAGAAGTAGATTTATTAATTACTCCAAAAACACGTTTAGGTTTAATGGGTACAAATGGTTGTGGTAAATCAACACTTATACGGTTGCTAACCATGCAAGAAGAGCCCGATACAGGCTCTGTAAAGCATGCTGAAAAAATTCAAATTTCATATTTTGAACAAAACCGTGAAAGCCTCGATCCAAATCTTACAGGCATACAGACATTATGCCCTAAAGGGGATACTGTTGATTTTGCTGGGACCCCAATGCATGTCAGTAGTTATTTAGCGCGTTTTTTATTTAGCTATTCGCAAATGGAAAAAGAAGTGGGCAAGCTTTCTGGTGGAGAGCAAAGTCGACTGCTTTTAGCTAAACTCATGTTAAGTAAAGCTAATGTATTGGTACTCGATGAGCCTACTAACGATTTAGACATGCCAACGCTTGAAGTGCTAGGTGATGTTTTACAAGAGTTTAACGGGGCCATTATACTTGTGACTCATGATAGATATTTTTTAGACCAAATGACTAATAAGATTATTGCTTTTGGCGTTGATGATTATGGCGAAAAAGATTTAGTACCAATGGTGGGTTTACGTCAGTGGGAAGACTGGCATGAGCAACAAGAAAAAATAAAAGCAAAGCCAAAAAAAGTAATGGAGTCTCAGCCAGAAAATAAACCTGAGCCCCAAGCAAAGCCTAAAAAGCTAACCTTCAAAGACCAGCACGAGCTTGATGGTATGGAAGAAGCTATTAAAAAAGCAGAGGCCAAACTTGAAACTTTAACAGGGGAGTGCAGCCAGCCAGAGGTGTTAGCTGATGCTAGCCGTATGACAGAGCTTTCTAAAGAAATGAGCACCGTTCAAAAAGAAGTCGAGCGCCTTTATGCTAGGTGGGAAGAGCTAAGCTAGCCATTTAGTTGCGTAAGTAATCTTCTGGAAATATAATTAGACAAATAAAAAACTTAACGGAGGATTATTATGAATAAAATTATTGCATTAATAGTTACAGCTTCTTTTTTAATTTTAGGAGCTTGTCAGGGCTATGTAAAACCAGCTGCTCACAAATACAGTAGCCACAAAAACCATAAGCACCATGGTCATGCGCATAAGCATCACAAAAAACATAACCATAAGCATGGTAATAAGTGTGGTCATAAATCAAAAAAGCATGGGGATCATACTGATTACAGGCATGACGGCCATAAGCATCACCAAGTTGATGGCTATACTCATGATTGTGAAGGGTAGAGTTAGTAGAAACTAATAAACAAAAAGCCTAAGTAATTCACTTAGGCTTTTTTGTATTTATTTGATGGTTTAGATACTGTTGATATTTCGTCAGGCTGAAAGATAAGTAAAGCCAGCTTTAGAGGTTTTTAATCGTATAACTATTTGACAGTTAATAAGTAATTTACAAAGCCTTACCTTGTGACTGTAATAATTAAGATTGAAGTGATAACTCTAAAAGATATGAAAAATAGTAAGCAAATATTGTCATCTGTATTTATCTCGATTCTTTCCATTTTTTTTGTGAGCATGAGCTTTGCGGATGATGGCGTATTAGAAAAAGAAATTAAAAGTATGATAAATGAGATGTCTGCATTGCCTGATGGAGAGTATGAAAAAAATCTATTCTATGGCGGCCTAAAAGATTTACATAAGCAGATAGCTTGGCACCATCCTGACAGCAAAGACTATACATATAAAAATATAAATCTTGAAGTCTACCCAATAGATCAAGTTACCAAAGTTAAAGCCCTAATAAGTGCATATGAACTTTTACTATTAGAAGGCAACAAGCAAGGAAATAATCCTGATAATGATAAATACACATCAAGCTACACCTACAATCAGCCTAACTATGGGTTTCAGACAGCAAGCACAAGTGTCCCTTATAGAACTGCCTCATGGTATGTAGAAGATAAGGTTTTATACCCCAGAGAAGTATTAGATGTTGATGAGTTTTCAAAGGATTTGTACTCAGAGTCATTATCACTTGGGTTAGGCTTTAGAGATTTAATAAAGCTTAACAACACAACTGTTTATGACAACAGGTACGTAACAACATTCTTTTTTTCACATTTTGTTGATAAGAATCATATACCTCTAGAGTCTTTTAAAGAACTTAATAAGTACTCTCAAAAAGGCGAAGGTTTAGTTAGCAGCCTGGAGTCGTATTATGCAGAAAAAATCAATAATGCATATTTAATAACTGCAGAAAACTATGAAAAGGCACATGCTGAAACTAAAAGTTCTGGCGATATCAGCAGAGCTACTTTGGGCGCTATTGACAGTGCAATGATTGATCTTGCAAAGCTGAGGTACTCTATGGGCATTATGGTCAACAAGCTTCATAGTGCAACTCAGCTAGCAAACGACATAGTTAATGAGCGAAGCCGTAAAATTGATACAATTAACGACTTAGAAGAGACTATGGTCAGAATAGGTGAAGGCTTAGCGCAAACCTTAGAGGATATTAATAGTATACTTAAGTCACCGCCACGCCCACTTAACTACAGAGAGTATGAAGCTTTGTCTCATAAGCAAAGGCGCGATGGTTATAGTTTTTTTAATCCCAGTAGAGAATTAATACTTATGCTAGATCTTATGCCGCCTAGAGTAAGTGCTGTTAGTGACTTTGGGCAGCCGCAACCTTTTAGAAGGCTATTTACTAACGATGCTAACAACACTAGTATTGAAATTTATAAAGAAGCCGTAAAAATGGTTTATATGTTTGCAGCAAGCGGTGCCATGGCAAAGCTTTTAGATCTTGATGAAGTTAGAGGTTCTGGTGCGAGCAAGACTGTGCAAGAATTAAAATATAGAGGTGCGCAGCTCATGAGACTTTCAGGTTTTAATAGGCCTAAAGAGACTGCCAGCACTTCGTTAACAACAAATGTAAAAATAAAGCGAGAGTTGGGAAAACCAAAGTATATGAATCGCAGGGACTATATTAATGATGATAAGATAAACAATGTGGCCAAGCTACAAGACCAAATGTGGAAAGCTTTTTTTAGAGGGCTTGGTGAGGAAAAAACAGCAACTGAATTTAAAGATGTTACTGGCAAACATGTTGTAGGCCTGTTGACCTCAACAGTAGGATCAGTTGGTGCTAGCGCATGCTCTAATGCATTGGACTAGAGCTCTTAATATCTTCGAAAGGTAAAACTACCATTCTATGCTTATTAAATTAAACATACTTATTTGATCTGTCTTTATTATAAGCCCTAAAAACAAAAAAATAAAAAATGTTAGGTCACCAATTTTGCAGAGACTGCCTCAAAGGTAATTTTCAAGTCACCAATGAGGTCACTCCAGGTCACCAGATAGTAAATTTTGCCGATATTTCTAGAAGTTTCAGATCTAAAAACTCTTCTTAAATTTTAATTATTAAGTGTTTGCAGGTATTGGGGTTTGTTGGAACGCTAAAAGAGCTAGGTCAAAAAATGGGGCGATCGACTTATGGCCTTTAAGCCCTTGAAATGATTAAAATCTCAAATTCTTAGGGACCGCAAGGGACCAAATTAGCACATTAAAAATCGCCACCTCTAAACAACCATCAACTACCAAATAACGAAACTACATTATCTGGCACATCCTCATCAGTAGGCATTTCAAAGCTTGAAACTTCTGTTGTGCCTTTTACTCTTACTGAGGACAAATCATTATACTGGTCTGTGGTAGACATTCTGCTATGCCCAACATGCTTCATTACTTTCGTAATAGACATGCCGTTTTCTAACAGATTAGTAATATGACTGGCCCTGAGGTCATGAAAGCGAATTGATCTTATACCAATCTTTTCGCAAAACTTTCTTAAAGCCCCTGCTTGCATGCAGTTTTTCCACTCATTAATCCTAGGTAATACCAGATTTGCTTTGTGGACAGGCACCTTGCCTCTAACAAGCTCACCGCTTGCGTCAGTACTCCAGTCACCCCACTTCCACATAGTCTCTTCAAAACTGCCATGCCCCCTCTTAAGCTCTAGCAAAAACTGCTTTAGGTGTGGGTTAAGGTCGGCAATACGGACTCGCTTTTTCTTAGGGAGATGTAATCCGTCTTTTTTAGTAAACTGCTCGTTAATATCGATATAGTTATTTTTAAGACTAATTTTATCCCAAGTTAATGCGTAAAGCTCACCATTTCTCATACCTGACATCACAGCAGCCACCCAGTGTGGGTAAAACGGATGTTTGTGGCGTTTGCCTTCAGATAGTAGCTTTAGCACCTCATCATCTCTGAGGGCCGTAGCATTAAACTCTGGGATGCTCACCTTTATGCCCTTAGCAGGGTTAATAGATATGAGCCTTTCATCCACTGCCATTTCAAAAACCCTGTGAAGACGCTTATGAGTATTTTTTTGAACCCACTTTGTGCCGCCTATACTTGGGATATGCCCAAAGATAAACTCATGCACATCGCTGTTGGTAAAATTACCAAGGTCTTTATCCCTCCAGCTTTCCGGCACCCATTTAATGAAATGCTCGTTGTAGCCCTGCACAGTCGCTGCCATAAAAGAAACCTTCATTCTTTTTATGACATGCTTGTGCCATTCACCAAATGTGTAGCCTGCCTTTAAACCCAGTTCTTTTTCAAGCTGGGTTTGTAAGTTTTGAGCCACACGGCTTGCGACATTTAAATTTACAATGCGCTTACCTGATTTAGTAAATTTTGATGCTTTTGATATCTGATTGCCATCATTATCACGTTTTTTAACTCTTACTTTATAATACTGCTTGTTTTCAAAAATATACTTTTC
>JALZUS010000050.1 GCA_023299885.1 Bdellovibrionales bacterium | reverse complement strand
TAATTACTGGCTTTTTGCTTTTATAATTTTGTAACTACTCAATATGTGTATGTGTTTGTGTAGCATACGAAACATCTGTTTTCTTACGTCTTCTAATTAAGAAAATTAACATAGCTGCACCCAATAGTAATATCCCCAATGCACCTATAGCCATCGTTTGGTTTTTAGAAGAAGCTTTAGCTACTTTTCTTTTGTTAATACCAGGAGCGTCGGCCATTTTTTTCTTGCTACCTAATCTTTTTCTTGCTGGTGGTGCTGGCGGAGGCGGTGGCGTTGAATCTACAGTCCCAAAACCTGGTGGCGGCGGTATTTCTTTATTCTGAACTATCTCTATAGGCGCTTCTTTTGGAAGAACCTCTTGCTTAATTTTACCAGCACCATTTGCCGCTATAGCAGCAGCACCAGCAGCCATTTCTTTAGCCTTCATTGCAGCATCTGCAGCACTATTTTCAGCCATTTCTTTAGCCTTCATTGCAGCATCCTCTGCAGCATCTCGTGCCTTTTGAGCCATACGCTCAGCCAAGCTTGGCCCTTCAGGAGCACTTGCAGCTGTTGAAATATTAGAAGCATCAGCCCAATACTTTAAAGTCGTACCTTCAGCAATATCCCACTTTGATTGTATGTCTGGGTTTGTCGCCCAAACTTCTTTCCAAGAACCACTATGTCCCAATAATTTACTAGAGGCTGACCTTATATTTTCACCAGAAGAGGTTACATAAAACTCAGGTGCCATACCTACATCTTCATAAAAAGTTAACATTCTTGATTCATCATTCGGGCGCCTAGGAGAATTATAATAAACTTTATCTCCCACTTTTAAGCCCCTAGAAAGAGTTGTATTTATACTTAATAGGTCATCACTTTTATCTTCACCGTATATTTTTTGACTAATAGATCTAATGTTATCGCCATCTCGAGCTACATATAAAGTGTTCGCAAGATGAGCGCCTCTAAAATAAGGTGAATCTTTCATTTTCTTTACTGGCGTCCAGCTCCTTACACTACCGTCGTCTAAGAAGTAAGCTTGGCCATCATCATAACTATAGTCAGAAGAACTTATATTAGAATTATACCCAGCATCAGAATAAAGCGATTGGCCAGACTCAAAAAATTCAGAGTCATCAACACTGCTGCCAGCATAAGACTGTGGAGCCTCTGACTCAAATAGACTCGGGTCATTTGTTGTTGTTAGAGGGTAAGTGTCAGCAAGAGGGATAGTATCAGCATAATTACTCACTGACTCTTCTTCAAAAAATTCTGCTCCACCATTATCTGTAGGCACAGTGATTGTTTCTGCTGATTCAAATAAATCAGAACCGGCATCAGCAATTTCTGTAGGTAGAGATTCAGCAAGAACACTCTCATCTCCAAAAATATCTGGGTTATCAAAAATCTCAGAACTACCATCAGCGATTTCAACAGGAGCTTCAATATCTGGGATAGAGTCCGCAATAGTTTCTTCTACTATTTCTGTATCAAAAGAAGAGTCTAATAGGTCGCCTGAATCTAAAGCTTCATCAGATAAATCTCCAACCAACTCTTCATCAAGTAATTCTTCATCAAGCGCACTATCAATGCCCTCTGATAAATCTACAGCTTCTGTTTCTCCAACAGAGCTTCCAGAGCTACAAGCTGTTAATCCGGCAAAGCCGAACGCAATAATAAAAGCTAATATATATTTTTTTAACATTATGAAACCGTCCTTGGTTTAAACTTTAATAATTACAGACAATTACATCATATAAACAGTTGGCTGTGGATTGATATCTTTATTACCCTCTGACTTTAGGACTAAGCTTATCGACAAAAGTCCAGGGCGGCACCAGGCTTTATACCATGTTTTTCAAACCAACCCCAGTTAGCTTCAAGTGCATAAATGGCTTTACCCTCACTCGGGTAAGTTACCGGATGTTTTTGCTCTTTGGGTGCTGGCCTCATTTTATGAATATTAATTAATTTTTTATCGTCATTGAAATAGCCAATACTTAGTGGAATTAATGTATTTTTCATCCAGAAGGCCCTTACAGCAGACTCTTGGAAAATAAAAATCATCCCTTCATCTTCGCCGAGAGAGGCTCTATTCATTAAACCAACTTCTCTTTCTTTGACTGTTTTTGCTACTTCAACCTTAAGCTTAGCTATTTTCCCACCACTAGATACGCAGACATTTTTTTTACCGGAGACACAGCCAGCAAAACAAGATGCTAAGAAAAAAGAAAGTATAATAATAAATAGCTTCAACCTAGAACTTCTCCCAGCCTAGCGCTACGCCATATCTTACTCCGTAAGTGGATACAGATATTTCAGAGACATTAAAAAAATCTAAATGTGCTAACATAATACAACAGCCTGCCACAATAACATCTGCACGCTTAGGCTCTAAGCCCTTAACTTTAATACGCTCCTGAAGTGGCATCGCAGCTAATTTGTCGCGTAATTCCTCTATCTGATACTTTGTTAATACTGAGCCATGAACTTTTTCTTGCATAAAATTTATCGACTGATGAACACAAGACAATGTTGTAGGCGTGCCCGCTACAGCAATTAAAGAATTTATTTGAAACTGAGCGTTCACATAATAATTTTGTAACTCTGAAAATACATAGCTTTGCGTAGCTTTAATTTGCTGATCTGAAATAATATCTTTATGTAAAAATCTCTCAGTAAGCCTTACGCTGCCAACGTCCAAACTCTTTGCAAAAAACTCTTTGCCATTAAAAATAAACTCTGTAGAGCCACCACCTATATCTATAACGGCGCAGTTGTTTTTTTCTAGCTTATCAAAAGTAGCACCCGAAAAAGTAAGCTCTGCCTCTAAATCCCCAGAAGCTAAGTGTATGGGTATATTGTATTTGTCACATAAATTAAAAAAATCTTTTTTATTAGTCGCATCTCTTGTTGCACTTGTTGTGACCGCTATTACTTTCTCTGGATTATGCTGAGCTATTAACTGACTATATTTTTTAAAACAATCCTCTGACCTTGATAAGGCCTCTGCTGATAACATCTTTGTTTTATCAACGCCTTCAGATAGTCTTGTTAATGTTACCTCATCACAAATTACTTTTTCTAAAGCCCACCCCGTTGCTGTCTTTTTTAAGTCAGCAATTAGTAGTAAAAAAGTATTCGATCCAAAATCAAGAGCTGCTACTCTCATAAAAGTTCTTTTAAAACCTTATTTACTATTTCTGGATTAGCCTGACCTTTAGATTCTTTCATAAGCTGGCCCACAAAAAATCCAAATAGTTTTACTTTGCCAGCTTTATACTGCTCATGCTGTCCCGGGCTAGCAGCAATTACTTTTTTAGCAATTTCAGCAATTTGTGCTGGGTCAGTAATTTGTGACATTCCTTTTTCAGCGACAATAGCTTTTGGAGATTTACTTGTAGACCACATATCTGCAAAAACAGCCTTTGCCATTTTACCAGAAAGTGTTTTGGCCTCTACCAAACCAACAAGCTCTCCCATATGGGCTGCAGTGATTGGCGAATTTTCAATTTCTGTTTTTGATTCTTTAAGCTCACGCATAAGCTCTGTCATAATCCAATTAGAGGAAGCTTTTGGACTTTTGCTTTCCTTAACAACCTTTTCATAATAATCAGCTACTGCTTTTTCTTGCGTTAAAACTAAGGCGTCATATTCTGGAAGCTCGTACTCTGATACAAAACGCTCTGCTCTTTGACGAGGCAGCTCTGGCAAACTTGATTTAATCGTCTCAATCCATGAATCCTCAATAGATACAGGAAGCAAGTCAGGATCTGGAAAGTACCTGTAATCATGTGCCTCTTCTTTTTTTCTCATAGCAAAAGTTTTATTTTTTGCAGAGTCATAAAGCCTTGTTTGCTGAATGATTTCTTCACCAGACTCCAAGCAATCTATTTGCCTTTGAATTTCATAATCAATAGCTTTTTCAACAAACCTAAATGAGTTTATATTTTTAAGCTCAACCTTTGTTCCAAATTTTTCTGTTCCAACTTTTCTTACGCTAACATTACAGTCACAGCGTAAGCTGCCCTCTTCCATATTACCATCGCAAACATCTAAGTATCTAAGTACAGATCTAATCGCCTTAGCATACTCTGCCGCTTCTTTTGAAGACCTAATGTCAGGCTCAGAAACGATTTCCAACAAAGGAATACCTGCGCGGTTTAAGTTGATCAGCGAGTACTCGCCATGATGCGTGCTTTTGCCCGCATCTTCTTCCATGTGTGCGCGAGTAATACCCACAGTCTTTTTCTCTTTACCAACAAAAAATTCAATTGAACCATGCTCACATAATGGCTCATCAAATTGTGAAATTTGATAACCTTTTGGTAAGTCAGGATAAAAATAATTTTTTCTTGAAAAAACTGATTTATTTCTAATCTCACAACCCAAAGCTAAGCCCGTTTTCACAGAACTTTCAATAGCCCCTTTGTTAACTCTTGGAAGAGTCCCCGGCAGAGCCAAACTAATAGGATGAATATTTTGATTATCACCAGCATCAAACTTTGTTGAGTCTGGAGAAAACATTTTACTTTTAGTATTTAATTGAGCGTGAACCTCTAAGCCAATAACAGCTTCCCATCCACTATTTCCGAATTCAGCCATTGGGCCACCTCTTTACCTGATCAGCCGCATCTTCTACAGCCTGGGCTACGTTAAACATTTTCTGCTCTTCAAAATGACTGGCTGTTAATTGTAAGCCAATTGGCAAGCCAGACTTTGTCATTCCGCAGGGGACACTCATCCCTGGCAAACCTGCTAAGTTTGTCGATGTTGTATAAATATCATTTAAATACATTGCTAATGGATCAGATGTTTTTTCATTAATCTTAAAAGCAGGTGTTGTGGCCACAGGGCTTAAAAGCACATCACATTTTTTAAAAGCCTCTTCAAAATCATTTTTTAGCACCCTACGCACCTGACATGCTTTTTTATAATAAGCATCAAAATAACCGCTCGATAAAGCATAAGTTCCAAGCATTATTCTACGCTTCACCTCTTCGCCAAAACCTTCACCTCTGTTTCTTGAATAAAAATCAGCTAAATCTTTTGGAGGGTTAGCTTCAAAGTCTGAGCGCTGCCCATATCTGACGCCGTCATAGCGAGATAAATTACTAGAAGCCTCACTTGTTGCCACTAAATAATAAACAGGAATACTTAAATGAGTATTTGGTAAACTCACTTCTACAATTTCAGCGCCCGCAGCTTTAACCCACTCAATGGATTTATCAACAGCTTCTTTTACATCCGCCTCAATGGCGTCACTGAAGTATTCCTTAGGCAAACCAACTTTCATTCCTTTTAAGTCTGCTGAAATATTTTTTGACCACTCAGGCACTGGCAAACTTGAAGTTGTTCCATCCATTGGATCTTGCCCAGAAATCACTTCGCAAACTAAAGCTGACTCTTTCACAGTTTTAGAAAACGGGCCCGCCTGATCTAAGCTAGAGGCAAATGCAATTATACCATAACGACTTACACGGCCATAAGTTGGCTTTACACCAACTACGCCACAAAAGTGTGCGGGCTGCCTAATAGAGCCGCCCGTATCAGTGCCCATAGTAATTGGCGACATACCAGCAACAACTGCTGCTGCAGAACCACCGCTAGAACCACCCGGAACATGTTCAATATTCCATGGGTTTTTTACATCGCCATAACAAGAGTTTTCATTACTTGAGCCCATGGCAAATTCATCTTGATTGCATTTGCCAATAATAATAGCGCCAGCCGTTTCTAATTTTTTTACAACTGTGGCCGAATATGGCGGCACAAAACCTTTTAATAAATTTGAACACGCTGTCGTCTCAAGGCCTTCAGTGCAAAACATTTCTTTAATACCAATGGGCACGCCAGCCAGTGGGCCCAAATCTTTACCCGCCAATTTATCAGCATCTTGCTGGGCGGCTACTTTTAAAGCCTTATCATTAGTGCGCACAAAAGCATTAATTGTTTTATTTTCTTTTTCAATTTGATCTAAAAAAGCCTGAGTGATTTCAACAGCAGTATGTTTGCCCGAGATGAAATCAGCATTTAGGTCTATAGCATTTTTATATATAATATTTTCCATCATTTACCCTCTTATACTACCGGTGGAACTTTAAATAATCGGCCGGCTTTTTCTGGCGCTTGATCTAAGGCTGTTTCTGCATTGCTCCACTCTGTGGCATTATCTTCACGAAAACTTAGCTCAATTTCTGAGGGCGTCACCATAGGCTCAATATCTTTTGTGTCGACAGCCTCAAGCATTTCAAAATGCTTTAAAATGGCGGACAACTGATTACTGTAATCTTGACCTTCTTTTTCAGTGATTTTTAAACGGGCAAGCTCTGCCACCTTATTTACATCTATCATTGATAGGTTCTCCCATTGTTAATTATTTGTTCTACGGCGTAATGGCTTAAAGCTCAAGCCCAGTAATAGCCACAGCCATACTTCCTAGAAAACTTTCATACTAAAGATGGGCTTCTTGTGATGCATCAACGGGTAATAAAAGCTTTAAAACTCTATTATTATAATTTTATGACTAAAAAGAAATATCTCGAGCTGTGCCAAGAGATTAACGATCATAATTATAGCTATCATGTCTTGGATAAACCCAAGGTCTCTGACTATAAATATGACCAACTTTTTAACCAACTCCTAGAGCTAGAGGCTAATAACCCTGGCTGGATAACTGCAGATTCTCCAAGCCAAAAAGTGGGTGGTGAAATACTTGAAGCCTTTAGCAAGGTGCCACACCGAAAACCCATGCTCTCTTTGCAAAATAGTTATAATGCAGAAGATATAGAGGCTTTTGATACGCGCATTAAAAAACTACTCAATGAAAACGCTAAGGTCTCTTTTTTCTGCGAGCCAAAGCTTGATGGGCTAGCCTTAGAAGTTATTTATGAAAACGGATTAATGACCGGCGCCATTACGCGAGGCGATGGCCTTATTGGTGAAGATGTCACAGAGCAAGTTAAAACTATAAAGTCGATACCCTTAAAGCTATCGACCAAAACGCCACCAAAACTTTTAGAGGTACGTGGCGAAGTTATTATTAACAAAAAAGATTTTGCACTACTCAATAAAAAGCAGGCTGAGCTTGGACAAAAAACTTTTGCAAACCCTAGAAACGCAGCCGCTGGAACCATAAGGCAACTTGATCCAAAAATTACCGCCTCAAGACCTTTGCGCGCTTATTTTTATGCTCATGGTGAAATTGACGGTGCAAACTTTGAAACTCATGCAGAATTTATTGACTATATGTCTGACTTAAAAATACCAACACTCAAAAGTTACGATGACACTCTTTGTAGCCTTGCTAAAAATCCTAAAGAAGCCATTCAATACTATAACAACACAGAAAAACACAGAGCCAAACTAAGCTTTGATATTGATGGTGTCGTCATAAAAGTAAATTCAATTCAACAGCAACAAGAGCTTGGGTTCATTGCTCGCTCACCAAGATGGGCCACTGCCGGAAAATTTGCACCCGAACAAGCAACAACAATAATTACTGACATAGTAATACAGGTAGGCCGAACCGGCGCACTCACGCCTGTTGCTATTATGGACCCCGTCAATGTAGGCGGCGTTACCATTACCAATGCAACACTTCACAACCAAGATGAAATTGATAAAAAAGATGTGCGCATCGGAGACACTGTTATTATCCAGCGTGCTGGTGATGTGATCCCAGAGGTTGTTGAAGTTATAAAAGATAAGCGCCCTAAGAATTCAAAAGCCTACAACATTAATATCAATTGCCCCGCCTGCAATGAAACAGCTAATAAGCCAGAAAATGAAGCCGTACTAAGATGTATAAATTTATCTTGCCCTGCTAAAATTAAAGAAGGCTTAAAACATTTTGTAAGCCGCCGCGCTATGAACATAGATAAGTTAGGCGAAAAAATAACGGACCAACTTTATGATGAGGGGCTAGTTAAAACTTTCTCCGACCTTTACAAGCTTAAAGCAGAGCAAATTATTAGCCTAGAACGACAAGGCGAAAAGTCAGCACAAAATATTGTTGATAGCATTAATAAGAGCCGAACTTGCAATTGGGGACAGTTACTTTACGGATTAGGCATTCGTTTTGTTGGTGAACAAACAGCAAAACTTATTGCAAAAAAATTCAGTACTCCAGAACTGTTTAAAGCTGCTACTGTCGAAGAGCTTGTAGACATTAATGATGTCGGGCCCAAGGTAGCAGAATCAATTAGCGAAGCTTTAAAAAATAAAGATTTCATTAAAGAGCTAGATTCTCTTGTCGCATGTGTAAATTTAAAAATAGAAGCTAAAAAAATGACAACAACATCCAATACATTTGAAGGACTAAGCATTGTTGTCACCGGCACACTCCCTGAAGACCGCAACAGTATAAAAGATAAAATCGAAGCTGCTGGAGGCAAAAGCCCTGGAAGTGTTAGTAAAAAAACAGATTACTTATTAGCTGGCGAAAATGCGGGCAGCAAACTCACTAAAGCAGAAAGCCTTGGCGTTAAAATTTTAGATTGGAATGGCTTTTTAAAGCTTTTGAACTAAGCACAAAAAAACCACCCAAGAAAGGTGGCTCATTGCTGTTGGCGACTGTAGCCAACTAAAATATTTTAAAAACTATAGGTGATCGATTACGATGTCTCTTGCCATTACAGTTTTACGACCATCAGATTTAGCGCTCTCAACACCTTTTTCACATAGTCTTCTTACTGCTTCACTTAAAACTTCGATAGTTTCACCAGAAGTATTACACCCACCAGTTTCTTTGATTAATTTTTTAACTTTGCTTGTTACTACATAAGTATCAGCCATAATTGCCTCCTCTGATTGATTGTTAATGAATAAAGCCTAACTCAAAATTAAAGCCATTTCACCAGTAAAAGCCATTTTGCTAGGCGTAAAACAGCTATAATTAGTATTTGGGCTGGGTTTTATGCTGGATTAGGCAGCGTTCCAATCTCTGGTTTTCGCCCAAATGCCCTTCTTGAGGCTCCGTCCACAAACTCAAAAAGCTCTGCCGTACGGCCACCACTTTTTGCTGGGGACAGCCAAACATAAGTTTTTTGAGCAATCTGTACGCTACATTCAACATCAGTAAAAGCTGGCGACCATGTCCCACTATTAAGATGCTCAATAGGCCCAATAATTTCATGCCTAACAATATGAGTATGCCCATGAATAATTCTATTTACGCCAGTAATCAAACTTGCCATTGTTAAAGTACGCTCTTTAGGCTTTTTATACTCTGGAATTTCTGAAGTGATAGTCCTCGAGTAAAAAATAAAAAAGGGTGCAAATAAACTCAATGGAATTAATGTCCAAAAAATAGCGATATCAAAAGCCGCATCTATAAATAAAAATAATTGAAAAATAACAACAAAGGCAAGTAACACAATAAATGCTCTATCCAACCATAGCTCTTTAAAAGCTAACCAAGGTTTGGAGGTCACTGACTCTGCCGTTAAGCTCCTAAGTTCACGCACCATTCTTGGCGTAGCATTAGAACGCTTAGCCACTTGTTCGATTCTGCCCTCAAACTCTAAAGGCTCACGAAGTACCGGCATTAAACTATCAAAAAAAGTTTGATAAAGTATTAAGGTAGAGCTCCAAATCCACGTTAACATTATAAGCGGCTGAAACTTTACAATATATTTAAAGAAAAATTTAACATAGGCCCCTGCAGACATAATGTAATTTGATTCCACATAAGGGTTAAAAAATCCCATAACATTCACTAAGTACCTAGTAGCCAGGTTACCAAAAGGAATTCTTATTTCTATACGGTCAAACTTTTTTAAAAAGGGGCTCACTGGGTCTGGTATTAAACAAAAAGGATCATACTGGTTACCATGCTCTATTAATGTATCTTTATTGCTAATGTAAAAAAACTCAGTAAAACGAATTCTTTCAAGTTCATCATCATTGAGTTCTAAGGTCCTTAAGATTTCTTTTTGTACCTTTAAAAAATGAAGCTCTAAATCATGATTCCCAATAATAAAAACAACCCTGTTGCCTTCTTTAATAAAGTCACTCAAAGCTTTAAACCAAATAAAATGTGAATCTATTATTTTTCTAATTTTAAAAACAGACTTTTCTTCTTCTGGGCGCAGACCTCTTGATCGCTCTAATTTAGAAATTCTATAAGTTGGAGCCTTAGGCAGGGCCGTTACGCTGTCAAAATCAAAGATATCACCCGCCAAAACAAGCTCTATAACTGGGTTATGTACTGGCTCACTATTGCTTGAAAGCTCTTCACCCTCAAGGACACTAGGCTTATTTATTTTTTGCGAAGCTTTAGCTTTTTCTTTTAGCTCTTTTAAAAAAGTTGCAAAATCATGATCAAAAAAAAATTCTTTTGTTTTATACTTTTTCCACAAAGGCCTATCTTCGATAGGCTCTTGTGCTTCTGTTAAATGCAGATCACTTAAAACAGCTGAAAATTCAGCTAATTGAAAATCTTTTTCTGCATTTGTGAGTTCGTTAATCATCCTGAGAACAACTTACATGAACACCATGAAGTTTTCTAGCTTCAATTAAAATTTGCTTAGTAAAAACCTTTTTACCACAAGAGGCTGTCACTACTTTTTGACCTTCTGGCTGATTATAAATAAGAAAGCCTCCGCCGGCAGCAGGCAATGAGCTCAGCCTATTTCCTGAGCGATCAAAGTATATGATATCTTCCACGTCTCCAACAGCACCCACAATGTCTGTCGCTGAATTTGCTGTGCCAAAAATAATTCCTGTATTTGCTAAGATTTTAACTTTAGCCTGACTTGCTAAATCTAAGAAAAAGCTCTCCTGCAATGCGTACATTACAAAGTTTTTTTCATTTTGCGAAAACGATTGCATAAATTTAGCGTAAGGCTCACCCGGGTCCACATCAAATAAGACTTCACCAGGCCTATATGAAAGCGCTAGCCTATCTATATCTTGAGATAGCGAATTAATACCTAGGCCATAAGTTTCTACTTCAGACCCTAAAACTTGATTTGTTAAAAATGATTTTACTTCAGCTTTTGCATTTCTTTGTGTGCCTAATTCAAAATTAAAATAAGTTACAAAGCCTGGTCTTGTTGGAACGACCTCAGCATTATAAAGTTTGCCCTGATATTTAACTCTGACAGCTGTATAAGAGTACTGTAAAGCATTGCCAGCAGCATAGTAACCCTGCGCTCCGGTTACAGTGGCCTCTTTATCTACGTCATAAATAAGCTTAGGAATATTTCTGTCTGATAAAAAGTAACTAGCAGAGATTGCATCATCTGCAAAAATAACCTCAGCCCCCTGAATAGGAACTCCCTTTTTTGTGACCTGGCCAAATATAAATCCAGAAGAGCTCTTAACACCGATTGCTTTTTCTATAATATCAGCATGAGAATTTCTAAAGATTTCAATTTTTGCTTTTGTACCGGCATTTATTCTACTTAATGTAGGCCTATAACTATGCTCAGCCCCCGAGTATCTTACGCTTACTACGGCATTCGAGCCTTTTAAAATATCATTATCTTTATAGCGGCCATCATTTGATAAATGTAACCTTCTACTTATATTTTCATTCTCTACATAAAGATACTTTGGATTCAATTTATTAACTGAATAACCCGTGTCCGCAAAGTCATTCACGGCAACTGTAAGACCTTGGCTTATCTTTTTAAGAGTTAATTTAATTGAGTCCCTAGCCATTTGGCCACTAAGCATAGTCTCTGCCTCTGCAACAACGCCACCAAATTCATCTTGAAGCTCCGCCACCAAAAATCCACTTAAGCCTTTTGTTGCAGTGATTGCAAATGTACCTTGCTTAGGATTCACTCGCGCACTATCAGTAAGCTGTCCAAGGTGAGAGGTATAAACAATAATCTTTTGCTTTGGCTTTAAGCTCAGTCCAAAATCAAATTCTAATGACCCGGTGAGCGCCACAGGCTTTTCAGCCACTAAGCTGACGCTGCTAACTTCAGGAGCCTTTTCCTTGAAGTCTCTCTTACTTTCATTAGCTGCAATTGTTCGCTTTTCTAACTCTGTCGAGATTTTAGCTGGCGATAACTTTCTAATGCCACCATTAAAACCAACAATCACAATACCTTCTAAGTCTTGCTCTGCCTTTTCTTGGACGATAGCTCCAGCAGTAATAACTAAACCACTCATAGTTATGGCTTTGTCTTCAAAACTAATATTCCTTAAAGTATCGATATTAATATCATCGTTAGTACTAATTTCTAAACCCGCTACATCATATATATGAGTACTCTCTTCGCTATTCTTTTTCTTATTAGCTTTATTATTAGCTTTATTAAGATCTAAACGAATAGCCTCTTCATAAGCAATGACCGCCGGGGACTCTGTTTGAACTCGAACCACTAATGCTTCGGCGTTGTTTATATTTCTAAAATCATCATTAGCTGTAGAAAATGAAAATGCAGATACTAAAAAACCTAAACCCCAAGAAAGGATAGTTGTTTTAAACGCATAAAATAATCCAGAAATAGCAGCGCTAGTATTAAGCAATGACGTCCCTCCATGGCTAGTCAAAAGATATTCAAACTATATCTATTCTTTTAAAAAACTCTGAAGTCGTCAATAACATTTAAATCTTTGAGACCTTTGTTGAGATTAAGTTCTACCCGATTGGCTAGGTACTCAGAAAGCTTTTTGTTAAGCCTAGAGGTCTTAACCATTTCTTCAGATAAAACACTCTGCTTTGTTTTCTCTAAAACACGTACACTTACGCGATATGGCCTTCTTGATCCAAGCACTAAAACATGGGCAAAGTAGTGCTTTCTATTTTTATCTTTTGGCGTATACCAAAGGTGCGTATGCCTACCATGTGGATAAAATTCGTTAGATACAAACTCTCTACCATTAGAACTGCTAAAAAACTTACCCTCAGGAAGACTCTGCTCTACAATTTGAGCTACCCTAATTAGAGGTAGCTCTACCTTTTTAATTTGAGAACCACTCTCAACAAGACTTGCGCATGCCCCCAGTAATAAAAAAACTAAATATTTCATGAAACTAGCTTACGCTTTTTTTGCATCTTTCATAAACTGAGCCAGACCTTTGTCAGTTAATGGATGCTTTACAAGCCCCTGCATAACTTTATAAGGAACAGTCACTATGTCTGCACCAATTAAGGCAGATTCTACAATATGCATAGGGTGTCTAATACTTGCGGCTAGTATTTGAGTATCCAAATCGTAATTTTGGTAAATTTGAACAATTTGACTAATCAAATCCATGCCATCATGAGAGATATCATCAAGCCTTCCAACAAAAGGAGAAGCTAGTGTCGCCCCAGCTTTTGCAGCCATTAAGGCCTGGAGTGGCGAGAAAATAAGCGTTACATTTGTTTTAATACATTCAGAGGTTAGCTGCTTTACTGCCACTAATCCCTCTTCAGTCATGGGTATTTTTACAACAACATTGTCATGGATTTTAGCAAGCTCTTTACCTTCTTTAACCATTCCATCTGCATCAAGGCTTAAAACTTCAGCAGAAACTAAGCCATCAACTTCAGCACATATGTCCTTGATAACATCTTTTATCGGGCGTCCAACTTTTGCAATTAAACTCGGGTTTGTTGTTACACCATCAACCCAGCCTCTTTTATTGGCTGCTTTAACTTCCTCGATGTCGGCACTGTCTATATAAAATTGCATAATTTAAGCTCCTTTGTTTTCTGGTTTATCCCACAAAAACAATGAACTTAATAGCACTATAAGTAATAGCGACCTGCGGGCTTATTGAGCAGGCTTCTAACGGCCACTAATGCTCCTTTTGAAAAGACATCTCTATTTAAAGCCTCATGCTTTAAGGTTATTACCTCTTCATTAGACCTTGCCTCTATTTCATGAATACCAAATATTTCACCTTCTCGGTGAGATACAATATTAGGCAAAGCCTCTGCCAGTATTTTTTGAAGTGATTTTTGCAAAGTAATCGCCGTGCCACTAGGGGCATCTTTCTTATGAATATGATGCCACTCAGACATTTGAAACTTAAAATCTTCTGGAAGCTCAGAAAAACTAGCTAGTAACCTATTAACAAACTGGACACCCAAACTCATATTAGAAGCCCATAAAACTGGTATTTTTTTAGAAGCTTCTTCTAGCTTTTGAAAATGAGCCTCTGTTAAGCCAGTTGTCCCGCTTACAAATAAAATTTTACGCTCAACACAAAAATCTAAAGCCTCTAAAAAAAGCTCTGGAGATGAAAAATCAATGACTGCATTAATATCACTAGGCGCATCTAACCAGCTAGAAACAAAACCATCCCCAGAATCGGCCCCCTTATTTGAGCGAACAAAACCAAAGCCTAAAGTTAAGTCTTTACTCTCACCAATCAACCTACATAAGCTTTCGCCCATGCGGCCACCAGCACCAATAATGCCTACAGAAGCTCTAGTGTTTTCAGACATTTTATAAACCCTTCTGTTTTCTCCGGAGTCATCGGAAGCAACGGCAACCTTAAATTTGGCGTGCCAATGATCCCCATTTTATAAAGCGCCATTTTTGCTGGCGTTGGGTTAGGCTCACAATAAAGAAAATCCAATAACTCATTATAACAATGAAAAGATTCAGACTCTTTACCCGAACCATCTTGTTTTGCGCGACTATAAAAGTCCACCAACACCTTTGGCATTAAATGAGAAACAACAGAAATAACTCCATCGCCCCCTTTTTCAAAAAACTCTACGCAAGTGCCGTCATCACCACTTAAAAATATAAAATCAAATGACACTAATTTTTTTGTTTCTAAAAAGTGACTAATGTCGCCTGTGGCATCTTTAATGCCTATGATGTTTTTATGTTTACTTAATAAAGCAATAGTTTCAGGCTCTAGCTTAGCTATGGTACGCCCAGGTACATTGTATAAAATAATAGGTATATCACTACTCTCAGCAACAGCAGTAAAATGGGCCACTATACCCGCCTGAGTCGGTTTATTATAATAGGGCACCACAACAAGGGCTGCGTGTGCTCCAAGGGCGGCGGCCTTATTAGTCGTCTCGATAGTTTTTGCCGTTGAGTTGCTGCCCGTACCAACTGTCAGTACTACGTCTGAGCGCAAATTTTCTTTAGCGTAATTAAAAAGTTTTTTAACTTCATTAAATTCTAGGTTTGGGCTTTCTGCAGTAGTGCCATTAATAATAAAATGTTTTACTCCGCCGCCATATTGCTGTTTTAAAAGTTTACCGAAAGAGTCTAAGTCGACGCCACCGTTATCATTAAAGGGAGTGATTAAGGCTGTTGCTATGCCTTTAAATTTTTTTATACTTAAAGCCATTAGTTAACCTTCTTTGTTGTGTCATCTTCTGTATCCATTTTTATTATTTGTTTTTTTTCAGGAAATTTTTCTGGTGGCAAAGGGTCGCCCTTAACTCCACAAGCAGAAATTAAAGCTAACATTGCAAATAACATAATTATTTTTTTCATAGGTTTTTATAGCATAAAAAAAGCAGCCTTTAACTAAGAGCTGCTTTTTTATATTTTTTGCAATACGCGGCCAGGAATTCGCCTGGCACCCTTGCCTGTGCTTCTACATCGGCCCCTAAACTTTATTATTTTGTCTGTGCTGCTCGAACCTGCTTTTTACATTCAAGAGATAGGCCTGTATACGAATGCTCGATAGCAACTCTATTACCTCTAGAAAGTGACTTTAGATAATTATTAGGATTAGCCAGAATTGTATAATCTAAAAAAGCGATTGCTCCGCTACGATAATTCTCCATCTCAATAAGCCAATTGCAGAGCCCAACGGCCTTTTCACTTGAATACGAAACAAGAATATTCTTCACAGTGTAACCAAGCGCTGCATAGCCCAAGTATTTATTATTACTGCTATTTGATGTCACTCTTGGGACCTTATAATTATTTAGGTTATTTAAAATATCTACCTTTCTAGCATCACTCACTGCAACAGTAACTAGCTCATTCTCAAGATATCTTACCGGCTCTTCTTTTATACTAGAAGCCAACTCTCTGCCTCCTCGCTCAACTGTAGAGCAACCCACAAAAAAACATAACCCTAATAAACTAATCATTATCTTCATTAAATATCCCTTTCTAAAAAGATAGATACCTATCGGCACTTTTACTTTAAATCGTTAATTAAAACCTCACGGGGCTTACTTCCTCGGGCTGGGCCAACCACGCCTTGCTCTTCCATGGTTTCAATAATTCTTGCAGCCCTTGGGTAACCTAATTTAAATTTTCGCTGCAATAGTGACGCACTCACAGTTTTAACACCTGATGCAAAAGCAATGATCTCATCATAACGCTCGTCAAATTCTTCGTCGCCACCAGGCCC
>JALZUS010000049.1 GCA_023299885.1 Bdellovibrionales bacterium | reverse complement strand
GGGTCAGGCTGCTGTGGCTGCTGGTTAGGGTCGTTGGGGTCAGGTGGGTTTTGATCTTCATCTTCTTTATCAAGCAAGCGGGCATAGTGGTTTTTTAAAGAATCAGCATCATAGGTAATAATTGTTATTTCTTTTTTAGTATCTCTAAAAAGCCCTGTGCTGGTAATCCTGAAATTATAAACAGGGTCAAAAAGTAAAGGGATGTTATTAGCATTAAAGTCTACTTTTTCTAAACCGAGGCTACTTGCGTAAGAGAAAAATTCGTCTTCATCTTTAAAGGGGCCGCCACGATCTTGGTCATTACGCCTACTAATAATTTCATTAGCAATTTCATCAGTTATTTTTTCATCAATAGACTGTAGGGCAGGCCTGTCAGCATAATTAACTTGTATGCCTCTAATACCAAAAACGGTGACTCGGTCCTTTAATAAGTCAAAAAGAGTATCATCCATTCCTTTTACAAGTCGTATTTCTTTAATAGTTTTAAAGGCGGCATTTGGAGGTAGCATTTCAGACTCAATATTATAGTCACTGTAATCAAGGCTTTCGCTAGCTTGAGTTTCTTCCTTCGTTTTATTTTCATCGACCCAGTCCATCATGGCAAAAACAAGCTCTCTAAAGTTTTTATCATCGTACTCGTCTTCAAAAGCTTCATCACTTTCTAGTTGAGATTCAAATACGGTAAGGATTTGTTCAAAAATAGAGTCACGTAACTTTTTAGAAGGGGAGGCGAGGCCGTTAATATCAATGCGCCCACCTTCACTTTCAATAGTTGTTAAGTACTGAGCATCAAATACAGATTCTTCTTCGAGGTCATTGAGCTCACTTTTTGTAACAGCAGAGGCGTCTTCAGCCTCTTCTCCTAAAAGTTGAGTAGGTGGCCAGCCAAAAGGAAAGCTCCAGATCACATCAAGCATTTGCTCAGTAATAGGTATAGGTGTGTCTGGGTTCTGGTTTTGAGCATTTTTAATAAGGGTAGTGGCTTTTTTATAAAGAAGCACTCTCAGCAAACTAATCTCAGCACCAGACTTAGCTGCATATTTTGCTTTTAAAGAATGAATATTGTAAGTGGCCGATTTATATTCTGTAGATGTTAAGCTACCCATCTCTAAGCCTATATAAGCAAGAATGCCGACAAACATAATAACAATAAGCAGAGCAACTCCATCTTGATTATTTGCAGGGTTGTTAGCTTTACTTATTGGTGTTTGTACTTTTTTAGGGCCCAACTGTACCTCCATTAGTGCCTCCGTTGGCGCCTGCTGCAGAGTCTGGTTGCGCTGGAGGCGTACTGTCTTCTGTATTAAACTCAGTAGTTACATTAGAGCCCCAAACAGAAGCAATCATAGTCATAGCAATCTTGTATTTTTTATTTTTTTCAAAGGGTGCTACTTCTAATGTTATTTCTACAGCCCCAGGGAATTTGTTGCGAATCTCTTCATCGCCTTCTTCAGAGTCCCACTTTTTAACCCACTCAAGCTTTTTAGATTCAATATCATGCTCTGTGCCTAAGTAGCGTAATTGAAATTTTTCGATATTCTCTAAAAAAATTGTTTTTATGCCACCTTCTTCAAGCTCGTCATCTATATAGTTACTGCTTGTGCGAATAAGACAATTACTTGTGCCTTTGTCTCCGTAAGGGCTTTTACACTCTTGCAGGTTATAGCTAATTTCTGCTTGGTCACTTTCAGGCACATTATTATTAGTTTCTATATTATTAAGGCTAGTAAAAGAAACTGTATCTGTTTCGCCTTTAAAATGAGTTAAAATAATTTCTTCTTTTAATGGGAAATCTTTTTCGTAATCAACAGCCTGTGCCCCTGGAGCGCTTGGTGTTGCAGGGTTAGGGTTTGTGCTGCCAGCTGTGGACCCACTAGAGCCACCATTGGCAGGTGGAGATGGGTTTGTTCTTGCTTTTTCTTTAGCTTCTTCAATTCTTTGTTTTTGAGCTAAATTATACAACTGAATATTAATATCTTTATAATTATAAGCACGCTCAAAATCTTTTACCATAATTCTTAAGGCACTTCTGACAATACCTTCAGCCTCTAGTCGGTTATCTGTGTTTCTCTTATACTGCATTATATTTTGTACAGTTGAAGATGTAAAAATAGTAATAAAGGCAAAAATACCCATACCAATAACAATCTCTATAAGAGTCATACCTTTGTTATTGTTTGTGTTATTGTTTGTGTTATTGTTTTTAGTCATAGGTGTTACAGTCCACCAAGTGCACTTAAGCCAGGTATATTAAGCTCTTGGTCATAGTTCACAAAATAATTAGAAACAGAATGCGTATAAGGTTTTTTATCAATAATGATTGTTACAGAAACTATTATTTCTAGTACACTTTTATTCATAAACTCTCTCATTTGATTCATTATAGTAGTTGTGGTTTCATCCACTTCACCGTCTTTAGCTAGCAAAACACGTGTGAGGTCAGGCATTTCAAACTCTTGGGTTTTCATAGTCCAAGTGTATCTATTAAAGTCTTCGCCAAAATCACCTTTAAGCTCTTTAGGTATGCTATCAAAAGATTCTTTAGAATATAAAGTCTCCATTTCTATCATTTTACGTTCAAGTAATTGGCTTATGTTATTATTATGACTTGTTTTTTTTAAAGCGAGCACGCTGCTTGACCAGCTTGTGTGCGTAGCACTCATAGCAATTGTCAGCATAGCAATAGCTATAATAATCTCTATGAGTGAAAAACCTTTATTGTTCATTGGAGTATCTTATAATGGACAAGCTTAATTAAATACTGGTTCAGGACCTAAGGCTTAAAGCTCTTTGTTTATATCTTCTAGGTCGATATCTTCTTTTATTAAATTGAGTTCGGCTATAAAGGGGTGAGTTACAAGGCTCCAATTTTTAGGTAAACCGACATCAATGCTTATTATCGCTTCAGTAATACTGCCGTTGGGAGAAAAGTAAATATAAGCCTCATCATCTTCAATTTTATCTTTTACGCCTTTAATTTCTACGTGGCTAATAATAAGTGGTCTTGGTAAAGGTCTGGGCTTTTTAGTAATATTAGTGGCTAATTCAAAGCCATCAGAAGGTGGCTTATCCTCATCTTCCTCTTCAATGATATTAGCTTCTGTAGGCTCAGATTTTTTTTCAACTAAATAAGACTGCTGAATAGCTTGGCCATCTTCGTCCTCAATATTGAGTAAAAATTTAATTCTATAAACTGTATTATTAAGTCTTGAAGTATTTTGTGTCTGCCTAAAAAGAGTTTTTAGTTTAGTGACTTCATTACGAGAAATATACTTTTGATTAGATCGGGGAGAGGCTGTTATGGTTATAAGGCCTGCAACAATAAATAAGACCACGAGAATCTCAATTAAGGTCATCCCACGGTTATTAAGTAATACTGATTTTTTCTGGGTAGAAAAAAATCTATTCATGGAATATATCTGCGTCGGAGCCGTCTCCGCCTTCACGCCTATCTTTACCTAATGAAAGAAGCTCATAATCGCCGCCATCTCTTTCGTAAACAAGGTCGCCTTTAAAAGCGTCTACAAACAGATTCTTTTTCTTTGGATCTAAATAAGGCTCTGGACCCCAAGAGTTACAAGAGCTAGGAGCTGTCACTAAGTCATCTAAAGACTCGGGGTACTCTCCACAATCAACACTGTATAAGTCTAATGCTGATGCAATAGCTGCCATTTTAATTTTTGTTTGGCTTACTTGTGCTTTTGCACTTTGACCAAGAACGTTAGTAATTAATGTAGTACTGATTCCGGCAATAATAGCTACAACAATAATAATCTCAATTAATGTCATACCTTTGTTGTTATTAATGCGGCTGTTGTTATTTTTTAATAGGGTAATAAGTTTCATATAAGAAGCCTCCGTAATACAAAATATTACATGAGACTCTTGTTATGCGAAAGTCCAAAAATTAGATATATAAGGGGATAGCTCAATAGATAAGCATAAGTTATTAGTTAAAATTATTCATTTGCATCATGGGCATCATAATAGCAAATACAATAGTCGCAATAATTCCACCCATAAATACAAGCATAATGGGACCCATAGCGGCTGTTAAACCATCAACAGTGTTTTTAACTTGGAAGTCATAGGAGTCAGACACATAGGTTAACATAGTTTCTAAGTCTCCTGTTTTTTCGCCAATGCTAATCATATGAGTTACAATAGGAGGGAACTGCCCCGACCTTTTAAGTGGTCCAGCTATAGATTCACCTTCTTTTATATTATCTTTAGCCTCTTCAATAGCTTTAGCGAGTACGCTATTATCAACTACATGTTTAACAATTTCTAAAGACCCGACAACATCTACTCCACCAGTTAATAGTGTAGAGAATGTTCTTGTAAAGCGTGCTGTAGCTACAGTTCTTGAAAGCTTGCCAAAGATAGGTAACTGTAACTTTATACGGTCCCAAGCGGGCTTTCCTGTTTCAGATTCTTTCCAACCTTTAAAGGCAAGGTAAGCCAAAAAGATAGCTCCAGTGACATACATCCAATAGCTCACCATAAAGCCACTAATACCAATAACCATATTAGAGTACCAAGGTAAAACTAAGTCTTCTCGTGATTCAAAAATCTCAGTCATTTTTGGAACCACTTTAATAAATATAAAAGCAAGAATACCTACGCAAGCAACAATCATTATAATGGGGTAAATCATTGCTGACTTTACCTTACTGTTAAGCTCTTTTTGGTTTTCAGTAAACTCTGCAAGACGCATTAAAATGATATCTAGGTTACCGGCCATTTCTCCAGCTTCACACATAGAACAAAAAATATTATTAAATACTTTAGGGTAACCTCTAAGGGCAGCGTTAAAAGAGCCCCCTTCATTCACTTGGTTTTTAACATCACTAACAACAACACTAAGCTGTTCATTTTCTGATTGGTCAGCCACAGCAGCTAAACTTTCTACTAATGGGACATTGGCTTTTAAAAGAACTGCCAACTGGCGGGTAAGTAAAGAGAGGTCTTCAACACTGACAGCTACTTTAGAGA
>JALZUS010000048.1 GCA_023299885.1 Bdellovibrionales bacterium | reverse complement strand
ACTGGCTTAAATTGATCGGCCAATACATTTAAAAGTGTTGTTTTACCCTTACCATTCTTACCAATAATAGCTATACGATCAGTGGCCTTTACTTCAAACGAAAGGTCTTTAAAAAGCAATTCGTTTTCATCGTAACCAAACCCCAAGTCATTCACTCTTAATAAAACTTTTGCTGGGTTGGGCTTATATTTAAATTTAAAACCCAACTTTTGCTCTTGGCTAAGCTTATCTAAAATAGCAATCTTACTTATTTTTTTAACAATTGATTGAGCCTGTGAAGCCTTAGAGGCTTTCGCTCCAAATCGGTCCACAAATTTTTGCAGATTTTTAACCTGCTTCTCTTGGTTTTGTCTGGTTTTTTCATAGATAAGCTCTTCTTCACCAATTTGTAAGTAAAACTTTTCTGTATTGCCTTCTATTTTTTTAAGCTTTTTACGACTAATACCCATTGTATGAGTCACCACTTCGTCCATAAAGCCTCTATCATGGGTAATGATTATAATCTCACCCTTATAAGCTCTTAAAAATTTTTTCATCCATCGTAAACTTAATATATCTAAATAGTTAGTTGGCTCATCTAGTAGTAATAAATCTGGCTCTTGAAGAAGGCATTTTACTAAATTAATACGTAACTGATAACCACCTGAAAACTTTCCTGGAGGCTTATAAAGGTCTTCTTCTTTAAAACCTAAACCAAATAGTAATTTCTCTGCGCGGTAATATTCATATTCAAATTCTTCTGGCAAAACCTTGCAACATTCTTGCACAACAGTTTCTTCCGTAAAGTGAATATGCTGGTCTAAATAACCAACGCTATAACCTTTAGGTGTGATTATCTCTCCAGAGTCCTTAGTCTCTAGATCTAGCAATATTTTAAATAATGTTGATTTCCCGCTACCGTTTCTTCCTACAAAGCCGACTCTGTCGCCCTTAGATAAACTAAAGCCTGCCTCCTCAAATAAAACTCGAGAACCATAAGATTTTGATAAATTAGAAACCTGAATCATTTTACTAGATACCTTTAAAATAAAGAAATAGCATAAAAAAAGAGAAGGATCTATGCCTTCTCTTTTTTAGTTTATTTTTTTTTGCTTTCTACTCAAGCAAAGTCTGTAAACTTTCACCACGATAATTAAACCAATTTTCAATTTTTCTTAATAAGACATGGGACCATCCAGAGGCGATTCCAATATTTTGCTTTTCAAAAGCTACAAACTGATGCAGTGCTAGTATATCTGCCTCATAACTTCCAACTCTGGCCCTAAGATCATTGTAGCCCTCGCTGTTACACTGGCTAGCTATCTCAGGAAAGTATGTTCCAGAGATGGCAAAGAAGTGGCAGCTCTCATTCACCGAGTTCATAGCAAATAAAGCCGACTCTAATGGCTTAGCTACTTGCTCAATAGAGGCATAGTAACCCGCATGAGCTCTGTAATCTTCTGATGGCGTTGTTGCTATTATGTTTTCAAGCTCGTTTTTAAAATTCATAGTGTCTGGCTCAAGCCCTATTTTTTCCAGCTGTTTTTTTCTTGCTTTTAACCAATCATTTCTTTCGTCATCATAGTCTTTG
This sequence comes from Bdellovibrionales bacterium, assembly GCA_023299885.1. Classification (GTDB taxonomy): domain Bacteria; phylum Bdellovibrionota; class Bdellovibrionia; order Bdellovibrionales; family UBA1609; genus JALZUS01. The sequence continues at coordinate 18,226 of JALZUS010000048.1, read as the reverse complement.
GCATCATCAATACCCTCTTCGATATGGTAATCTAAAAAATCAGGAGCTAAGACTCCAAAAAGTCTTTCATCTAACTGGCTTACTGCTTCTTTTAATTCAAACCTTGCGCTGCTTGAACCTGGACGTAGCAACTCACTCAGTCTATAGATCTCATCTTTAGCCCATTTGTATTTACTAATGGTTGTCAGTAAAAAATCACCTACAGACTCACCAAACACATCATCTGATTTATTCGCCTCATCTCTTAAGTCTTCTAAAACCCTTGTTGAGTTTTTCCTTAATAAAGAAACATACTGCTCTATAGTGTCTAAAGCTTCTTCATTAGCTCTTTGAACACTACGGTCACTACATAAAAAAGGATCTACTTCTATTTGTTCTATTGCTTTTTGCGCTGTTTTTTTTGCCGCTTCAATATATTCTTGTTCCCAGCTGTAAGTTGCATGGTAAGGGCTCGCAGAAAACTCCGCAGCAGACTCTTGGACAACTACCTGTGTGATTTCCCCATCCGGGCTTACAATGACCGACCTTTCAGCAACAACTTCTAAATCTGGAGTATTTCTACCTACGTGGTCTATCCATTCTAAAGTTGCGCCCGTAGCCGTAGAACTACTACTTGTACCGACTTCACCATAACCACTCTCTACTCTTGCTATTTCATCATAGCCATACGGATACTTACTAACACTGTCTTGAAGACTCAAAAAAGAGCTCTTTTTATTTTTATGAACCTGAGAGTTTATCTCTAAACATTTATCGTAAGAAGAATCATTACTATCACGAACTGATTTTACCCAGCTTTTCAGTTTAATAATATCTCTTATATAAAAGTTATTTTGATAGTAATAATTAGAAAGCTGATTACATACTGGATAGGTCTTTGTTAAGTAGTTATATTTAGCTACTAAGTATTTTTTCTGAAAAGTTTCTGTTAAAAATTCAACTCGTCTTTCTGGGTGAATTAAATCAACTGCATCCGTTCTAATGTCATTATAAATACATAGCTGAGTCGCAAAAAGTTGCCTATGCTCGGGGCTTTTATCAAAATTATAGCCGCTTCCTTTAGAGAAAAACCCATCAATTCCATTTAATATCCCAGCAAAAAGACCACCACCAACTTGTAAAGGTATGCCGCCCGGCCCTGTCGCCTTACCCACTAAATTTGTAGTTGTTTGCACTACAGAGGCTATATTTGAAAGTAAACTTGGACGCTTTTCTTTTTCAAGACATTTTTTATTACTACTAAAAAGCTCAACAAAACCCGCAACTGTTGATGAAACTTTTTGCGCATAGGCTCTGACTTCTTCAACTTCAGAAGGTGAAAGTTCTTTAGCCCGCCCTTCTTCATTTTGAATAAGATTTTTTATCCTTTTATAATCAGCTTCACTATATGCATCTTCTACATTTTGAAGGTTCTCTCCTAAAGTTTGGCACTCAGGCGCCTCTTCTAAAGACTCTCTAAATGACCTTAATTTAGTAAGAGCTTTTTTATACTCATCGGGGTGAACTGGGCATAAATTAGCCGGCTCAATGTATTTATCTAACTTCTGATCTTGTGCCCACGCAGGCACAGCTAACACAAGTGCCAGCACTACTATTAATTTTTCCATACCCACTACAAAGCACATAGTATGCCAACCTCAAAACTAATAAGACCACACTTAAACTTGCCGACATATGCCAGTGTAAAGTAATACTTTCAAATCCTGGTAATTCTTTCACAAAGAAAGAAGCCTATTTATATCTTAAACTATCAGCCTTAAAATCAGTTTTTATAATAAAAATCAGGGGGCATTATGAACATCAAGGTTCTATTAAAATCTATACTTATATTAAGTTTTTCATTCACTTTCACATCTTGTGGCAGCGTTAAAGACATGAAAAAAAATGCTGAAGAAGCGTCTAAAAATAGTGGTGATGCTGCAAAAGCTGCGCAAGAGTCTCGAGAAGAAATTGCTAACAGCAGAATGATGAGCCGTATTGCTGCCGCCAGCAAATCTAGACGCGAAGCTTTAAATGCTATGATGTCTGCAAAAACTTTTGAGAAAAAAGCTGTTGAGTCAGCAAAATATTTTAAATCTTTTGAATTTCAAGTATGGACAGGGCAAAAATATGACACCCAAGAATATTTAGAGGCTTTATATAGTAGCTCCATTAAAGAGTTTTTTCGCGATTTAGTAGAGGCTTATGATGGAAAAATGCTTTCAGTAAAAACGCCTTCACCATTTAAACTTTTAGATAGAACAAGACATTTAAATGCACTCGCAATGGCCTCTACTCTTCACAGCACAAGCGAAGTACAAGATCTTGTAACCGTAAAAAGATTAGAAGGTGTAGAGAGCTCTACTTCTATGTATGACTTGATTAAAAGTGGGCTTATTAAGCATGTTGCCGTTAAAAATGGATCTATGAATATAAGAGACCTAAAAGATTATGAGCATGATGTGTCTGTATACGCTAAAGAAGCTATTGCACTTCTACAAGCCCGCGCCAATATGATGTTAACGCTTACACTTGTTAAAGTCTCACCTGTTGGCGAAAAAAAATCTAAAGCTATTACTTTACAACTGCCTACTAGTAAAAAGTTTAACTCTGGTTTTAGCAGCTTAAGCCCTGCTCGCCAGGATAAGGTTCTTAATGGCTACTTAAAAGCTGCCCTTGGCGTTAAAACTTTTTTAAATTCTATTGGTGTTGAGCTAGAAATCAGAAAAGATATTTTAAAAATTTATTCTAAAATGGTTTTGCCCTCAGCAGCCCTATCCCTGACAAATGAAGACCTATTATTTGAAGAGGCTTTAAATGAGATTTTTCAGTAATTAAAAATAATCTAATTTTGGTAGCGGAGGAGGGACTTGAACCCCCGACACCCGGATTATGATTCCGGTGCTCTAACCAGCTGAGCTACTCCGCCACATATAGGCTTGAAGGCGTAAATTACTTTTTATTGAGCTCTAAGTCAATTTAAGAGGGTTTTGCACCCTAAAAAGGCATGTATTAATTACTCAGCTTGACCCCAAAAGCCGGTCTAGGGTTTAATTTAAAAGGATTAGCACTATTAATCATTGGAGGATAATATGCTTAAAAGTTTATTAATTACGGTAGCCTTTTTATTTTCAGCTACAACTTATGCACAAGGGTTCTTTTTCCCAACGGCGCACCAAACTTCTTTTAGTCTTTTAAAAGGCCATGTCATTACTGTTACAAACTCTAAGCAAGAGCCAGTAGCTGACGCTGAAGTGATTGTTTTATCTGGAGAAGAATTTGCAATTTCTGAATACGTAACTGATGAAATGGGCCAAGTTTATATTCCATCTGACCTTGAAGAGCCTTTAACAGTTAAGCTAAAAGCTGATGGCTTTATACCTGAAGTTTCAGCAGATCTAGATCTATCTGATCATACTTTCTCACTTGATGATGACCTTACTACTTCTGAACTAGAAGTGAGTGGTAAAACTATTAATTATGGTCGCCTAAAGAAAGATGGATTTATTGATTTCGCTTTAGTGATCCCGTCTTTAGAAGCAAAAGATATGATCTTTTTTGATGTATCAGATATCATAAGCCCATTAACAGATAAAATTATTTTAAAAAATGTTGGGCAAGAGTTTGATATTCCAAGTAATGTTTCTTTGCCTAGACAATCTGAAAGCTATTTAATTTTTAATATAAAATTTAATAAACCTGAGTACAGATTAAAGCTTTCTCGCCAAGGTACACGTAATATCGTTGCTACTCATGGCAAGTTTAACCTTAAAAAAGTTATCAAAGACAGAAAGAAGTCTCCTTTAGAGCTTTTAAAGCATTTTGACTTTTTAAGTAGCGGCAGCAAAGAAAAACTATTTATCAATGATACCAAAGACTTTGATATTGATGTTAATCAAACTCAGTTTACAACTACACAAAGCGTAACTGTGCCAAACTATAGCCCTGAGAATACAGTTATTTCTGTAGGGCTAGCTAACAATGGAAGTAAATTTTACCCAACTGATGTTAAGAGGCTTTTACAAAACGAGACAAAAGCTCTTAAATTTCCAGCAGACACTAAAGGGTCTAAGATACTTTCGGCATTAGTAAATAAAGATATAGATTTTAAAAAAATTACTGACACAGAGGCTGACAAAAAGAACTCGCCAGGCCTGTCACAATTATCGTTAACTTTTTCTGAGCCTAACAGCTCTGTTAACTTTTTAAACCTCATCAATCCACCTGCCGTAGATGAGAATACGATTAATATTTCTGCCCCCGTACTGCCTGCAGAGCTAAAAGAGTCTGGTGTACTTATTATTTTATCTGAAATAGAAAAAATTAAAGGGGGCGAATTTGATACAGAGAAAAGAACGCGAATTTGGCAAGGGCGCTCTTATTCATGGATCAACCGCTTTGATGTTCCTGATGTAGCTAAAGATTTAGATCCAGCAAAAAACTATAGATGGGAAGTTTTATTTATGGCTCAATCTAATGAGGGCAATTTACCAAGAAGCATAGAGAACGTGACTCATGTTACAAGAAATGCGTTTGATTTTTAATAATGACTAAACACAAAAAAATAAAAAAGAGCCTTACTACTGGGGCTCATTTTTTAAAAACAATCATTCTTTTATTTTCATTAATCTTAATGAGCTGTGGCCCTACAACAACTCAGAAAAAGCCAACCACCGAGTATAAACAAAGGCTTTTTAAAGCTAGCTTTGACAGCGTATGGAAAGCTTTACAGCTAAGTCTTCAAAACTACCCTATCTTGGTAAATAATTATGACAAAGGCCTGCTAAAAACAGATTTTTTAGCCCCTGATGAAGCTTGGTCATCAGACACACAAAAAGATCAATTTAAATCATCTGCAAAATATCAACTTATTGTGACAGCAGTTAAGTCTGCTCCCGGGCCAAACCAAACTGTTAGGCTGAAAGTTAAGAAACTTATTTTTAATCAAAAAGACTTTTTCTCTGGGGTTAGTAAAACCACTGGGAATGGTTATGAAGAAACTGTAATTTTATATCGTATTCATAGAGAGCTTCAGCTTGAAAAAAAGATACAAAAACTAAACCAACCTTAAAAGCTGGCTAAAGTTTCTTTAATATGTTTTTGAATCCATAAAGGCTTACCATTTTTATAATTAACAGGGGCATTTAAACTCAGCCTTAATTCATTAGCTAGCTCAGCACCCCTATGATGTTTAATTAGCTTAACGGCCTCAGTTCTTACTAATAATGATTTATCATTAAGTAAAATTTTACCAACTGCTAAAGCATTATTTCTTGGTAATGACTTAGCTCCTACTAACAATGCGTTTCTCAAAAACCATTCTTTAGATTGAATGATATTTTTAATTAATTTTTTTCTTTGAGTGATGTTTTGAGTATCCATAGCTGCAATAACTGCACGCCACCTAGTTTGCATATTATGTTTTTTATTTAATGCAATTGAAGAAAGCAGGTTAATATCTGGGTTGATTTGATGAATTGCACTCTTCCAATTATTTTTTGAAAGATTTAAAGCTTTGTAGGTGTTTTTAGGGCTTGCTTGTAAATTAAAGCTTAAAAACAAGACAACAACTAATAGTATTTTATTCATATAAAAACCTCTTTTATGCTATAAAAATACCATGATCAAAGATAATACTCGAAACCATATATTAAAAAATGCTCTCGTTGTTCAAAAACTAGACGGAAAGCTTAGCTCTAGTAAAAAAGACCTACTTATTGAAAATGGAATCATTACAAAAATTGAAGCCAACATCCTGCCAATTGAAGGTTATACTTCTCACGACTATACCGGCTGCCATATTTTACCTGGCCTTATTGATACTCAAGTCCACTTTAGAGAGCCAGGCCTAACCCATAAAGAAGATATAGCTTCAGGGACAAAAGCAGCTGTTAAAGGCGGAGTCACTGGTGTTTTTGAAATGCCAAACACAAAACCGTCTACTGATAGCGTAGATCGCATTCAAGAAAAATTAGATATAGCAAAACAAACAGCTTATTGTGACTATGCCTTTTATGCCGGAGCCACTCACAAAAATACAGAAGCACTCAATGACATTATTAAACTTAAAGGCTGCTGTGGCATAAAGGTATTTATGGGTAGCTCTACAGGTAGCTTGCTAGTTGATAACCCTGAAGTTTTAGAAAATCTTTTTAAAAATACGACAGGCATTATGGCTTTTCATTGTGAAGATGAAAGCCGCCTTAAAAAAAGAAGGTTAGAGCTAGGCGATAAACTCAATAAGGTCTTACAACACCCAGAATGGCGTGATGTTGATACAGCATTGATAGCAACAAAAAAAATTATAGAACTTGCAAAGAAATATAATAGGAAAGCTCATATACTCCATGTAACAACAGCTGAAGAGTGGCAGCTTATAAAAGCTAATAAAGATTTTGTGACAGCTGAATGTACTCCTCAGCATATGTATTTTAAAGCACCCGATATTTACGAGCGAATAGGCACACTCGGCCAAATGAACCCACCTATTCGCGAAGAGCGCCATCAGCTAGCTATTCAAGAGGCTTTAAAGAGTAAAGTTGTCGACCTTATTGGCTCTGATCATGCTCCGCATACCTTAGAAGAGAAAAGTAAAGACTACCCTGGAACACCATCTGGCATGCCAGGAGTACAAACTATAATTCCGGTCATGCTAGACTTTATTAACAAAGGCCTTATTACTATCGAAGACCTTGTTTATTTTATGTGTGAAAAACCTATTGAAATGTTTAAGTTAACCAACAGAAAACTTATCGAAGTTGGTGCTCCGGCCACTCTTACTATTGTAGACCTCAATAAAGAAGTTAAGGTTGATAAGGACTGGCTTGAATATAAATGCGGATGGTCTCCGTTTACAAATGAAACCTTAAAAGGCTGGCCTGTAGCTACCATTCTTAGAGGCCATTTTGCCATGAAGGACGGGGTTATTAGTGAGGATAGATCTCCCCTGCCCATTAATTAATTGTTTTTTTAAGCCTAGCCATATAAAAACCATCGCAGTTAAAATCTTGAGGAAGAATTTGTTTTTCTTCTAATAACTCCCAGTCAGGATTTTCAGATAAAAATAATTTCACTTGGTTTTGGTTTTCAGACTCGAACAAACTGCAAGTAGAGTAAATTAAAGACCCATCGTCTTTACACATTTTTGCGTAAGAGCCCAGTATTTCTTTTTGCAACTGCTCAACCTCTTTCAAGGACTGACTTGTAAACTTCCATTTAGTGTCCGGGTTACGCCTTAAAACACCAGAACCCGAGCAAGGCACATCTAAAAGCACAATATCGGCTGACCCCTTAAGCCTTTTAATCGTTTTGCTACTTTCAATAAGCTTAGTCTCTATGTTTTGTGAGCCCGACCTTTTAGCACGCTTTTTTAACTCATTAAGCTTCCACTCATGAATATCCATTGAAATTATTTTTCCAGAGTTTTTCATTAAGGCTGACAAATATAAAGTCTTACCTCCAGCACCAGCACAGGCATCAATAACTCTATCTCCAGGTTGCACTTGGCAAAATTCAGCAATTTTTTGAGAGCCAAAATCTTGCATTTCAAATAAGCCTTTCTTAAAAGACTTTGTAGCAAAGACGTTTGTTCTTTTTGCCAGCATCATGCAAACTTCAGAACCATCAACTGGTCCAATCTGCACTTTTTCACCTTGTAATTCTTTTAAAGCCGCAACCCTGTTACCTCTCAAAGTATTTGCTCTTAAATACACTTCAGCCGGCTTATTTAAAGCTTCAAGTACTTCTTCTAATTGCTGACCTGAGAAGTCAGCTTCAAAAGCTTCAATAAGCTCATCGGATAGCGAATGTTTTTCCGCAAGATTTAATTTTTCTAATTTTTCATTAATAGCTTTTATACTTTGGCTTGGGAAACCTTCTGGTACTTCCTGGTAGTTGCGCATAAACTGTATTGAAAGTATATCTACAAGCTCATCGTCTGTATATTGAGATTTTTTAAAATCTATTTCTGCGAGTGAGCACAGTGTGCGCCACCATCTAACAGCTTCATAAATATTGAAAGCAACAAAGTGGCGGTCTCTAGAGCCCCATTTTTTATTATCTTTAAAGCTGTACTCTATAACTTTGTCTGCATATTTATTTTCGTTGTATATTTTATGAAGCCCATCAATGACACCTGAAACAACTGGACGATAAAATTTCATAAAAAAACCTAGGTTAGAGCTAAATGTTAGTATTTAACTCTTAAAAGTTAAATACGGTTCCAGCAGATAAAAACATACCTCTATGCTCGCCATCCTTTAGAACCTGTATCTGACCTTTTACACCTGACTCTAAGAAAAAACCAAGCGTTTTATAAACATCTAAAAATCTTAGTCCGCCTATAAGCTGGTAGTCTAAAGAAACATGAGACTCACCTGAAAGCTGCTCTAAGAATAAGCCTGCTCCTACTCCAGCACCAAAGTATATAGGAAAACCACTTCTGGCGTCAGGAAACATAATTAATGGCAATATACTAATTTTACTAAGGCCTTCATTTTCAACCTGAAACTTTGTGTAGTCGATTCTCATTTGTAAATCCATAGAGTTAATCCACTCGCCAATTCTGTAAGTGACACCCACGTTTAACTTGCCAGGGTTTTCATAATCAAAATCACCCCACGCATGGGCTTCTTCATTAAAAAATGTACCCGCATGAATTGCCATATATCTAGGTGCTGTAGAAAAACTATTATTTTGTGATGGGCTCATTGTATAAGTTGATTGGTTTACAGCACCCGTTCTTTGAGGTGATTTAGGCATAGTATAAGAGCTTGCTGAAGGTACTTTATAAGAACTCGCTGCAGCTACCGGATCATGAGAGACATTGTATGTATCAATTTTATAGGGGTCTACTGGGGATACATTGACCTTTGGAAGCTCCCATACATTGCTATTAGCTGAAGCTAGCTGAACAAACGAAATTGCCAAAAAAAATATAATAATTACTGATTTCATAATATCTCCCTCTCAGTACCCTAATATGCTACAACTCTGGGGCTCTATTAGCCAGATTTAGATATGGCTGAAAGTCGAGGCCTAAGCTTTATGCAACTTATTGTTTTTACTTAGAGTTTTAAAAACTCTGACGAATTGCATCCTGACTAATGAATGCTAGCCCACCGACAAAGAAGCTGTTAATTTGTGCTTATGAAATGCCCACATTGCGGAGAGATAGATACTAAAGTTTTAGACACTCGTGTTTCGAAAGATACAGAGATAAGAAGACGTCGAGAGTGCTTAGATTGCAACGGACGCTTTACAACCGTAGAGACAGTCTTGGTGTCTTACCCTTATATTTTAAAAAAGGATGCGCGCCGTGAAGCTTATGACCCTCATAAGCTACGTCGTGGGATTCAGTTAGCCTGTATGAAAAGAAATATAAGCCTTCCTGAAATTGAGCGTGTTGTTTCTGTCATCTCGCAAAAAGTTTTGTCACTCGGTGAAAAAGAGATTAGCGCTCAAATTATTGGTCATCTTGTTATGGAGCAACTTAAAGATATTGATGATGTCGCCTATGTACGATTTGCAAGTGTCTATAAAACTTTTAAAGATGTTAAAGAATTTGTAGAGACGCTCGAACAGCCCACAAAAGAAATATACAACTAATTACTACTCAAACACTGGAACTTTAAAAATGTCTACTCGTAGAAAATCTAGAGAAATTGCCTTACAAATATTATTTCAAGCTGACTTCAACTCACAAAAAAAAATGACAGAGCTGTTAGAGTTTTATAAAGATAATTTTGATCCTAATGAAAAAAGCCTTAGCTACGCAGAATACCTTTGCAACGGCATAGAACACTACAAAGAAGAAATTGACTCTAAAATTAACCAGTATTCTAAAAACTGGAAACTCGACAGAATGCCTTTAGTAGATCTTTGCCTTATGCGCATGGCTACCTTTGAAATATTAAAAAATACAGAACTCCCTGCTAAAGTATCCATTGATGAATCTTTAGAAATGGCAAAAATATTTAGTACTCAAGATTCTAGCAAATTTATCAATGGCATCCTTGATAGCATTATGAAAGAGCAAGCTTAAAAATGCAGGTTTACAATAGCACTTCGGCTTTTAAAGAAGGCCATGCTATTTGGGTGATTCCTGATGCAGCTAGCTCCAGCTGGAATCAAAAAATTGACTGGCATTGTAATCTTTTACTGACCCGAACAAAACATAAAACCACCAAGCCTCTTCCAAAAAATTGGGAAACCTCTGGAGCTAAAGAAAAGCTCAATATTAAAGAAAGCACAGCTTCTTTAAATTACACATGTATAACCGCTAAAAAGAACTTTCCTTGCGAAATTATTATTGAAATACCCTATACTAATAATATCAGTCAGTGGATTTCAGAAATACAAACTCTAAGTCTTAACTTTAATGAACTTCCTTTAAGAATTTTTCTACCTAAAAACTCAGACCCTTCTGCATTTGAAGAGCTATGGACAAAGAATAAAAAACATATCAGCCTCGTTAAAGAGACTTATGAATAGCGAAAAAGTTATTTATGTTTTTTCTGATGGTACTGGCGAAACAGCCAACACTATGGTGCGAGCAGCCCTTGTCCCTTTTAGCGCCAATGAAGTACAAATTGTACGATGTAAAAATGTCCGAACAGAAGACCAAGCCCAAAAGCTTATTAAAACATTATCACCAGCACATTCTTATGTCGTTCATACTGTTGTTAGTAACCAGCTTAGAAAAACCATACTAGAGACTTGCAATGAAATGGGGATTTTATCTATAGACCTATTAGGTCCAATGCTTTCTGATTTAAGTGATTTTTTAAATCTAAAACCTACAGATTTTAAAATCGGTCACTTTAGAAAAGTTGATGAAAAATATTTTAAAAAAATTGAAGCTATTGAATTCACCGTAAAACATGATGACGGTAAAATTTTAGACAGCTTAGAGAAAGCTGATATTGTTTTGCTAGGTATTAGTCGCACAAGTAAAACACCACTTTCTATTTTCTTAAGCCACAAGGGTTGGAAAGTAGCCAATGTACCACTTGTGCCCGGCACTCCTCTTCCTGAAGAAATCTTTAAAGTGAATCAAAAGAAAATTATTGGACTATTAATTGATGCAGAAACTTTGTATCGAATTAGAAGGAACCGTTTAGAAAAGTTTGGCCAAGACCCTGCCGGTGATTATGCTAATAAAGAAAACATTTATAATGAGATTGATTTTGCTAAAAACCTGTTTTCTAAAAATAAAAGATGGCCCGTTCTAGATGTAACAGAGCGAGCCCTAGAAGAAACTGCCTCTGAAATATTAAAGATAATTTCTGACCGTAATGGTATTCCTTACGGCGCAAGCTTGTAAAAGGTGCCAGGCCCTGTTTAATGGCCTAGTCTTTGCTTCGCCTAGTGGCCTGGTCTTTGCTTCGCCTAGTGGCTCAGTGCCTGCTGCTGTAAAGCTCTATAAAAAACCTCTACTAATGGTTTTAGTTTTTCATCTTTTCTATAATACAAATTAATATCAGCGCTTAGGGCCATATTATTCACTCTTACTTGTGACAATCTCCCCGTTTTTATCTGCTTCTTAACGCTATGATAAGGCATAAAACCCCAACCTAAGCCAGACTCAATCACTCTTTTTAAAGTTCCAACATTATCGGCCTCAAAAGTTGTATCATAAGTTAAATTTTTATCTTGTAAGGTTTTACCTAACTCTTTTTTAAAACTTGGGTAAATTTCAGAAAACTGAACTACAGGCCTTTGCTTAATTTGCTCTATATCTATTAACGAAGGGACTGATGTATCTCTAGCGCTATTTACTAACATCACTTCATCTTTAAATAAAAATGACTTTCCTAAATTTTTCTCTTCAGAGGCTAGCAAAACGGAGTCTGGCAAAATAGCTAAATCAATTTCATTATTTTTCATGCTGTCTGCTACTTGCTGAAAAGAGCCATAAACCAATTTTACTTTTAAGCGACTGTTGTGCTTTAGTAACAAACCAATAATTGGGCTTACTAAATACAAGCCTATAGAATTAATAGTACCTACTCTCAAGCTACCTACTACCTCTTGCGAAATTGTTTTTAATGCTGATTCTGCTTGTTGAGTAAGATATAAAATTCTCTTGGCGTAGTCATAGAGCAGTTGCCCCTGCATAGTTGCTTTTACTTTGCGCACACCACGCACTAAAATAGCTACTCCTAGCTCGTCTTCTAAGGCCCTAATCTGTTGGCTGACAGCTGGCTGAGTTAAAAAAAGCTTATCAGCTGCTGCAGTCATACTGCCCTCGCTAATAACTGTGCAAAATGTGTGGAGCTGTTGAAAATTCATATGACCCTCTTTACGCGACGCGTTTTGTAGCTTATGCAAGTTGTGAGCACTAACTCTTCAACTAGAGCTTAAATAGCTGATTTTATTTAACTAATTTTAGTATAAATATTTCTTATTTCAGTGAAAATTATTCCTATTATTGAATTTTATACAAAGGTCTAGGAGTATAACTTTAGTCCGGGGGGCCTACTATGAATAAGATGACTAATACACTAGCACTTCTTTTATTTGCAACAATGCTTACGAATTGCGCTAATGAGAAATCCCATATTAAGTCTGCAGCACCTCAAAATAACTCTGAAGTAGGCTATGTGGTCAAAGACAGTACAATTAGTCGCCAAGCCTTAGAAGCCTTTGTTATCAAAAATCATGGGCAACTCAGAATGGTAAACGAAAAACACCATATTTCAGAAATTTTCGGCATTGCAAAAGAAACAATAGTAAAAGAACTTGCCCCAGATTCTATTTTCAAAAATTCTGTTAAAAAAATACAGAAATTAAAGACACCCGAGCAAATTCTAACTACTTTTGATGACAAAGAAGAAGATGAAAAAAAGAGTGAAGACGAAGAGTCTTCTAAATTTTTAGACTGCAAAGAAGACCCAAGTGTTATTGAAATGGTAATGGCACCCACCCCTGTCTTTACTGTCTCTCTAAAAGATAGTGAAGAACCGCCAGTAACAATAAGCCAGAATGGCAACCTAGCTTTAGATTCTCTAGAGCAAATTGTTAATTTAAAGTTAGAAGCTAAAAACTTTACCTCTAAAACAGTAGAAGTAAAAAGTCTTATTAAAATCTTTATGCCCAGCCACACTGGCGCTGACCCAGTAACTATCGATAGCTCTGACTTTGAATTCAAGCTCCCTATGGCTGGCACCTATCAAGTTGTTGCTGGCGTACAAAGTAAGCCCGGAGCCGCCTGTCGCTTTATTTCTTTAGGATTCTTTTCTTCTGACAACCCTGAACTTGAAACTGTGACTCAAGAAAATATTGATTTTGTAGCTGCTCAAATTGAAACCACAATGTTTTCACATTTAGAGCAAATCAATGCCTTAGAAGCTCAGGAAGTTTCTGGAGACAAAGAGGTTCTTGTTGCCATTCTTGATACAGGTATCGACTACAACCACCCTATGCTTAATAAAAAAATTGCTTTAAATGAATCTGAAATACCTGATAACGGAATCGATGACGACGACAATGGAATGGTTGATGATTATATTGGTATTGATTTAGCTTTTGGTGATGCCTTCCCTTTTGATGATGGCGCCCATGGCACCCATGTTGCTGGCCTTATTGGAGCTGAAGTTACTGGAGTTTCTCAAAACGTTAAATTCATCCCTGTTAAAGTAGGCTCTGGAATAGGTGTTGATATGGCTTCTACTATTAGCGGGATTTACTACGCTGTTGACAGAGGTGCACAAATTATTAATGCATCTCTTGGAGCTTACGAATACTTCAAAGAAGAACAAGACGCTGATGTCATAGAAGAAATTGCTGCATTCGCCAATGAAATGAAAAAGGCTATTGAATATGCTTCTAAAAATAATGTTTTATTTGTTTCTTCATCTGGAAACGGCGACCTTAATGATGGCAAATCTATGGACAATGATGTTAGAGATATTTACCCAGCTTCGTTAGATGTAGATAATATTTTATCTGTAACAGCGCTCGACGAAAACAATAAACTGGCTCCTTATGCTAACTTTGGAAAAACAAGTGTAGACATTGCTGCTCCGGGTGGAATCCGTGAACTGCCTTTATTTTCTACTGTTCCAACAGGCAGTATTTCTGCTACGTCCTACAATGGTATGAACGGAACATCAATGGCAGCGCCTGTAGCTGCTGGTGTAGCCGCCCTTGTCTTATCATCAAACCCTGACTTAACTCCAAGCGAGCTCATCAATATACTTATGAAGAGCGGAGATAAATTAGAAAGCCTTAAAGATATTACTGTTTCTGGAAGCATAGTGAATGCTCTAACTGCTGTTGAAAACAGTAGCTCTTCTCAACTTTTAGATTTAATGATTTAGGCTGAGGACTCGAAGGATTGAGACCTTAGCTTATTTACAAGCTACATATAGCTAAGCCGATGACCTCTAATTAAAAGGCCAACCCTATACTTTGATCTAAGCAAAAGGGGCTTCTTTGTCCCATTTTATAAGTTATTAGCTATAATAAGCTTATGAAATTTTTAAGTTTTTTTATCGTACTTCTTTTTTCTTTTTCAAGTTCAGCTAAGGTTTTTAGCAATAGCTATATTAGTTTCAACTTACCACCAAATTGGAACTGTGACCTAGAAAGCACAGTTTGGTCATGCAACAGCCAGCTCAGCAAAAATACAAAAGAAGCCCTTATCATACTTACAGCTAAACAAACTGGCCCCAATGATAATTTAAATGCTTATTTTGACCACTTAAAAAAGCAAAGAGCCATTAAAATACGTGGTGGAAAAACTGTAAGCTCAAAACCTGTTCATGTGAAAAAAAGACAGTTTAATGATCATTCATGGGTAGACTCATTACACTTAGCCAGTGAAGCTAGAGACTATTACACTCGCTACCTAGCAACCGTAAAAAAGAATATTGGTATTGTAGTCACTTTTAGTGCGCACAAAGACCACTACACTAAATACAGTACAGACTTCTTATCTTCTATCCAAAGCCTTAAGGTGACAGTAACTGGCAATACTCTTGGTAGTAGTGGTGGATCTGGTATTGGAGCTGGTGGCATTGCTGGCCCAGGAGGCTTAGCAGGACCACCTATCCCAACAATGCCCAACTTTGGAGATGCTGGCGGCGATACTGCCCCTGATGAAAGCCAATCAAGTGTAACTGTTACCCAAATAGCTTTGCTTATTTTCATATTGCTACTTATTGGAATTGTGCTTTTTATTATGAAAAAGAAAAAAGCAGCTATTAACAAAAAGAAAAGGTAATGATGCCACAGATGAGTTTTTTGAAAATTATAAAGCCTTATTTTTGCCTTATAGTTATTGGCTTATCATTATCTGCGCATGCTTTTGAGACTTCTTATTTAAACACAGACTCTTCAAATTGGGATTGCCAATTTTCAGCACCCAACTGGGTATGTACTCATAATAATGAACCACAAAAAACAATTTTAGTTGTAAATTCACAAGTGGTCAGCGAATCAAAAAATATCAATACTCTCTCTCAATTTTTACAAAAACCTAGAGCTAGAAAAAACAACAAAGGCATAACTGAGCTTTCAAAAGTAATCTCATTTAATAACACTGAGGTTTCTGGCTACAAAGCTATAGAGTCAGTTCATTATCAAGGTGAACTTTCAAACTACTATAGCCATTATATTATCGCTTTTTTTGATGATCTGATTGTGAACTTTAGCTTTCATGGACACAAAGATGTGTACAGCCAATATAAAACAGCATTCTTAAACCTTGTTTCTAGTTCAGAATTTGTCCACCTTAGAAAAGAGGCGCTTACTGAAAGCGTTGAGCCTATTTCTCAGGTAGCAGCAGCAGCTTATTCAGAGAATATTTCTTTTCAACAAAGGCTAGTTAGCAAAGTAAACGACCAGCCCCTATTAATTCTTATTTTTTTACTAGTCCTAGTTATTATTGGGCTCATTATATATTTTATTAAGACAGCCCGAGAATAAAAGCTTACTACTCTAGTAAGCTTTTTGGCTTTATAGTTTTTATATTATAACCAGAAAGCTGACTTTTGATTGATGCCCTAGGCCCTATTAAACTTATAGCAAGTTCATCTGGCCTTATATACTTAGCAATAGCTGTGTTTA
Organism: Bdellovibrionales bacterium; assembly: GCA_023299885.1. Classification (GTDB taxonomy): domain Bacteria; phylum Bdellovibrionota; class Bdellovibrionia; order Bdellovibrionales; family UBA1609; genus JALZUS01. The sequence continues at coordinate 2,176 of JALZUS010000048.1, read as the reverse complement.
CATCAGCAAGGCTTATAGCATCTACAGACTTATAAAAGTCCAATAAATAAGTCTCAGAAACACCATAAAAGTTAAGTACCATTAAGTTTTTTGCCAAGCTTGAAGACGTCTCTAATATTCTTGGGAATGTTCCCTTTAAAAAAGCTTTTGCCTCCGTTAGGTCTTGCTCAGTAATTCCAGTTTTTACAAATTCTTTTACTGTATCTCTAGTGACCTTTAGAGTTTCTCCAACTGTTTTATTTTTTGTGAATGTGCTTATATGGAATTCACCTATATTTTTTTTATGATTAAAGTAAGAACCTATAGTGTAAGAAAGGCCTCTTTTAACCCTAACCTCTTTCATTAAACGGCTATTAAAATGACCACCAAGAACCAAAGCCCCTATTTTTAATTTGAGATAGTCAGGGTGTTTTCTATTTACAGAAATATGCCCCATTCTTATTTGTGTCTGCGGTGCCCCTCTATTATCTATAAGGTGAATTGTGTTTTTAGCAATTGGCTTTATCTCTGAAAAATAAGTTTTTGAAGAGCCTTTAGTTTCCCATTCAGAAAACATCGCAATGATTTCTTTTTTAGTAGAATTATCAAACTGACCAATCACGGAAAGTATTGAGCCTTTAGGGTTAAAGTGATTTTTATAGTATTCTTTAACTTCGTTTGAATTTAAGTTTTTTAGTCTTTCCAAACTACCCAGTGGCCAGCTGCCATAAGGGCTTTCACTAAACAACAAATCACTATGTAAAATATCTATAAGTTTAACAGGGTCAGCCAATGAAGCTTGAATAGAGTCCATTGATAGTTTTTTTATTCTTTCCAGCTCTTTCTGTGGGAATGTTGGAGAGAACAAAATCTCCTTGTAAATACCCATAAGCTCTTTTGCATGTAATGAAAGACCATCTATTGAAAAAGAACTGAACTCTTCGCCTGCTGAAGCCGAAAAACTAGCTCCTAAAAATTCAATTTTTTCTGCAAGCTCTAAATAAGAGCTCTTTGCAGTTCCCCTTCTCATAAGAGATGTTACCGCAGAAGACAAACCCTTGTTGTCCTGGTTTTCAGTCAGCTGACCAAAAGGCACCAATAAACTTAATTGTAACTTTGGCAAACTCTCATCTTTTAAAAAGTATACAGTTAGGCCGTTATCCAATTGCATTTTATCATAGTTAGACAATTGCTGGCTTGTTGGTTTACATGAAACTAAAGAAAAAATACAAATTATAAATATTAAATATTTCATTTACTTTTTACCTACTTCTAATGATGTGGCTTTGTTGAAATCTAAGTATTGCTTAGCTACCCTTTGGATATCTTGAGGCGTCACCTTATGATAAAGATCTAAATCTTTAAATAAGACACTATAATCACCAAATAAAACTTCATTTAAAGCTAGCCCACGTACACGGCCACCTAATGTTTCAAATGAATCTACATAGCTTTTCATAATTTGATTTTTAACTTTTTCCAATGATTTTTTATCTACTAAATTATTTTTAAAGTAATCTATATTAGCTACTAACTGAGGCTTAACCTTTGAAACCTTTAGCCCAGGCTTAAGCTGCGCCCCTATATGGAAAACACCTGTTTCTTGTATCGTGTAAGACCAGGCTGAAACTTTGCTAGCCACTTTTTTGTCATAAACTAAATCTTTATAAAGCCTACTTGTGCTGCCATCACCTAATAAACTTGCCAGTAAATCTAATGCATACTGGTCAGGGTCTCCGGCTTTAACAACTGGAAAATTAAACGATAACCTTTCAGCAGCCACTTTAAGCTTCATTGAGAGATTATGGCCTTTAGGCTTTAGCGGAGAAAACGTAGCTAACTTTTCATTATTATTTTTTATAGGCGCAAAATACTTCTTAATCATTTTTTTAGCGCTAGCCGTTTTAAAATCACCACCTATTAATAAAATAGCATTTTTAGGCGTATAGTACTTTTTGTAAAACTCTTCAAAGTCTGCTTTTTTTAAGTTATGAACATCATCCATAGATCCAATAACTGGAGTTTCATAAGCATGGCCTTTAAAAATAGTTTCAAATATTTTTTCATAAATCTGCCCGTCGACACTATTATCATATCTATAGCGACGTTCTTCTTTAACAACATCTCTTTCTTTCAATATATCTTCTGGCTTAATAATAAGGTTTTGCATACGGTCAGCTTCCATCTGCAGTATAAT
>JALZUS010000047.1 GCA_023299885.1 Bdellovibrionales bacterium | reverse complement strand
CCCTCGAGCGGCTAGAGCTTCTCGGCTTTTTGTATTTTTTTGCTGCTGCTTTAGTGTCTGGCTGTTGGTATTTTGCCGCTGTTTTACAGGTTTCGCTTGTACAGTTGTTACAGCTAGCGGTAACTTTTCTTGAATAATCATCAGCAGCACTTTTTGCGCTCCAAAGGTCATCAAAGTCCTCTTGCTCAATGGTTCTTCCGCCAGCTTTTTGAGCCTTATCGATAGCTACACTTGCACTGTTAAGCTCTTTTTCGGCTGCAGCCAATTGTCCATATAAGCTTGTAGAGCTAGAGCCCGATAGTGGCTGAATCAAAGGATTCCTTGAGGCTTGTAAGCCTAGCTTTTGATTTTCAGTTTCAATTTGTCTCTGTAAGCCGTTTATTGCAATCTGTGTATTTCTTCCAATTTCGTCGTACTGAAGTCTCATTCTTGTTATAGCCCTGTTGGCATCATCTTGTATCTGTTGGCCGCTTGTTACTGCCCTTGTTTGTGTTCTGATTTGCGCTTCTTTAAGTATATCTATTTGTCTCTCAGCGCGTTCAATTCTTGAAGTATTTTGACTTAAAGCTCTATCTCTTTGTTGTAGTAAAGTCTTTTGTCGTCTTTGTGTTCTAGAAAGACAGGCGCGGATATATTTAGATGCTAAAGCCTCATTGTTTTCGCGCTCTTGCAAACCACTTTGTAAAGTTCTCTTTGTTTGTCTGTTGTTGTAAAGCCTTGTTCTTAAAGCGTTAAGTCTATCAATAGCAGTTTGTTCGCATTCATCTGTAAAGGCATCAATTTGGTTGTTGTATTCTTCATGGATAGTGCTTGCTGAGAACTCTCTTAAATCGGCCACAGCATCCGTAGCTTGTTCAAGCTGTACATTGGATTCGCTCAATGCTAATTCTTGCTCTTGGCCAAGGGCAAGAAGGTCGCGGTTAGCTTGAATAGCTACATCTTGTGCAGCTTGGTTAATGTCTTGAAGGTTTTCGTCGCGCTGGCTTTCTTGTTCTGAAATTTGTTGTTGTAAGTCAGAGATTCTTTCTTTTGAGGCATTAATTTGATCATTAATACCTATTACAGCTTCTCTTTTTTCTTCATACTCACTTCTTTTGTCGCCGAGACCTGTACGGTCATCATAATCGCAATTATCATTATCAGCACAGTAAGTGAGCTCTGCATGGCAAGTAAGGGGTTTTGATGAAACCTTTGTTTTACTACATAATTTTCCTAGTTCTTTTTGAGAAGTACTAAATTTTTCTACAGCATCTTGGCATATTTTCTTGTTTGCTTTTTCTGCTGCTATTTCTGAGGCTTTATCTTTCGCTTCCGTTTCTTTGTCGGCAAGGTTTTTATAGCAAGCGGCTCTTTTGTCTTCAGGTTTAGACTCACAAACCTTTTGATCATTACTCAAAATTACAGTTGTTGTGGTCTGTGCATAAAGATTAAAAGAGATGAGCAGTGAAACAGAAAAACTAACCACCAGAAATTTACTAAGGTTTAAAAACCTAATCGCTGTATTAAAAGACATAGAACTTCCTCCGCATTACAGTATAAAGGGGCTAGCGCAATGTCTCAAAATGAGACGAGGCCTAAACACAACTTTATAAATATGTATCGGAATGATTCGTAAAAACTTGAGGGCCTATTTATAAGCTCTGGTAGCTTCTGGCCTTTTATGTCTTGCCGGGCTGGCGCATAGGTTGCCGAGCTCTTCAGAGCTAAAGATATCTTCAGGCTTTGGTTTGTTGTTGCTATCATGAGCATTACAACAATAAGTAGTCTTTCTGCCGTTTGCTAAACTATTGTGAGAGTAAGAAGTCTGCGTTCCTGGGCAATTATTTGTAACCTTAGGACTACAGTTAGAATAGGTAAAGATAAGAGGCTTTTTGTTATCAATTTTTAAGCTATGACTTTTTGGTGACTTTATAGTTCCAGTTATAACTGGTAGCGGTGATTTGTTATTATGATTTATTACCTTGCCTGATGAGATGCTTTTTACTCGATCATTGTTTTTAGGGTAAATCACAGATTGTGCCTGCGAGTAGCTGGCGCCAAATAAAATAAGAAATGATAATAATAGTTTAGTCATAATAAACTCCTAGACAATATAGATCGGAATTTATTAAAATGATCTTGAGGATTCTCAGAATGAGACACTCATAAAAAAGGCAAAAAAAATCTAAGGGAGACTATGACCGAAATAAACCCAGGTATCATATAAAGTGGGTCGCCATGAATAGCAACTTTAGGCTTCTCAACTACAAACGGCCGAGCTTGCTCACCATTGCCAGGGATAGCCCCCTAATTAAATTACTTGTAGGGTTTATTTTATCATGCTCCCTTAGAGCACTTACGAATATATCAAATATAATTTTTCAAACAAGAGGCTAAATAAGATGCCGGCTAAAAAAACCTTCTAATGGCGGATATTCGTTGCTGGGCCTTAATTTTAGGCCTACGGCTTGTAGCACAATGAGACAATTTTTTATTGTTCAAAAATCGTCAAACTAACGTCACCTGTCTTTACCTATAAGGGCATAATTACGTATAGTCGCTGGTGATGAAGCAATTGGGTTTATTTGGCGGAGAGCCTCCTTTTGATAGCGAAGTTTTAGAAAATGCTGAAGAGCTTTCTAAAGAGGCTGCGCAAAAACAAAATGAAATTTTAGAAAAAACCCAAAATTATAAAGAGTCATCTAGTCGTAAAAAAATAAAAATAAAAAAACCAAATAAAGTCAGTAGTAAAATCGCTGCTGAAGAAAAAAACCTAGCTAACTCAGGTATAGAAAACTTAGGGAAAAAACTAGAGAAAAAAGCTGTCACCAATAGTGTTGAAAACTTTGCTCCAAAAGCTAAAGACTCTAGCCTGGACGTGGCTTTGTCTCCAGTAAAGCGGCAGGCAAAGCCACAAAAAAAAGCCCTTATGGTTTCAGAAGTAAACCGTCATATTAAGGGTTTATTAGAGGGTGAGTTTCCTGATATTTGGATACAGGGTGAAATATCAAACTTTGTGGCCCACGGGTCTGGTCATTACTATTTTAGTTTAAAGGATGAAAAGGCTCAGATTAGTGCCGTTATGTTTAAGGGGTTTAATTCTAAGTTAAGATTTCGCCCAGAGACAGGCATGGAAGTAATAGCTAAGGGAAAAATTACTGTTTATGAGCCTCGTGGCGGCTATCAAATATTTTGTCAAAGTATGGAGCCTGTAGGTGCTGGTGCTTTGCAAATGGCTTATGACCAATTAAAAAAGAAACTCCAGGCTGAGGGTTTGTTTAGCCCCGAGCGTAAAAAAACATTGCCTGCGTGGCCTAAAAAAATCGCTCTTGTAACATCGCCCACTGGAGCCGCTGTTAAAGATATGCTTAAGGTTTTAAAAAGGCGTTATAAGGGTTTAACAATTACAGTTATACCCACGCTGGTTCAAGGTAATGGCGCCCCGGCCTCTATTGTTAAAAGTTTAAATGCGGCTCAAAAAATTGAAGGGCTCGATTTAATTTTATGTGGCCGCGGTGGCGGCTCTATAGAAGACCTTTGGGGTTTTAATAGTGAAGATGTAGCCAGAGCCATAGTAGCTTCTAAAGTCCCAATAATAAGTGCAGTCGGTCATGAAATTGATTTTACTATTGCAGACTTTGTAGCTGATTTGCGCGCACCAACACCATCGGCAGCTGCAGAGCTTGCCGTTAAAAATACAGACGACATATTAAAAGATTTAGGCGCACTTAAAAGTAGAAATATACAAAGCATTGTCAGTAAGCTTCAATTTTTAAGGCAAAGTGTAAATGTATTAGAGTCTAAATTAGTTGACCCACAGAGGCGTCTCCAAGATTTATCTATGCGTTGTGATGAGCTCACAGAGCGGCTTTCAAGGGCTACTTTAAATAGAATCAGTAAAAAGCAGCAGCAAGCAAAACTGTTAGAAAAAAGCCTTGTGTCTCCAGACGTTTTGCTAAAGCAAAGCCAGCAGCAACTTGGTTTTTTAAGTTTAAAGATGACGGAAGCTATAAAAACTAAAATTATCATGTCTAAGTCTCAGTTATCAGAGGCGGCTAAAGTTTTAGATTCTATAAGCCCACTTAAAGTTTTGGACCGTGGTTATTCTATGGCACAAAAAAATAATAAAGTTATCCGATCGTCGTCACAAATAAAAAAAGGCGATTCGATGAGTATAAAATTTGCTGATGGCTCAGCAGATGTAACAGTTGATAAAGTATCTAAAGATTAAAGGAGAGAGTTTATGGGTTTTGAAAAAAAACTAAAACGCTTAGAAGAAATTGTAGAAAAAATGGAAACAGGAGATTTATCATTAGATGATTCTTTAAAGAGTTTTGAAGAGGGCGTAAAGCTTTCTAAAGAATGTCATGTTCAGCTTTCTGAGGCTGAGCAAAAAGTGAAATTGCTAGTTAAAGAGAATGCTGATGGTAGCCTAGAAACAAAAGATTTTTAATTAATGATAGCAGAAAAATTCTCAACTGAGATTAAACTTATTAATAAATATTTAGATGAGGTCTTCATTGCTGATGATTATTTTTCATCGGAAAAAAATCTTATTGAAAGTATTAATTACTCTTTACTTTCTGGGGGTAAACGCTTTAGGCCTTTACTTTCAGGTTTAACATCTCAGTTATTAGGCAAAAACTTTAGCTTTGCTTTGCCTTATGGCGCAGCCATTGAGCTTATCCATTGTTACTCATTAATACATGATGATATGCCGGCAATGGACAATGATGACACAAGAAGAGGGCAGCCTAGTCACCACATAAAGTTTGGTGAGACAAAATCATTACTAGCTGGCGATGCTTTGCAGGCTTACGCTTTTAGCTTGGTAGCTAAAAATTATAAAGTGGTCGCTTCAACAGCTATGCATGTGCTTTCGCGTTCAGCTTTTAACATGGTGTTGGGGCAAGCTTTAGATTTAGATCCTCCAGCAGAAATTAATTTAGATTATATAGAAAAAGTTCATGCAAAAAAAACAGGAGCATTAATTAATGCCTCTGTGCTTGGTGCGGCTTACCTGTGTGAGGCTGAAACAGAAACGATTAACCGCTTAGATGTTTTTTCTAAAAAACTAGGGATCGCTTTTCAGGTAGCTGATGATATTCAAGATTTTAATGAAGGTAAAAAAGAGCCTATTAATTGCGTTAATTTTTTAGGTATAGAAAAGTCTTTAGAGCTATTAACAAAAGTTTCAAAAGAATGTGAAGAGAGTTTGTCAGCATTTGGCGAGCAAGCTGATAATTTTAAATTCTTGATTGGCTATAACCAATCAAGAATTTAGTTGTTATTAAAATATGTTATTGGGCTGTGCTTGTGCCGGCCGCATTAGGAGCTTTATAGATCACTCGTGGTGCTCTGTAGTTTTCTTTAACAAGGTGGCGTCCTTCGCAGCCTTGCACTAACTCATTATTTAATTTAACAAGTGCATCTTTAACGCTGCAAAGCCTTGGTGCCGCATTGCCATTGCTAGTCGTGTATTTATCACAGCTAAATTCTGGGCAACCACTGCCAACAAGGGCCTGGCAGTCTTTTGCTTGAAAACTAAGGTCTTTTACTCTTGGGTTTTGCTTTTTATCAACATCTGCAAAGGTTTTTAAATCTTCGGCAACTCCGCGACTACAGTGTTGTATTGTGCCTTCAAAAATTTGGTCAAAAATTTGAACGCCTTTGTTGTACTCATCTAAAGTGCTTCCAATATGGTGGTATGAGGCAGCACCTTTGCTTGTGTGTGAGTCGATAGTTTCGTTATAAACTTTGCCTTTGTTAAGGGTTGTGATGAGCGCGCCATTCTTATTACCAGTGCCGCCAATAAGTTTTAAGAGCTCGTTGTGCTTACTGATATCTTCGCCAGTTACTTCGTTATTAATTGCAGCAAGGTAAAGTAATGTAGCATCAATTCGTGGGTCCACTCTTAGGTTGCCAAGGCTTAGGCCACTTTCTTTAAATAAAATATTTTCACCATCACTATCTTTTCCAATAACAATATTTTGCAAGTTTTCATGCTTTAAAGATTCAACAAGTTTTTTTAGTTTATCAAGGTCGGGCTCCTCAGTAGTATTTCTTCCGTTTCTGCAGGCATCCCATTCTTCGTAAGAGGCCGAGGCAAAACGAGTATTACAATCTGTTGTGCCTCTGCTTTTTTTACTACTTGCTGATTTAAAATCTCTAAGTTGGTCCTTGATATAGCTGTAAACTGCATCAGCTTGTTTTTCTTGTTTTTTAGTAAGGCTATAGGCCTTTGCAACACATGTTTCTGTGCCGTTGGCATGCCTAGGGGCACGGCCAGTACAAACGTTTGTATGAGAGCCATTGTAGCTACTTAGCCCTGTTAGATAACCACAGGCTCTGCCGCCTTTATTCTTACAGGGAGAGTCTTTGCTAGTTTGGCTGTAGCCACAACTATTGCTAACACTTTTTTTTGATTTATAAGAGCAAAGCCTTCCGTAAACAATGGCGTAATCACCTTTGTCGCGTCGAAAAGGCTCATTGATAGAAGATCTATAAACGCTTGGCTCATTAGTGCTAAGGTCTTTAAAGTTTTTGTCTCCATGTATGCCGGGGGCAGGTATATCGGATTGATCATGAACATGATCGTATTTATATTCTCCTCCGTCTGGAATATGGGCAGTGGCCTCATGACCTGTTAACCACCATAAAGAAGAGATGACTCGTTTATTTTGTTTTTTATAAAATTGAGTTTGTAGTTTGTTTGCTAAGCTTAAGCTGTGTCTTAATAGTTTTACGTATCTTACTTGCTCTACAAGTGTCAGTTTACTGTATTCACTAATTGTAAGATAGGGCATAGCTTTTCGGTCAGCAGATGTCACAGCCTTTATACGCTTTTCTTGCTTAGACCAAAACATTTGTTCGGACTCATTAAGCTTAACAGTTTTTGTTTTTTTAGCGTGGACTTCATTTGTTGAAAGTGCCAGGCCAAGCGCTACTAAAATATAAATAGTTTTCTTCATTTTTTACCTCATAATGATATCGGATGTTTTGAGTTTTTATTTTAGCGGCTTGAGTTCTTAGTGGCCCTATTTAGTGGGCTGACAGCTGGTTTTCTAGATGAAGTGCGAGCCTTAAAATCTGGAATAAGCTCTCAGCTGGACTATAGGGCAGTTTGAGGGTACAGAAAGGTCTGGAGACCTCATGCGTATCGATAAATATCTTTTTGAAAATAATTACTGTGATTCAAGGGCAAAAGCCCAAGAAATGATTGTTTCAGGAGCTGTTTTTGTAAATGGAAAAGTTATTAAGAAATCAAGTTTTAAAGTTTGCGAGGGCGACAAGGTAGAGACTCAAGATTTGCCTCAGCACAAATATGTCTCTAGGGCTGGCTATAAGCTAGAGAAAGCGCTACACAAAGCAAAGCTTTCTGTAGCGAGCTTTAATGTGCTAGATATCGGCCAGTCTACAGGAGGTTTCACTGACTGTCTTATTAAGAGTGGCGCACGAAAAGTTGTGGGTCTTGATGTGGGGACGGGGCAGCTGCATGAGTCTTTAAAAGATGATCCCAAAATAATGAGCTTTGAAAACATTAATGCTAAAAATTTATCTCAATTTTTAGAAGACAATAAGTTTGTTGGTTTATTTGACTTAATTGTAATGGACTTATCATTTATATCGATGACAAAAGTGGCGCCATATTTTTCTAAAGCTTTAAAACCTGGGGGTAGAGTTCTTAGCTTGGTAAAGCCACAATTTGAGCTTGGGCCCAAAGCTTTGGATAGTTATGGTGTCGTGAAAGACATTTCGCTTTACCATGGCTTAGAGGAAAAAATAAAAGAAGTTATGGGACAAGAGGGCTTTCGAGTGATAGGCTATTTTGAAAGTGAGCTTGAAGGCAAGTCAGGTAATAAGGAGTTTTTTGTTTATGCAGAATTTAATTAGTAAATTAGTTATTTTATTAAGCTCTATTTTTATAGCTTCATGTACAACTTTTCAAACTTCGGGTGGGCCTTTCGCTAAGTCATCATCTCCTGCAAAAAAAGCTGAGGGGGCTGTGCTTATAGAGCAAGGCGATCCATCCCAAGAGCTTCCAGAAGAAGCTATCCAAACTACTGACAGGATGGCTTTGATATTAGGCCCCGGCGGTGCAAAAACTTTTGCACAAGCCGGCTTTATTAAAGAATTGAGTAAGGCAGAAGTGCCTATTAAAAAAATTATGGGACTAGAGTGGGGCGCTTTAATTTCGGCTTTGTACTCTGCAAAGGGTCAAGCACATGAAATAGAATGGCAACTTTTTAAAATGGATGCCTTAGAGCAGGCGAAAGAAAAATCATTTTTATCGATCTTACGTAGGCAAGAAAACCCACAAGATATATGGAGTGAGTTTTTAACTGAAGCTTTTTCAGGTCAAAAAATAGACTCTATGGCGCTTCCATGGTCGTGTGCATATGATTATAACGGCGTTGTTCGTTTTGCATCATCAGGTGATGTGGCTAAAGCTGTTGAAAAGTGTTTCTTCTTCCCACCGAACTCAAAAGTGATGAGGCATCTGGCAGCGCCTGAGGCCTTAGCGAAAACTGTCGAGCAACTTAAGAAAGAGGGCTATGGCCCTATAGTATATGTTGATGTTATGTCGGGCATGTCTAATAGGTTTAAGTCTTCTTATGTAAAAGAAGCTGATAAAATTTTATGGAGATCCATACAAAGATCTCTAGAAGCTCAAGTTAACTTATTAGACATTGAACATGTTGTTATTAAAACGAGTTCTTTTATGGATGACTTTGAATCTAAAAGTATAATGATTAAAAAAGGTGAGGGCGAAGCTAAGCCGTTTATTTCGCATATTGCTAACAAATATAATTTGTAGGAGGCCTAATGAGGCAAAATAAGTTTGATTTAAATATATTAAAGCAAAGACAAGAAAAAATATCACAACAAATAGAAGGGTCAGCATTACTTTTAATGTCTCACCCAGAGTACATAAAAAATTATGATGCCCATCACCCATATAGGGCTGACAGCAGCATGGTTTATATGACGGGCTTTGAAGAGCCTGGGGCTGTCTTTTTATTAATACCAGGTTCTAATCCACAAACTGTTATGTTTGTACTTCCTAAAAATATAGAACAAGAGACATGGACTGGTTTTCGTTTTGGTCCTGACCTTACAGAAAAACACTTTGGTATTGATAAGTGCTTTAATATTGAGGACTTTTTTAAAGAAGCGCCTGCGCTTTTAAAAGGTGTAGATTCCATCTATACAAATTACTTTAATGACAGAGATCAGGATGAAATGCTTCGAAAGCTTGTTAAAGAGATTTATAAGTTAAGCCATCGCTCTGGGAGAAATCATGTTGGCCTTAAAAATTCTTACGAACTAGTAGGTGAGTCACGCTTTATTAAAACTCCAGATGAGATAGCACTTATGAAAAAGGCAGCAGATGCTTCTTGTTATGCGCATAAAGAAGTAATGAAGTTTATAAAGCCAGGTATTAATGAGCGTGCTCTTCATGGTGTCTTTATAAAAAGTATTTTTGAAAAAGGCTGTAATCGTGAAGCTTATGAAGGTATCTTTGCTTCTGGCGCAAGTGCAACTACTCTCCATTATATTTTTAATGATCAAGAGTGCAAAGATGGAGAGGTCTTCTTAATAGATGCAGGTGGCGAGTATAATTTTTATGCGGCTGACATCACAAGATCGTATCCCGTTAATGGAAAATTTAACGAAGATCAAAAGCGTGTTTATCAAAAAGTTTTAGATGTACAAAAAAAGTTAATCAATATGGTAAAGCCTGGAGCAACTCGTACAGAGGTTCATAATGCATCTGTAGATATGCTTGTAGATGTAATGATTGATGAAGGTTTATTGATTGGTGATAAAAATAAAATTATTGAAAACGGAGAGTTTAAAAAATACTATCCGCACGGAGTGGGTCACCCTTTAGGCTTAGATGTTCATGATACGGGTAAATCTGTTATTGCTGGGGCAGCTAGGCGCTATGAAGAAGGTATGGTTTGGACAATTGAGCCTGGGCTTTATATCCCTCATGATGATAGCTCTGCACCAAAAGCCTTGCGTGGCTTGGGAATTAGAATTGAAGATGACATCGTTGTTACTAAAGGCGAGCCATTAAATTTAACGGCTGCTGCTCCAAAAGAAATAGATGAGATGGAAGCTTTAATAGGTAGTGGCTACTAATTTAAAAAACTGGCCTATAAAAAAGAATAGTGATGCCAGCTACGCTCTTTTGCTAGCTGCTTCATTTTCTTTTCTGTTTCAAAGTTAAAATGATGAGCGTTTGCAGACTGTATTACTAGTGGTAAGTGTGTCGCGCTCTCAAGTAATGCTAAGTCACCACTAGAGTTACCAGCCGCTAAAAAGGGTGCAGCGCCAGCCACCTCTACAATTTTTTTAGCTTTGCCTTCATGCCATGTTACGGGGCCGTCTTGTTCGTCTGTAATAATGCCATCTATAATTTTTGTTTGAACACCCAAGACCTTTTCAAAAGGTATATCGTGAAATAGGGCTGCAGGCTCTACAGACCATTTTGTAGAGGCAGTGACTACATAAACATCTACCCCCTGGTCTTTTAAAAACGTAATTAATTTTTTAACGCCATCAAAATAGCCAAGGTCTTCTTTTTTGGTAACAAAATCTTTGGCCCACTCACGCAAAGTACTAATAGGGATGCCTTTATTGATTTGTGCAAGCCAAAGTAAACCTTTGGTCTCATCTTTTGTCACCATGTCAATGTAGTGGTCCCATGGGTTTTTAGGGAGGTCAGCTATTAGCTGGTTGTCGAGTTGGTATTTATAAAAATCTAAACCAGCATCCCCTGACCATAATGTTCCGTCGGCGTCAAAGGCAGCAATAGGGTTGGCGCCATCGTCTAAGGCTTTCTTGATGCTGTCACAAATTGATGTAAAAAATTCGCTATTAAAGTCTGTAGTGTTCATTTATTTAAAATGCCAGTTGCTTGCCTACTTATCAAGTGACTGGCATTTTAAGGTATGGAAAATATTAAAGTCTTAGAGCTTTCAGCACTAGAAGTCATTAAAGCTTATGAAATGAAAAAAATAAAAAGTAAGCATACAGATGAGATGGAAGCCGAGATGGCTTCTTGGGATGCGCCTTGGAGGCAAGAAGCCTTGGAGCACTATCTGCCAATGGGTTGGTCGCTTTGCTTTTGGCAAAAAGAAGAGCTGACTTCGCCCTTAACAGCTTACTTTATGGGGCAACCTTTGGTTTTTTATTCGGGATGGACTCAAAGTTTGTGGGTCGAGCATTTAAGTTATGACAACGAAGAGCTTGGGCATAAAATATTAGATGTCGCCTATAGAACAGCTCGCTCAAAGCATTTTCAAAAAATGTTTGTTAAAGATTTAGACCCTAAGATTAAAGTATTAGATAAGTGGAAAGCCAAAAGGCATAGCAACGGTGTTACAGAGTTTACAGTAGCAAAAATATCGGAGTAAAAATTGAAAGAATTTAGCTTTAAAACAAGACAAAAAAATATAGAAACCTTAAAGACAAAAAAACTAGATGTTTTTATTATTGGTGGTGGCATCACTGGAGCTGGTGTAGCACGAGATGCTTCTCGTCGAGGGCTTTCAGTGGGGCTTATAGATATGTCCGATTTTTCTTCGGGGACAAGTTCACGCTCGAGCAAGCTAGTGCATGGTGGGCTTAGGTATTTAGAAAATTTAGAATTTGGATTAGTTTTTGAAGCTTTATCAGAGCGTGCAAAGCTTTTTAAAATGGCTCCTCATCTAGTGCACCCATTAAGATTTTTACTTCCTCTTTATAGGGGGCAGCGTGTAGGTATGTTTAAAATGGGATTAGGGATGTGGCTTTATGACATTCTTTCTCTATTTGACACTCCAGAGATGCATAAAAGACATAGCTCTAAAAGTGCAATAGAAGCTGTTAAAAGTTTAAAAGCTAACGGCTTAGCTGGGGCTTATGAGTACTCAGATGCTTACATGGATGACGATCGCTTAGTGCATGAAACCTTAAGGTCAGCTAATGAAAGCGGAGCCGCTAGCGCTTCTTATATTAAAGCCATTGGTGCCACTTATCATGATTGTGGAAAAATTAAATCGGTTAAATGTAAAGACTTAGTTTCTAATGAAGAGTTCTTTGTAGAGGCCAATAGCTTTGTTAGTTGTGTGGGCCCTTGGACTGATGAATTGGGTTCAGAAGTTGTGAACTCTTGGAAGAGCCGAATGCGTCCATCTAAAGGGATACACTTAACTTTTAAGAAAGAAAGATTTCCTCTCAAAAAAGCTGTTGTTATGCCTGCAGATAATGACAAGCGAATTATCTTTGCCATACCGAGACATGAAATGGTGATTGTTGGCACAACCGATACAGATTACCAAGGTGATTTGTCAGAGGTGACCTCACTTGAAGAAGATGTTCAGTATGTCTTAAATATAATTTCTGATTATTTTCCAACTGTTGAAATTAAAAAAGAAGACATTGTTGCTAGCTATGCCGGAGTCAGGCCTTTGGTAAAAGATGGCGCGGCTTCAGAAAGTTCTACAAGCAGGGACCATGTTATTTGGTCTGAGCTTAAAAATTTAACTTTTGTGGCTGGAGGTAAATATACAACCTACAGAAATATGGCCGAAGAGGCTGTCGATCATATGCTGGAGACTTGGCCCATTGAAAAAAGGCTAGAGCTTTCAAGCCCTAATACAGAAGAGCCGCTCAATCCTAATGCAACGGATAGAGTCTTTAAAGAGCAAGAGCAACTTATAGCAGAGCTTTTGCCAAAAACATTATTAAGCCAAAACCAAGTTCAGTTTTTAATTGAAAGGCATGGAAGAGAAGCTGTTGAAATTATAAAGCTAGAAAACAGTAATGATAAAGTGGGTGAGGGTTTATTGTGGAGGCTTGAAGCCCGTTGGGCCCAAAAAACGACCATGTGTTTTTCGGTAAGAGACTTTTACTTAAGAAGAACACCGCTTTTTTTATCAGAAACTGATCATGGCTTAAGGTTTTTAGAGGCTATAGTTGAGGAGTTTTCGGCTGCATTAGGTTGGACCCCGGGGCAGCAGCAAGCTGAAGTGGCTAGTTTTAAAAAACACAGAGATGCTGAGCTGGGTTGGAAGTCTTAAACAACGCATATCGTTAATGGCTAATATCATTAAGTTTTTATCTAATTTTTCATGTAGAATTATTTCTACAAACAAGGATATAAAATGTTAGATAAGCTTCGAGAATATTTTTCCAACGACATTGCTATTGATTTAGGCACAGCAAACACTTTAGTGTATGCAAAGGGTGAAGGTATTATCCTCGATGAGCCATCAGTGGTGGCTGTTCAAAAAAATTATAATGGATCCAACAGAGTATTGGCTGTGGGTAAAGAGGCTAAAGAAATGCTTGGTAGGACGCCTGGCAGTATTGTAGCTATTCGCCCAATTAAAGACGGTGTTATTGCAGATTTTGAAGTAACCGGATCTATGCTTAAATATTTTATTTCTAAGTCAGCGGGTAGAAGGCGTAGCCTGGTTCGCCCAAGAATTATTATTTGTGTTCCTTTTGGAATTACTCAGGTGGAGAAAAAAGCTGTAAAAGAATCAGCTCAATCAGCTGGAGCTCGTGACGTTTATTTAATTGAAGAGCCTATGGCAGCAGCTATTGGTGCTGGCCTTCCTATTACTGAGCCAACAGGAAATATGGTAGTGGATATGGGTGGTGGAACTACTGGTGTTGCTGTTATTTCTTTAGGTGGAATTGTTTATTGTAAATCAATTAAGGTAGCTGGAGATAAATTTGACGAAGCTATCGTTAACTATGTAAGAAGGCAGTTTAATTTACTGATTGGTGAAAGAACCGCTGAAAATATTAAATTAGAAATAGGCAGTGCATACCCGTTTGATGAAGAAAAAGTAATGGAAGTAAAGGGTCGTGACCTTGTTGCTGGTGCTCCTAAAACAGTTGAAATTACAAGCTCACAAATTAACGATGCTTTGTCCGATCCACTCAGTGAGGTTGTTGATGCTGTAAGAACCGCTTTAGAAAAAACACCACCAGAGTTAGCTTCAGATATTGTTGATAATGGTATTGTTTTAACAGGTGGCGGAGCTTTGCTTTCTAATTTAGACGTATTACTTAGAGAGCGTACAGGCTTGCCGGTTTCAATTGCTGAAGATCCATTATCATGTGTTGTATTGGGTTCAGGTAAAGTCTTAGATCAGTTAGACCTATTAAAGCAGCTTACAGTAGATTAAAGATATGATTGGGAAATCATACTCTTTAAAGACTATACTGATTTCACTTTTTTTAGCTTTTGCTATTATTCCTATGGGCATAGTTTCGTTCTATGCACTTTATTCTTACAATCAAATGGCAGAGCAAGAGCAGTTGGCTCGATTGGCTGCTAATAAGCGCGAAATACAAAGCGCAATTAATGGTATAGAAAAAGATGTAAGAACAAATATAAATAAATATAAAAAAAATTCTGCCTTTGCTTACTATATTTCACTTTCAGAGTTTGATGTTGCTAAAAAAATTATGATTTCGTGGATGTCAGCCGGTAAAAGCTCTTCAATGAAGCTTTATAACCGTAATGGTTATCTTGTCGTAAGTTTAGTTAGAAACAAAAAAAATAAAGTCATAGACATATCTGCAAAACAAAAAAATATTTATAACCTTAATGAGGCCTATAAAAAAAGCTTAGAAGATAAGACTTATTTTCATAGCTACGAAAGAAAGCCTCAAGAGAGTTCTTTTTATATTACTAGTAAAGTATTTGCTCCTAATGGTCGTTTTGTGGGCTATATCCAAGAAAGCAGCAATGCTAATAATGAAACGATTAAGGGTATTGGCAGTCGAGTAGAAGCAAAAATTATAAATGCACAAGATGGCAAAATTTTACTTTCAAGTTTTGGAGAAATGTCTGAAAAAGATAAAAAAACTTTTGTCAGCAAGCTTGATAAGAAAAAAGCCTTTTCTCTTGAGGTGGCTAATGAGCCTTATATTTTTAAGAGCTACTCTATGGGTTGGGGAGAGTCTCAGTTTGATGTTTACTTAGGGGTTTCAAAAAAGATTTTTAAAAAAATGATATCTAATGCCAAGAGGACCTTTATGGTTTATGCGGCTTGTCTTTCAGCTTTATTATTTATTTTAAGTTTATTAATTACAGACAAAGTAATTAGACCGGTATCTGTTTTGGTAGATGTTTTAAAAAATAAAACTTTAGGCGAAGAAGAAATACAAGTGAGCTCAGACTCGGCAACAGAATTTAGAGTCCTTACTGAAAGCTTTAACGAAATGTCTAAAAAGGTTTATGGAGCACAATCTCAATTAAGGGGAAAAGTGACGGACCTAGAAGAGGCGCAGAGTAAAGTAAAAGAGACTCAGTCTCAGCTTGTTCATTCGGCAAAAATGGCGAGTCTTGGTCAATTAGTAGCAGGTGTTGCTCATGAGTTGAATAATCCAATTGGCTTTATGTATAGCAACACATCTTTTCTATCAAAGTATGTAAACCAGTTAGTAACTATTATTGACCAGTCGTCTGCTGATCCAAAAATTATAGAGCAA
Source organism: Bdellovibrionales bacterium (assembly GCA_023299885.1). Taxonomy (GTDB): domain Bacteria; phylum Bdellovibrionota; class Bdellovibrionia; order Bdellovibrionales; family UBA1609; genus JALZUS01. Next base: position 3,216 of record JALZUS010000047.1, on the reverse strand, counting down.
CTAAAAGAAGAAGCGGACTATGAATACATTAAAAAAGATATAGGGCGTATTGTTGAGTCTTTTAAAGAAGGCTCTCAAAGAACTAAAGATATAGTATTGGGTTTAAGAAATTTTTCTAGGCTAGAAGAAGCTAAGTTAAAAGAAGTTAAGCTTGAAGATGGCATTGATAGCACAATCAAGCTTTTAGAAAGCCAGACTAAAAATAAAATAAAAATCATTAAATCGTACCAGCCGGTAGGGTTTATTTTGTGCTATCCGAGCCAATTGAACCAAGTCTTTATGAATTTACTTTCTAATGCCATACAGGCCATAGATGGTACAGGCGAAATTGTTGTTAAAACGTTAAAAACAAATGAAGTTATAGAAATAAAAATAAAAGATAGCGGGTCAGGAATGACAGAGGAAGTTGTCCAAAGAATTTTTGAACCTTTTTATACTACAAAAGATGTGGGCAAAGGCACCGGTTTAGGACTTAGTCTTTCTTATGGAATTGTCCAAAAACATAAAGGTGATATTTATGTGAAATCAGAGCCTGGTTTAGGCACTGAGTTTGTTATTCATTTGCCTATTGATGGCCCAGAGGCTTTATCGTAAGGCAGGCAAGTAGCTGTAGCTTAAACGTCTATAGTTCCAATTTCATTATTTTTTGGAAGAATGAGTCGTAACAAGAAGTAAATAATGAGCATAATGCCTAAAGAACTTATCGTAAGCATGCAGAAAACAATTCTTACTAATCCAGTATCCCAATTGAGTTTGTTGGCAAATCTCATGCATGATCCAACAACCATCGGTGTGTGATTTTTTTTAAGATCATCTTTGTAGGGTAAGCATATGGCGACCACAATATAAAATACAAAGCCAAAGCCTAGAAAAAGCATTGATAAGATCCATGCTAGGCGTATCCATACAGCATCAATTTCAGTAATTTCGGCAAGCCCTTTGGCTACACCACAAAAAATTCCATCATTAGATTTATAAAGAGCTGGTTGTTGGTACATATTAAATTCTCCCATTTGTGGCGTATAATAATTGCATGATTAAAGTTATTAGCCTTATCACTATAGTTTTATCTATAGTATTTATTTTTTTAACTCAAGACAAAGTAAAACAGAGTAAAGCCTTGCCAAAAGCAAGTAATACTTTAAAAGCTCCTCTTGGAGAGTCAGAAAAAATCAATAAGTATCTCCAGGAGATGGAATTTAATAAGAAAGCTAACGCAATTAAGTCGGGTGCTGATATTGATCCTGTAAGTGTAGAGGTGACTCCAGATAATTATGGAGACGTTTTAAGTAAAGATTTAGATACGGGGAGTGGTTTAAGTAGAGAGGCTTCTGCCCCAAGTTTCCAAGATGAGGTAGAGGCTGAAAAGATACGCTTACAGTCTCAAATAGAAGAGACAGGCGAGCTCGATGATGCCTATGTGCAGCAATTTATTGAAAACGCACGTAAAGACGGCTTGAGAATAAAGCTAGATAAAAACAATCAAATCATTGATATACAAAAAATAGACGAATAATATAAAGCACAACTAATTGAAGAGGTGCTTATGAAAAATTTTATAATAATCGTAATGACAATTTTTGTGGCTTCATGTGCCAATAAAACTTTTAAAAATGGTAGCTATGACAGTGATGTTACTAGAGAAAATCTTCTTAATGACCGCTGGTCAGAGACAGATATGCAGCAAGCTGTAAAAACAATGGTTTCTGGGATTAATAAAAGTTCAGCTGTTGCTTATGCTAAGAGGCGACCAACAATTGTGATAACCAGCCTTCAAAATAAAACAAGTGAGCATATAGACACTCAAAGCATTATGGATATGTTAAGAGTAGAGCTTTCTCAGTCTGGAAGAGTTCAGTTTATTGATAAAGCAGCACGACAAGATATTTTAGATGAGTATGATTACCATGCATCAGGAACTGTGAGCCAAAGCACTTTAAAATCAAGAGGCCAGCAAATTGGCGCCGACCTTATTTTAAATGGTCGCATGGACTCTATTGTCCAGCAGGTGGGATCTAAGAAAACAGTTTATTATAAGTTAACCTTAAATATGACTAACTTAAGCACTGGAATTATTGAATGGACTGATCATAAACAGTTCAGAAAAATTTATGAAAGAAACCGCTTAGGTCGTTAAATTGTATAGGGCTGTTTGTTCAGCTCATCAATTATGAAAAAACTATTAGTTCTTTTTTTAGGCGCATTTATTTTTACTGGATGTGCTAGCTATCAAAGTAAAGTTCATAAAGCGCGCAGCCTGTTGCCAGCAAGCCCATCTGTAGCTGCGTCTCAATTAAAAGAAAAAGCCAATAAAAAAAGTCCAGATCAGCTTGTCTATTTATTGGACTATGCAACAGCTTTACAGGCCGCTGGAGATTTCGAAAAAAGTTCTAATGCTTTTGATAAAGCTTTTTATTTAAGTGATCAAAAAGATTATATTAGTGTTTCAAAGCAGATAGGCTCTGTTTTAGTTACCCAAGGTTTAGTTCAATACAGTGGTAAACCTTTTGAGAAGGACTTAATAACAATTATGTCAGCTATTAATTATTTGTCTATGAACAGGCCAGATAAAGCTAGGGTAGAAATTAAAAGAGCTTATGATCGTGTAAATATAACTGGAAGTAAAAATTCAGCGTTAGGTTTTTTAGCGGGTTTAGTTTGGGAAACTCTAGGAGAGTATGATAGTGCACTAATTTCTTATAAGGAGGCTTATGAGTCGGGCTATAGGTTTCAAGACCTAGTTGGCTCAATGAAGCGAGTAGCAGCGATAACAGGCGCTAACTTAAGTACTATGGGCTTATCAGTACGCAAAACTGATAAAAGTAAGCCTTCTGAGGTGATATTTATTTATGCTCAGGGGTGGGTGCCGCGATTACGATACGACTTACAGTTTAGAAGCTTGCCTAGGATGGTGGGTGTTTTTTCTAAAGCAAAGAGTGCTTCTATTAGTTCTGGTAGTGTTTTTAAAAGAACAAAAAGATTTTACTCGGTGACAAAATCTTTTGCAGAGAATTTTAAAAAAGAACTCGCAGGGGCTGCAGCTAAAAGAACCTTTAGCTATGTGGTTAAAGAGGGGGCTGCGCATACAGTATCTAAAGAAGATAAGGCTTTGGGGCAAATTCTTAGAGTACTTTTACATAGCTCTGATTGGGCGGACCTCAGGCATTGGTCGACATTGCCTGAATCTTTACAGGTAGCTCGTCTTGAGCTAGAGCC
>JALZUS010000046.1 GCA_023299885.1 Bdellovibrionales bacterium | reverse complement strand
TAAAATTCAGCAACAACGGGGCAATGATCCGACCCATGCTGATCTTTTAAAATTTCAAAGCTTGTCATTTTTTTGGCAAGCTTTTTTGTTGCGCAAATAAAATCAATACGCCAGCCATTGTTTTTTTGACGAGCCCCTTCGCGATAAGACCACCATGTGAAAAGGCCACTATCTTCTGGGTAAAATTGCCTACAAATATCTACAAAACCAATATCAAAAAAACTTTGAAACCACTCACGCTCTTCTGGCAAGAAACCACTCACCTTTGACAATCGCTTAGGGTCATAAACATCTTGCTCCATATAGGCCACGTTATAGTCACCCACTACAATAATTTCACGGCCCTCTTTAATTTTATTTTTGAGGTGGAATGTGAAATCTCTTAAAAAATCTTGTTTAAAAAAATGTCTATCATCGCTGGCAGATCCATTAGGGAAGTAAACATTATAAAGCAAAAAATCCCCGTGATCAGCCACAACAAAGCGACCCTCTAAGTCGTACTGCCTAATGCCGATCCCATGCTCAACACTAATGGGCTCACTCCCCGGCTTACAGTAATTAACTGTACCCGAATAGCCCTTTTTTTTAGCTGAAGTCGACCAATAATTTTTAAATGCATTTTCAGAGGTAAAGCTTAAATCAAGCTGCCCTGGATGAGCTTTTGTCTCTTGCAAACATGTTACATCTGCATTTTGCTCTTTAATAAACTCAAATAGCCCCTTATTAGCACAGGCCCTAATTCCATTAACATTCCAAGATATAATTTTCATGTCGACAACCTATCATGGAAATCTTATTTCTGGTAACTTGTAGGCATGTTTCATAAAAATCTTATCGCTGGCCTCAAAGAAGACTACCCTGACGCGCAATTGCCAACCCAAGAAAGCATAGAGCATTTATTTTCGCCACACCAGGTAGAAATTGAAAAGCATCAAATCCACTTTATACAGAGCTTTATCCACGATTTTTTTCATTTATCACGAACAGATAGCTATCAAAATTTTATTTCTAAAGATAAAAAGCCAAAGGCTTCAAAAAATAATGCCGTCTTAATGGCTTATGATTTTCATATTAACGAAGCTGGCACCCCAAAACTAATTGAAGTGAATACCAATGCCTCTGGCTTTCCTTTTGTATGTCAGCTTTACAAGCAGCAAGGGTTAAAAAATTATGAAGAAGCATTAGCCTCGCTTAAAAAAAGTTTTTTAAGCGATATTTCTCATAGTAAATCTGAAAAGCCCTATATTGTAATTACTGATGAAGATTTAGAAAATCAAAAAATGAACTCTGAGTTCTATATTTACCAAAACCTTATACGTAGCTACGGCTTTGTTGTTGAAGTTTTTGATTTTACAGACTTGCAATACTCTGATGGGCGACTGCGCGACCCTAATGGCAAAGCTATCGATTTTATTTACAATCGTTATTGTGATTTCTTTTTAGATGAAGAACGCTCTCATCATTTATTAAAAGCCTATACAGAGCAAAGCACATTATTTTCGCCTAACCCTTGGGAGTATTACTTACTCGCTGATAAAGAGCGCATGGTTGAACTCACGCAAACTGATTTTCTTAAAGACAATGACTCTCTTAGCCTAAGGCAAGGCTTCTTAAAAAGCTATGACATCAAAAATTTTGAAAGCTTAGAACAACTTCTATCTCAAAGAAAAAAGCTATTTTTTAAGCCCAAAAATTCTCATGGCGGTAAATCGACTTACAGTGGCAAAAGTGCTTCTAAAAAAATTATAGAACGCTTTTGGAATGATGGCGGCCTTGCGCAAGAGCTTTGCCCAGCACCTACTGTAATGCTTACTACTGGCAATGAGGAGCTCAGCTGGAAGTACGATATACGTGCTTATGCCTTTAAGGATGAAATGCAGCTTTTATGCGCCCGATTATACCGTGGGCAGGTTACAAATTTTAATACAAAAGGTGGCGGCTTTGCCCCATTAGTGGTAAAAACCATTTAATGATACTTATAACAGGCGCAAATGGTTTTATTGGCAGCTCTTTAGTTAAAGAGTTTAATTCACGTGGACGTACAGACATTATCTGTACCGACCTTATTTCACTAGAAGAGCGCTCCAAGCCTCTAAGCAACACAAAATACCAAAAGTTTATGTTAGCTAAAGACTTATGGAGTTGGCTGGAAACTGATGAGGCAAAAGACTTAACACTTATTTATCACTTAGGTGCTTGCTCTGACACAACAGAAACTGATGCTGATTTTTTAGAAAGCAATAACACTGACTACACTAATAAACTTTTTGGCTATTGCGCTAAAAACTCAATTCCATTTTTATACGCGAGCAGTGCTGCAGTTTACGGTGACGGCAACAAGGGGTTTTCTGATAAAGCCGATCACGATACATACACACCCTTAAATCTTTATGGGCTTTCAAAACAAAAATCTGATATTTTTTCTTCAAAACAATCTCATACGCCACCAGCCTGGTATGGATTAAGATTTTTTAATGTTTATGGCCACGATGAATCACATAAAGACCACATGAGAAGCTTAATACATAAAGCTTTTTATCAAATTCAAGAAACTAAAAAATTAAAACTTTTCCGCTCTCACAGGGACGACTACGAAGACGGCTGTCAAAAGCGTGACTTTGTTTATGTAAAAGACATTACAAGGTGGCTTGCTGAAATGGGAGCTAACTATAAAGATACACCTTCTGGCGTTTATAATATGGGCGCCGGCACAGCCCGCACATGGCTAGATCTTGCAAAAAGTATTTTTGATAGCTTGGACCTACCTTTACAAATTGATTGGATAGATATCCCAGAAAATATTCGCAATCAGTATCAGTATTTTACGGAAGCCGACATGACAAAGCTTTTTGGAGCAGGATTAAGCGCTTCACAGTGGCCTCTTGAAAAAGGCATTAAAGACTATATTGAAAACTATCTAGTCCACGAAAAGCCACAAGCCGAAAAAGTAAAAGGGTAACTACCCATGCGCGCCATCAAAGAACTTCCACAGCATTTAAAAAAATATGTCTACCCCCAAGAGGAAGTTCACTATACTTTTGAAGACCAAGCTGTATGGAGATTTTTACTGCGCCAGCTAAGCCACTACTTAAAAAACACAGCCTATCACTGCTATGCTGATGGGCTTAAAGGGTCTGGCATCCCTGTTGATGAAATCCCACTTATTAGTAATCTTGATAAAAATATAAGAGAATTTGGATGGAGTGTTGTCCCTGTTAGCGGCTTTATACCTCCAGCCGCTTTTATGGAATTTCAATCATTAGGTTATTTACCAGTAGCTACAGCTATGAGACGCATAGAAAATATTTTATACACACCGGCACCGGATATTGTTCATGAAACTGCTGGGCACGCTCCGATACTTATCGACAAAGAGTACGCGGCCTATCTTCGCGATTATTCTGAAGTAGCCAATAAGGCCATTATTAGCTCTGAGGACTTAGAGCAGTATCAACTTATTAGAAAAATTAGTGACCTTAAAGAAGCTAAAGACAGCGAAGCCATTAATGCACATAATTCAAAAATAGAAAAATTAGAAATACAGCTAGCAACACTATCAGCGCAAATGAAAACATCAGAGGCTGTTTTCTTAGGCCGCATGAACTGGTGGACTTCTGAATATGGCCTTATAGGAAACCCCGCAGAGCCAAAAATTATTGGCGCAGGGCTTTTATCATCTCTGGGTGAGTCTAAAAGAGTTTATACAAAAGAAATTAAAAAGCTTCCACTCAGTGTGGATTGCATTAACTACACTTATGATATCACTAATCATCAACCACAGCTTTTTGTGGCCAGAGACTTTCAGCATATGTCCGATGTCCTTAATGAGCTTTCAGAACATCTTGCCTATAAACGTGGTGGCGAGTTTGGACTTAAAAAAGCTATCGAAGCTAATACTGTTAACAGTGTAGAGTTTGAGAACGGGCTCCAAGTATCAGGAGTGATTGATTCTTTCGAAACCAATAACGACCAACTAACCCTTGTTAAGCTTTCTGGGCCGACACAAATTTCCCTTAACTACAAACAACTTGAAGGCCACAACAAAGAGTACCATCAACAGGGCTACAGCACTCCTATGGGGGCAATAAAAGGTTTAGGCAATAAACCCTCAACAGTCACTATAGACAAGTGGGCTAGCCAACTAGGGCTTAAAAAAGATGAAGTGATTACATTAAATTATGAGTCTGGCATTGTATTAACCGGTCTACTTACAAATTTTATTTTAGACGACAACCAACGCCCGCTAATAATGAGTTTTGAAAACTGCTCTGTTAAAAAAGACGATAGAATTTACTTTGACCCTTCATGGGGCACTTTTGATTTAGCCATCTGCAGCGACATCCAAAGTGTATTTGGTGGGCCAGCTGATAAATCAAGCTTTGGAGAAACAGAAGAAGATTTTGTTAAGCTAACAGTATCTAGCGGGGCCGAAATAGATTCTAGCCTTGATAATATCTATAAAGAAATTAGATCTTTTAGAACATCTGAGAATAAAAGCATTGAGGCCTTTAAAGAGTTAGAAAAAGAGGTTTTAAAAAACCATCCTCATCAATGGCTTGCCAATATAGAGCTTTTTGAAATGAGTAAGCAGCTTAAGTTTCATTCTGAAGACATTCATCAAAATTTAAATCTTATCAATAATGAAACCACAGACCCTGACGTAAAAACTTGTATTCAAAAAGGCCGCGAACTCGCAACCTTAAAAGAAACTTTATAATCCGTTAGGAGTGTAGGCCACTCTAAACTGAGCATCAGCTTCCGGAACAGACCCTTCAGTAAAAGTAATTTGATTACTTTTAGCATCATAAATCCAACCTTCAGACCCATCTACAGATTCTGGCATTTCAGTATTGTTTATAAATACCTTAAGAGTTTCTCTTATTGGTGTCTTGTTAAGGCTTATGTTACTAATTTTTGTAATAACACTTCTTGTGATTTTATCTGAAATTTCACTTAAAGAGTCTGAGAAGTCATCACACAGGCTTGTTACCGTGCCATTAGAAGCTAAAGCTAAATCATTATACCTTTTACCAATTTTATGTACAGAAGTAGAACTACCTAGCTTTAGCTTACAAGCCTGGTCAGTAACTGAAATTGTAGACACAGAAAAGTTAAGTTTGTCGTCTGTAGAATTTGTTTTTTCTTTTAAGTAGTCAAAATAATAATCATTATTTTCTGATGACGTATCATCTTCATCGCTTACAAATATAACAGCTAAACGCGCGCCATCTCTTACTAGCCCTGAGTTAAGTCCATTCTCTAAAGCAGCCTCTACACTTTGCTGCCCACGCTCATCAGCACTACCATTAGTACCCACCTGAACATTGTCAGTAAACTTTTCTACAAAGTTTACTGTGTTTTTATCCATGATGCCGCCAACAAATCTAGAGTTAGCTCCACTAAACCCTGAGGCCTTGTATGCATCTGTTGTTGTGATGGCCATTTGAAAATCATAATCTTTATCAACAAACTTATTAGAGAAACTTTCAAAGTTAGCCGCTAAAGCTTCTTGAGAAGATTTCATCGAACCAGAGTTATCAATGACCCACAACACATCTACTTTTTGTGACTCTGTTATAATTTCGAATGACTGCGAAAGCTTTTCTTCTGTAGAGCCAAGTGAAAAACTAGCCTCTTGTGATTGACCACAAGCTACCAACATTAATCCTGCTAAAATAATTACTAAGTTTTTCATTTTATTTGCCCTCGCTTACATTAATAATCGGGACTTATATCTACGGACTTTAGTAGTTGGTAGGACAGACTTAATAATTATTATTATTTTATAGGCCTCTCTATTTCAATTTGAGACTACATGTAAAAAAACAAAAAAAGTTTTACATATTTTTTAAAACTCACCATGGTCCTGTAAAAAGGGTTTACAAAAAAATAACACTTAGCCATTTCGGCCGTAACACTCTAGCTACAAACTCGACTCAAAAGTTAGACAGTATTAACTAAAAAGAGATGAAACCAATAAATCACTATTTAAATTATAAATATTTGTCTCTTTTAAGTGGATAGTTTCAGACATATTCATCGCCATAAAGCCATCTCCATAGCTCTTTCCAGAGCCTAATATCTTTGGGGCCATAAACTGTAAAGATCTTTGAACTGATTTTTGGGATATAAAACTACTAATAAGGCCTGGCCCGCCCTCAACCATAATAGAGCTAACTCCAGAATCATATAGCTGAACTAAAGCATCTGATAAGTCTAAAGACCCATCGCTAACAAGCCCATTAACACCTATGATATGAAGTCCCGGCATAGAGTCATATTTTGATTGATTATCAAAAGAGGTCACCACATATATATTTTTAAGACTATGGCATTCTAAAAGCTTAGAGCTTTTTAAAACTCCTGCTCCATCACCCGCCTCATCGAAAATAATAATTTTATTATTTATAGACCCTAGTGTCTTCAACCTAATATTAAGCCTTGGGTCGTCAGCAAGTAGAGTGCCTACGCCAATAGCGGTAGCATCATAATAAGCTCTAAACCAGTGAGCTAAAGCCCTTGATTTTTTATTGGTAATCCAACGGCTATCACCATTATTAAGACACATTTTCCCATCAAGGCTTGTCGCCATCTTAATAGCAACAAAAGGAAGTTTGTTTTTTTGATTATATATAAAATTTTCTACAACAGATTGGCACAAAGCTTCTGTTACTTTTAAAAGGCCTGTTTTGATGCCAGCTTCATTTAAAAGACTCACACCCTTACCATTTACTTTTTTAAACGGATCTTTAAGGCCATAAATAACTGAGGCTATTGGCTTAGTGGCTAGTAGCTTTGCACAGGATGGGGTCTTACCCTGGTGCGCACAAGGCTCTAGGGTTACATAAACATGCGCCCCCTCAAGGTCTTTATCACTTAAACCCTTTAAGGCATTCACTTCAGCATGAGCCTCACCATAAACTTGGTGATAACCACAAGACAAAAAACTATGCTGACTATCTGTAACTACGCAACCCACATAAGGATTGGGCTGAGCACTGCCAACACCCTTTAAAGCTTGCGATACAGCAAGCTTCATGGCCTCCTCTGGCGCAAGCACCTGCCCTTTAATTGGTTTTTTTAAATTTAAATACTTTAAGAATTTCAAGAATCAGCCTACATCCAGCTTTTCCAGTAATCTTTAACCTCTATGTCACTCATAGACTTATCTACTTTTAACGGCCACCTTGAGTCGACCATCACAGCATATTCATTGGTGTGAGTCTTTTCTTTTATAGACTTTAAAGCCTTAGGATGAGGCCCGTGCGGGAAACCAGCCGGATGAAAACTCATCATACCCGAATGTAAATTATCGCGACTAAAGAAATCACCATCATGATAAAAAAGGACTTCATCATAATCTATATTCTGATGATAAAAAGGAACTCTTAAAGCATCACTGTCTTCTTCAAGCGGCCTTGGTAAAAACGTGCAAATAACAAAGTCTTTAGCCACAAAAGTAGAGTGGGCGCTTGGAGGTAAATGAGACCTATGACTCATAACTGGCATTAAATCATCAACATGTAAAACGAAAGGATACAAATCACCCTTCCATCCCACAACATCAAATAAAGTTGAGTCTAATTTAAACTTTGTCCACGAGTCTGTATGTTTAATTTTAATTTCAGTGAAGCATTTTTCATTTTTTAATATTTTATTAAGAGCCTCTAGGTCTGGCCTTTGGATAGCTTCAGAATCATAAATGGCATTACGACCAAGCATCCCTCTATCCGGCTCGCGAAAGTGAGATGTCTTATTTTCTATAACAAAAAAACTGGATAGCTTTGTCGGTACAAAACTATACGCCAAAGCTTTTGGTATAATTATATAAGAGCCCGGCTTATAGCTTAGCAACCCGTACTCTGTAAAAATTTGCCCTTCGCCTTTATGACAAAAATAAATAAAGTCACCGTCTGCGTTTTTCTCTACAAGAGCCTTCTCTTGTGAACTTGGCTTTAAATGCCTCCAGTAAATACTTAAACAATTATTATAAAGAACTCTCTTTAGTTCTTCATTGGAACCGTCAAGTTTATTGCTTTCGACTTCTTTAACAAGGTCATACATATGAGGCTTAAGGTCACCCTCAATAGCTGTCCAGCGTGTACTTGGGTTTTTGCGTATAAGGTGAGACACCGGACCAAAAAAACCTAGATGACCCTGCTCTTCTTCAAACTGACCCTCTGGTATCCCTTTGTGGGCCTGCTTTGTGGGCTTCCCCTGCGAATAGTGTGACATTACTGGAGCACGCCTCTGCGTCTTTGGTCTTCTTCAATGGCATCAAATAAAGCCTGAAAATTACCTTCACCAAAACCATCATGACCTTTGCGTTGAATAATTTCGTAGAAAATTGGCCCAATCATGTTTTTAGTAAATATCTGAAGCAGGTAACCTTCTTCGTCGCCATCTACTAAAATTTTCAAACGCTTTAAGTCATCGATCTCTTCAGTGATCATTGGGAGTCTTGTTTTTACTGTCTCGTAATAAGTGTCAGGTACGTCTAAAAATTCAACGCCTTTTTCTCTTAAAAACTCTACAGCACCAATAATATTTGTTGTTAATAAAGCTACATGCTGAATACCAGAACCTTTATATTCATCGATATATTCTTGGATTTGAGATTTATCATCCTTAGGCTCATTAATTGGAATAACAATTTTCTGACAAGGCGACTTCATAACTTTTGAAATTAAGCCCGTCTCTTTACCTTGAATATCAAAGTAACGAACTTCTTGGAAATTAAAAATTTCTTTATAAAAGTCACACCATTTTTGCATAGTTCCCACAGGAACATTGTTTGTCATATGATCTGTAGATAATAAACCAAAGCCTTTTTGCCTTTTGTCGGCAACAAATTCAAAATCTGGGTCATAGATATCTTCATTATGATAATTATCTATAAAATAAATTAAAGAATCACCAATGCCATAAATAGCTGGGAAAGTATGCCCTTCGCCTTCATATTTTCTAGCTCCTCTTTTAACAGCTTCTTCTAAAGCTTTTTTTGCATCTTTAACTCTAAAGCCTGTCGCACAAATAGAAGGCCCATGCTGGCCTTTAAACTCTTCAGCAAAACTATCTGCTTCTTGATTTAGGATGTAGTTAATACCATTTTGGCGATACAAAGTTACTTTTTTAGTTCTGTGAGTACCCACTTTCACAAAGCCTAGTTTATCAAAAATACTTTCCATCATTCCTGGGACAGGGCTTGCGTACTCAATAAATTCCATGCCATCTAGGCCAATTGGGTTGAAGTCGGCAGAAATACCGTTATTTTGTTGGTTATCATTATGATTGTCTGTAGTTGTCATAGCTCTTCCTACTTTCTCATTATTAATATATCTTTATAATGGGCTTAAGGGAGTTTGGCCAATAGTTTCACAGCCAAAAACAGCTCTAAACCCAATAGTTTTAATTTAGAGATATAAATTTTTATCGGAGTAAAATATGACGCTAAATTTCACAGAAAACCCACAAATGCCAAGCATTAAAGATGTACACCCTGAAGAAATCAAAAATAGCCTTTCTAGCTTTCAACTTATCGACGTAAGAGAGCCTGATGAGTACACAGGCCCCCTTGGTCACATAGAAGGCGCGCAGCTAATACCATTAGCTGCATTTTGTGAAAACTCACCACAACTTGATAAATCTAAGCCTGTTATTTTAATTTGCAGAAGCGGTATTCGCTCTGCCAAAGCAAGCTCTTGGGCTAAAGAATGCGGCTTTGAAAATACATACAACCTTTTTGGAGGTATGATCCTCTGGAATGAACAAAGCCTACCTACCCAGTCATAATTACAGGCTACAACTAGAAAGAATTCTTAAATGAGTAAAGTTTTTGTTAACAGAACATTAAATATGAAACGAATCACCCATGTCGGATTTGATATGGATCACACACTCGTTCGCTATAACACCAAAAAATTTGAGTCTTTAGCTTACGACCAAATCATAGACAAACTAATTCGTTTAAAAAAATATCCAAAAGCCATCAAAGAAAAAACAAGTTTTGATTATGATAAAGCTATTCGCGGCCTAGTTATTGATAAAGCTCGCGGTAATCTACTAAAAATTTCTCGCTTTGGCGAAATCCGCCTTAGCCGCCATGGTGGCAAAGTGATTGATTTCAAAAAACAAAAAGAAATCTACAAAGGGCAGTTTATTGATTTAAGCGACAAAGAGTATGACTCTATTGATACTTCTTTTTCTATTTCTTTTGCCTCTCTTTTTTCACAACTTGTAGATTTAAAAGACAATGACCCTGATTGCGCCAGTATCCCTGATTACGGCGACCTTGCTGCTGACATATTAGATGCCCTAGACTTGTCTCATCAAGATGGCTCCATCAAAGATGTTGTTGTTGCTAACTTAGCTGACTATATCATTCAAGAGCCTGAGCTTGTTGCAGACCTTTTAAAGTTTAAACAACATGGGAAAAAGTTATTTATTGCTACTAATTCAGATTACGATTACAGCCAAAAACTTTTAGACTACACCATGAACCCATTTTTACCTGAAGGCGAATCATGGGAAACTCTTTTTGAATACACAATTACAGCTTCAAAAAAACCAAGGTTCTTTTACGACAACCTTTCGTTTTTTAAAGTAGACTTAAAGCATAAAAGCCTTACTAATGTTGAGGGCAACGAGCTGCCACCAGGTGTTTATCAGGGTGGTAACGCCAGCAAATTCACTGATTGCCTTAACTTAGCACCCGACCAAATTTTATATGTGGGCGACCATATTTATGGTGATGTTGTAAGGCTTAAAAAGGACTGTGCCTGGAGGACCGCCCTTATTGTTGAAGAGCTTGCCGACGAGGTCGAACAAGTTAAAGCCGTTGAACCTATCACAGAAAAAATTAAAGAGCTTATGGACAAAAAAGTCCCTTATGAAAAAAAGCTAGCCGCTATAAGCTCTGAACAAATTGAGGCTGGGCACAAAGAGCATAGCGCTGAAAT
>JALZUS010000045.1 GCA_023299885.1 Bdellovibrionales bacterium | reverse complement strand
ATTTGAAGAGCCAGTATTTGAAGAGCCAGAAGAAGAGGAGCTAGTGGCTGAAGAGCCTGTAATTCCTGTAGTTCCTCCCGTTGCTGAGGCGCCAGTGGTTGCTCCTGTTGTTGTTATTCCGTCTCCAGTTGAAGTTGTAGAAACGCCAGAAGCTATTGCTGATGATTACTCAACTTATAATGCAAGTAATGACGAGGTGGATATTAGCTTATCAGATATGTTTGACGATGAGCCGCTTACTAATCCTCGTGACTCTTTTAATAATGCAGGGTCATCACAAAATATAGGGGCAAATGATAGCTTTTTTGAAGCTTCACCAAGTCCTGTAGCTAACAATAGAAGCTATGATAACCCTAATGATACCTACGAGCAGCGATTGCATAAAAGGTATAAAAACTTAGTGCCAGTAGATGCGGGTCAATGGGCTCAGTTGATAGGCGAGAAAGAAACTTATGTTGTTCAAAGGGGTGATACGCTTTGGGAGTTGAGTAGCACATTTTTTGGAGACCCACATTTTTGGACAAAGATTTGGTCAGTAAACTCTGATATTCGTAACCCGCATTTAATTTATCCTGGGCAAAATATTAATTTTATATTAGGCGACTCTAATGGAGTTCCATTGTTTACAGCTGGCAATGTAAATTCTGATAAAATTATTACTAATAGCAAAAAGAAATCAAGATCACTTTTTGCTAAGCCAACAACTATACCGGACAGTTTCCCTAAGTGGGAAAGCTCATTGTCATCTAATTTCACAGCGTTTAAAGGAAAGGCGATTAAATTTAACAATAAAGGCTTGAGGGCTATGTCTGATTTACATAGTTATATAAGCCAAGATTCTCCTAATGATATTGGTCGCATTGTTAAAATAGAACAGGATGCTAAAATGGCGTCAGTGTTTCAATATCTATTTATAGGTGTTAAGCCTGGGACAGTTTCTGTGAATGATAGATTAACTGTTGTTGAAAACAGAGGTCGACTGAGTATGCCAAAATCATTGAAGGTAAAATCGTATCAGTTTAGAACTTCTGGACAGATACAAGTCGTTAAACAGGTTTATCCAAAATCAAAAAAAATAGACCCAAAGCTTGAGTACTTTAGAGCTATAGTAGAAAAATCAAGTTCACCAATTAGTCTGTCCTCTTATGTAGTTAAAAAAGAATTTCCAAGGTACAGCTTAGAAGATTCTGGTCTTACTGGGACTGCAAAAGGTCGACTTATAGGCGCTGAGTACAGTAAATCAAGGCATCTCTATGGTCTCAACTCAGTAGTTTTTATTAGTGGTGGGGCAAATAATGGTTTTTCAGTTAATCAGACTTACCCAGTCTATTCAAAAAATTTAGCTCAATTTAAAAGCTTTGATACGCCCACTGCAAAAGTAAAGATTATTGATGTAGAAGCTAACGTAGCTACAGCTGTTATTTTAGACGCAAAAGATGGTGTTTCGACAGGCGACTACATAGGGATTCAGTAGAATTAAATCCGGTTTATAAAGAGGGTTCTTTCTTTATAAACTTATGTTTATTAGGTGAGTGAATTGAGTTGCATAGATAAGCTTTATGCAACTTAAACATTCAGAAGATATTTCTTACTTCCAATTTTTAATAGCCTCTCTTTACTGGCGTAACTACTCTTTGAGTAACCAGAGCTACATCGACTTATTAAAAAAGCTTGTTGATTTACAGGACCCAGAGCGCCTAATGAAAGAGTCTTCGATAACTCATAAATGTAAAAGATCAGGCAAATTAAAAATAAAGCCATGGCCAAAAAGTTGGTGGAAAATGGCTGAGCTTGAGTGGGCTTATATTAAAAAAAATAATATTCAGTGGGCTGCTCCAGGGTTAAAAAACTATCCTTCTCAATTATTGCCATATGATTGGTGTCCAAAGCTAATTACTTGGAAGGGCCCTTGTCTTTGGCAGAAGCCAGAAAACAACTTAGCTATAGTGGGGAGCCGGAGGCCTATGGGAGCCGTTTACGAGTGGCTCGATTCTGAGTTTGTAAAGTTTTACGAAGCCAACCCCAAATTAGTAATTGTTAGTGGGGGTGCAAGGGGTGTAGATCAAAAAGCTCATGCCATTGCTTTAAGGTCAGGTCGCCAAACCATGTGTTTTTTGCCAACAGGATTACAAAACCCTTATCCTTCAGAAATTAATCGCCTTGAAAAGTTTTACGCAAGAACAAACAGCAGTATAGTGAGCTTATTTTCTCCATTTGAAGAAATTTATAAAAGTCATTTTTACTTAAGAAATCGGTTGATTGTTGGTTTATCAAAATCTGTTTTGGTAGCGAGCGCAGCCCTTAGGAGTGGCTCAATGATGACGGCTAAACATGCAATGGAAATGGGTAAGGATGTATTAGCGCTTCCGGGGTTCCCGATGAGTGAAAATATGGATGGTAATTTACAGCTTATTTATGATGGTGCTCTAATGGTGCGGTCGGCTGATGACTTAAAAACGTATTGGTCGTGAGTTGCAAGTAGCTGGATTCAGCTTACTTTAATCGATTTTTGAAAAAAATAAGCGCCTATGATGAGTAAAATAATATTAGGTATCCATGCTACAAAAAGTACATCAAGACCTTTGTAGGCAAGGTTACTCAGACCAGCGTAAAGTACCCAATAAGAGAGTGTAATAATCACTCCGACAAATAAACCTTGTCCTTTGCCGCTTCTTTGTTTTGCGCCTAAGCCAAAAGCCACCCCAATAAGGGCAAAAAGTAGTGCTGCTAAGGCTGAAGACCACCTTCTGTTGTATTCATTATGAAGCTTAGTGAGCCTTTTTGGTGTTACTTTTGTTTTATTGGCTTCGATATAATTTTTAAGCTCAGTTTGATTCATGACATGTCTTTTGTTCTTAGAAGACTGTTTTTTAACTGGATCAGTCAGCCTGACATCAAATGTATTGAAGCTTGCTTTAGTATGAGCTTTATTTTCAAGTCTATGTATTGTGCCTTCTTTAAGCCTTAACAATGCTTGTTTGCCATAAGCTGTCGTCTTGGTAATCATCTCTCCCTCTTTAGCAACTATAGTGGCAGGAGGGAGGCCTTCAGTGTCTTGATAAATAAAGATCTCTTTAAGCTTGTTTGTTTTTTTATTAGATTCGTTAGCATAAATAACAAGGTCAAAAAAACCTTCAATAAAAACCTTTTCTTTGAGAGCAACAGTAGGCCCTTTTTCTTTAAAGTCTAAAAGCATAGATTCTAATTTTTTATGCCCCCAAGGAGCTAAGTAAAAAGAAGTTTGTAAAGAAAAGAGTGAAACAGCTAACCCTAAAAGTAATGCAGGTGCAGAAAGTTGTAAAAAGCTAAGTCCTAAGGATTTAAAAGCAGTAATTTCAGACTCAGAGTTAAGCCTGTTATAGGTTAAAAGGACTGAAAAAAATAATGTTGTAGGCGTAAGTATGGGTAGATAGCTTAAAGAGATATAAGCAAAAACTTTGAGAATATCAGTAACATTAGCACCGTTTGAAATCAGAATTTCAACCATCGAAAAAGACTGAAAAAGTAAAATAATAATAAGTAAAGAAAAGAGTCCAATCAAAAATGTAGGTATCATTTCTGAAAATATATAAGATTGAATGCGCCAATTTTTAAACACATGTAATCATAATCTCTGGCGTAAAAATCTCAAGTGGCCACAAGCTAATTTTAAGCCTTCTATCTAAGCAGAAATCATCTCTGTAAGATTTAGAACGCTATAGGAGCTTGCTAGAGCTCTTTTTATTAAGACTATTGGCAAAGGTATTTAGAGTCTGATAGCCTTAATAAGAACAAAAAATAGGAGTATAAGAATGGGCACTATAGAAAATATTACTGATAACGATTTCCAATCTAAAGTTCTTGAGTCAGACGAGTTAGTACTTGTTGATTTTTGGGCTGAGTGGTGTGGGCCGTGTAGGGCTTTAGCACCTAAGCTAGAAGAGATAGCTGGCGAAGCTGGTGATAAAGTTAAAATTTTAAAGGTCAATATTGATCAAAATCCTGAATCTCCAGCTAAATTTGGAGTAAGAGGAATACCAACTCTTATCTTATTTAAAAATGGTAAAGAGGTAGATCAATTAGTAGGTAACCTACCTAAGGAAAAGATTGCAGCGGCTATAGAAGGCCAGCTTTAATTACTTCTAGGTATTAAGACATTAAAAAAGCCAGCTTCTTTATTAGAGCTGGCTTTTTTAATGTCTTTATAATGAGGCTTGGATTTTACCTTAAGCTCTTCCAAATTTTTTCTAATGTTTTAAAACTGTGGCCTGCTGGTACATACTTATTGTTAATATAAATAGCAGGGGTTCCTTGAACGCCAATATCAACACCTTGTTGGGCTTGAGACATAATAGCAGACTTTGTGCCTTCATTATCTAGGCAAGTAGTAAAGCTATTGCTGTCTAAAGATAAAGATTTTGAGTAGCTCACAAGGTTATCTTTGAGCTCTTCAATAGAGAGTTGACCTAGGCTCGTCATATTTTTAAACATATAATCATTCATAGGCCAGCCTTTACTTTGCTTACCAGCACAATAATTAGAGTAAGCCAGTAGGCAGGAAAACCCTGGCCCCTTGCTCATTCCTTCGCCTGGGTTGCAGTTGCCGTCTAGAGGAAAGCTATAAAACTCAAGGCGAGTGTCGGTTCTTGATTTTACAAAGTTATGCAAAACTGGGGCTGCATTTTTGCAATGTATGCACCTGAAATCTGCGAATTCTGTAATTGTCATTTTGGCATCAGCACGTGCTGGTCCGTAAGCAATAGAAGGGGCTGTTGAAATGGCTTTAGATGGATTTGCCTGCCAGTCCATTAAAGAAGAGATGGCCATCTTCTCAACATCTTTACCTCCGTAAGAGTTCACAAAAGATTGGTTGGTGAAAAAGGCAAGGACAGGAATTGCGATAGCCCAGGCAGCAATGTTTTTTAAAAAATGAGTATCAATACTTGTGTCTTTTATGCTGTTGCCAGTCCACTTATAAACTACAAAAAGATTAATAAAGCTTAGCGCATAGAGTGCAAAGCAAAACAGGCAATAAACAGAAAGCTGTGTAAAGGCAATAAATCCCATAACAATTGAAGCTAATGCGATCCCTAAGCTAAGTATAAATATTATTTTTTTATTAAGGCTTTCTTTTTTTACGCTTAGCCCAGCACCAACAACTATTAGTAATAAAATTAAGACAAGGTGAGTGCCTAGTCCCCAAATAGATAATGGTATATTTAAAAACTCAGAAAAAGCTGAGCTAGCCACTGCATCACAGTTAAATTTTTGGTTTATATTGCATACAGAGCCTTCAGACCCTCCAGCAAATTTAAGTTTAAAGTGATTGAGGGCAAGATATGCATGAATGCCGACACTGACTATATTTAAGAGTAAGATGGTTCTTAGTTTATTGAGCATGATTTTATCCTTGTTAATTACAAATATGATATAGGGATGTTATTTAATTCACAACAATCAATAAAGGCGTTGTGCTTGCAAGATAAGCACATAGATCCTGTTTTATAATATCTTTCTATGCAATTCTTGAAAAAACAAATACCCTTAATAGGTGGGGTGCTTATGGATAGAAAAGATCAGCTAAGGCAAGAATGGATTCTTTCTAGAAAAAAGCTGATTCAAGAAGTTAAATCCCATGTTAACAAAAGGATGGGAGATTTAGATCCAGAGCTTTCTCAGGCTTTGGACTTATACAAAAATCAATTTGTTAAAGAGTGGCAGTCTTCGTCTCGTGACAAACTTATACAAAAGATTAATCAGGCCTCTATAGTTTTAGGTGCTGACTTTCATGCTTACTCCCAGTCACAAAAATCACATCTAAGGCTAATTCGACAAATATTAAAAAGGCGTACGCTTATTATTGCGCTTGAGTGTTTTGGTTTTGAAGATCAAGAGGCTATAGATCAGTTTCAAAATGGAAAGCTTTCTGAAAAAGAATTTTTAGAGACAACCTCATGGGAAGAGCAGTGGGGTTTTCCGTGGCCTACTTATAGGATGATTTTTAAATACGCTCGCGACAATAATATTCAAATAAAAGCTATTAATCATCACAGTAAAGACCCAAGTGAGGAAAACTCTTTTGACCATAGGGAGTATAAAGTTGTTGATGCGCTAAAAAGATGGAGTGCAGAAAACCCTGAATCTTTAATTTATGTTTTATTTGGAGAGCTCCATTTGTCACCATCGTATTTGCCTCAGAAAATCAAAGAGGGGCTGGGGCAAGCGCCACTTGTGGTATTGCAAAACTCAGAAGAGCTTTATTTTGAATTAGCTGAAAAAAACTTAGAAGGACAAGTAGATGTAATGTGCTTTCAAGAGAACTATTACTGCATTATGGAGTCACCTCCGTGGGTAAAATGGCAGAGTTACCTCATGTTTTTGGAAGAAACTTATGATTTTGATTTAGATGAAGATGAAGAGGAGATTATAGTAGACCATACTGATACTATTGCTCGATTTGTAGAGCTTGTAGCTGCCGATATAGGGTTAAAGTTGCCATGGGAAGAGGTCGATGACCTTACAGTTTATGGAGCTGACAAAGATGAACTTTGGGAAGTTTTTGAAGAGGCTGGCCTAGATCAGCACAAAGAAGCCCTAGATTATTTTATTAAAGTAGAAAAAAGCTTTCATTATCCTGAGCTCTCGGTTTCTTTTTTATCAAGGTCATCTGTAAATCATGCAGCAGAAGTTGCTGGACATTATCTTCAGGCAAAACTGTCACTCAGAAACAAGCCTTTGTGGGATATGCCTAATGATTTTTATGCAAATATCTACTTAGAGGCTTTGGGTTTTTTTGCTAGTAAGATTGTTAATCATCGCCGCAAGGCTGAGTCATTAGAAGAGATTCGACTGAGATTATCTCAAATGCGACCAGAAAATGAAGGTAGAGAGGCTCTTCTTTTAGTTTTAGATTATCGTCTTACAGAAGTGATTTGGCTTAATGAGGGGCGAGAGAGGCGTAAAAAATTTAAGCCAAAAAAGAAAGGCGATTATTTTTTGGCAGCCAGAGTTGTTGGTCAGATGCTTGGTGAGCGCCTTTACTCCTGTTTTTCTGATAAAAGTATAAGCTCTGAAGAAATTCTTGCTATTTTTAAGCAAGATATATGTAATAATAATTTTACAAGCTATTATTTTGACATGATCAAGATGATCAACAAAAGAATACTACTAAATAAAGCGGCTAAAAGTACAGAGGGTTAAAAAAATGAATTGGTATCTACTTAAAAATGATGAGACCCATGGGCCCTATGCTCACGAGCTTATTATAGATATGATTCATGCAAAAGAAATTGACCTTATTGCGCTTGTCAGGGGAGAAACCGAAAGTAACTGGTCTATAATTTCAGACAGGGAAGAGTTTAGTGAGTTGTTCACTCAAGAGCTTCTTGAGTTTGAAGTTGGCAATCAATGGGTTTTACTTAAACAAATTAATAAGGATTGGCTTCAGTACGGTCCTTTTACAGATCTGCAAGTTGAGGTCATGATAAAGCATGGTAAAATCAAGTATTCTGATTGGATTTGGAAAACAGGCTTTAAAAGATGGTATCAGGTTTACTCTTTATCTGAATTCACTTCAAAAAAAGATCAAAAAGCTAAAAAAACAAGAAGCACATTGGATGAGAAAAAAGTATTGTCTGAAGTCTTTTTGATGGAATCGCCAGATATAGTCAATGAGTATGGCGTACAAAATATAAGTTTAGTTAAACCACCAGAAGATTTAACTAAACAAGACCTTAAAGAGCATTTAATTAAAAGAGTAGTGCAGCCTCAGCACAGAAGTGGCAATACATTATCTACAAGTAAAAGTGAAAAGCCACTTAAGAAAGAAAAACCTTATCTGAAGTTAAATACTTTTAAGGATGGGCCCAAGCCAGTTGTTAGGGGTAGCGCTCCCTCTTACAGAAGGTTTTTAATATTGGCCGTCTGTGCACTTTTTTTAGCTGTCGTAGGTATGCAATGGGTTTCTATAAAATATAAGCAGTCCATGGGCCTTAAAAAACAAGCCGGTCAACTCACTCAACAAGCCAGTTTTCTAGTTTTAGAGACAAAAAATTTAGATAAAGAATCAGCAAGTCTAAATATCACTTCTGATATTCCAGTTCAGTTAGAGTTAAGGTCAGTGCCTGGCTATAACCTTAATACAAAAAGCTTTTTTTATGAAAAGAGTTTAGAGGAAACAAGTTTTATCTTGTTAAATAATCTTAATTTAAAGCCAGGTCAGTATTGGCTAAAGGTAGCGGCGGGCAATAACGTAAAAACTCAAACATTTTTTTTAGGACAGCCAACAGCAAGTTATTTGGCTGATTTGTGGAGTCATAATAAAAAAATGTCAGCTTACCATCAAAATGAAAAAGAGATTTTATACGATGATATAGCCTTAATGGAGGCTTCTTTAATAGAATTAGTTAAGCACTTTAATCAAGAAGATGAGGGCGATTTTAAGCTTACAGTTACTCAGGGGTGGAGGCCAAGTTTGGTTTCTGCTCTCTCCAAACCGCTATTGAATTGGAAGTCTGAAAGAGGAAGTCAGTATGTTCACCCAGGTTTATGGATGATTAATAATAAGGCTTATAAAGACCTGCTAGCACTTTCTCAAAAATTTGATTCTAGTGATGTCTCTGAGTTGCTGGATAGACTAGTCAAGATGAGGTCTAAAATAAACTCATTAGTGATAGGTGCAGCAGAGTAATACTACTTTGTATTTACTTTTTGCTTAAAGTCTTTGCCGGGTCTAAACCTTGGGACTTTAGATTTTGGAATAATAAGTTCAGCGCCTGTTTTAGGGTTACGACCTTTGCGTTCTTGTCGGATGCCACGATCAAACGTACCAAAGCCTACAATCTTAACCTCTTCACCTTTAGAAACAGACTTTTGAATAAGTTCTAGAGCCGCATCTAAAATAGCTTCAGTTTGAGTTTTTGTTGTTTTAGTTTTTTTAGATATTTTATCAACAAACTGAGCTTTATTCACAGGTCCTCCAGGAGCATTTAAATTAGAGTTAAATAATTTCATTTAAACATTATCAGTTAAACTTTTACATTTAGAAAATTTAATGTAGGCTGTAGAAACTAAGGCTTAGCATGGGTTTCGTCAAGTTTTACAATTTGATTTATTATCCTTTTCGAGTCTTTTTTGCCTTGACAATTTTGGAGTAAAATTTGCTTAACCATATAAAAAAAATATCTGCAGCTAAAGTATGCGAAACTTTAAAGTCTGTATTTAATATAGAGCTAGATGAAATAAAAATACTAGACTTATTAGAAAGTCCCAAAAAAGTAGAGATGGGGCATGTTGCTATGCCAGTGTTCTTTTTAGCAAAAGAGCTTAAAAAATCACCAAAAGATATTTCACAACTTCTAGCTGATAGTATTAATGAAACTCTACAAGCGCCAATGAGTAAAGCTGAGGCAGCTGGTGGTTATCTTAATTTTACTTTTGATAATTTAAGTCTGCAAAAATTATTATTTGACCATGTAAATAGCTCTCAATTAGGCGAGGCGAAGTCTTCGGGTAAAAGAGTAGTTGTTGATTACTGTTCTCCTAATGTAGCTAAGCCAATGCATATAGGCCATTTTAGGGCCACGATAATGGGACAGGCGATATGCAACCTAGCTGTTTCACAGGGTCATGATTTAGTGGCTTTAAACTATATAGGTGATTGGGGTACTCAGTTTGGAAAACTAGCTTGGGCTATTGAAAACTGGGGCTCAGAGTATCCGCTAGAGGCTGAGCCTATAGAGTCGTTACTAAAGCTTTATATAAGGTTTCATGAAGAGGCCGAAACGAATAAAGAAATAGAAAAGGCTGGCGCTGAGACTTTTAAGCGTTTAGAAGAGGGCGATGAAGATATAAAAAAGCTTTGGCAAAAGATTGTAAAGCTTTCTTTGGCTGAATACGAAAAAACTTTAAAAAGGCTTAAAGTAAAACACAACTTAGTTAGGGGAGAGTCTTTTTATAACGATAAGCTTAAGGATACAGTTGAGCTTATAAACTCTAAAGGTTTGCTAGAAGAGAGCGAAGGCGCGCAAATAGTAAACTTAGAGTCTGACAATATGCCTCCATGTCTTATTAGGAAAGCAGATGGTGCTTCACTTTACGCAACAAGAGATGTTGCAAGCGCTTTAGACCGTATAGAGGACTTAAAGGCCGATCAAAGTTTATATGTTGTAGGCTCAGAGCAGACTTTGCACTTCCAACAGGTTTTTAAAGTGCTTGAAAAAATGGGTTATGATTGGGTAAAAGATTGTCATCATATTTCTTTTGGCCGCTACAGGTTTGCTGATGGGCAGATGTCTACAAGAAAAGGTAGGCTTATAAGGTTAAACGAAATGCTAGATAAGGCGCAAACAATTGCCCAAGAAATTATTAACAAGAAAAACCCAGACTTAAAAAATAAAAAAGTTATCGCAGAGCAAGTGGGTATTGGTGCACTTATATTTTATGATCTTATGAATGATAGGCAAAAAGATATCGATTTTGACTGGGATAAGGTGATGAACTTTGAAGGGGACAGTGGTCCTTATGTTCAGTACTGCCAAGTAAGATGTAGAAGTGTGCTAGCTAAATCGGGTAAAGCCCCATTATTTGATGGTGGTGTTGAGCTTGCAGCAGTGGAAGAGCGTGAGCTTATAAAAACTCTGCTTTCTTTTGAGCAAGTTTTAGAAAGTGCTTATAAAAACTTTAAGCCTCATGTAGTGGCAAACTACTTATTGGATGTCTGCAAAGCCTTCGGTCATTTTTACCATAAATGCAGAATTGTAGGTGAGGAAGATAAGCTAGAGCAGTCCCGATTAGCGTTAGTTGTGTCGACACAAAAAGTTATTGAAAAAGGTCTTGCTATCTTAAATATAGAATCTCCTGAAGCAATGTAGTTAAGCAGTTTACAAGCCTCCAATACTGGTATTTAATGTTCTTTAACTTCTGGAGGCCTCTTTGTTATCACAACGTCGTACTAAAATTGTAGCTACTATTGGCCCTGCCACTTGTAGTTATGACAACTTAAAAAAATGTATTGAGTCTGGCCTTAATGTGGCTCGTTTAAACTTTTCTCATGGCGACCATGTTACTCATAAATCTGTTATAGAAAACATACGTAAGCTATCGTTAGAGCTTCGCGCGCCGGTCACTGTTATGCAGGATTTGCAGGGACCAAAAATACGTGTTGGTAAATTTGAAAATGACTCTATGGAGCTAACAAATGGCCAAGATGTTGTTATTTCTCCTGAGTTTACAATAGGTAAAGGGAATGAAATCCCTTCAGATTTTTCAGAGCTTCCTAAGGCTTGCAAAGAAGGCACGCGTATCCTTTTAGATGATGGGCTTATGGAGCTTGTAGTGTCTAAGGTTGAGGGCCAAAAAGTTTATGCCAAAGTTATTAATGGTGGAACGCTAAAAAACAGAAAAGGGATGAACTTACCTTTTGTTAGTTTGCCTGTTGAATGTTTAACAAAAAAAGATTTAGAAGATTTAGATTTTGGTATTGCTAATAATGTTGATTATATTGCTTTAAGTTTTGTAAGACGTGGCGAGGATATTATTAAGCTTAGGCGCATTATTGAAAGCAAGGGCTGTAAAGCAAAGATTATTGCAAAAATAGAGCAAAATGAGGCTTTAGATAACCTAGAAGAAATTATTGCATTATCTGATGGTGTAATGGTGGCTAGGGGAGATTTGGCTATTGAAATTGGTCAAACAAGACTGCCACTAGTACAAAAGCGTATTATTATGATGGCTAACGAGTTTAAAAAACCAGTTATTACTGCGACTCAAATGTTAGATAGTATGATTGATAACCCAAGGCCAACACGTGCTGAAATCACAGATGTAGCTAACGCTGTGATTGATGGTTCAGATGCTTTAATGTTGTCTGCAGAGTCAGCTTCTGGCTCTCATCCTTTTAAAAGTATTCGTACTATGCATGATATTGTTGTCGAAGTCGAAAAGGATGATGATTACTATTATGATATTTCTTTAGATGAAAAATTTGTAAGTGTAGCAGAAAGCATTAGTGCAAGCGCTTGTTTGTCGGCTTTAAAGTTAGATGCTGATGCTATTATATGTTTATCAACTTCTGGCAGGACAGCCACGTTAATTTCAAGTTTGCGACCTAAAGCAAAAATTATTGCCATCACTCATATTATGGAAACGCTAAACAGGCTAGAGCTCGTTTGGGGTATAAAAACTTTTGCCATTAAGCCTTATAGCTCTGCTAAAGATGTGTTTGCACAGGTTGAGGATATTTTACTAGAATACGGCATTGTTGAGCCAGGCAAAAAAGTAATTATGACTTTAGGGCTTCCGGTGGCCTCTGGTGCAACAACAAACTCTATGAGGGTTTACGAGCTGCGTTCAGATAATATCAAGAAACTAACCAACGCAGAGCTTCCTTTGCGCTATCAGAAAGAAATCCAACAAAAAGAGAGCTGATAAAAACTTAAATTTTCTTACAATTATATTATGCCTATTGCTGTAAGCGATAGTCTTTAGTGTGATTAGGTTATGAAAAACTTAAGCACTGTTTTAATTGTTATATTTCTTGTCTCTACTTATTTTGTGAGTTCATGTGCAACAGATAATTTAAAGGCAGATAGGGTTGCTGATATGTCAGAGTGTGTTGTTGTTTTGCATGGTATGGGCCGATCGGCTTCTGCTATGAAAAAGATTGAGAAGGCCTTTAAAAAAGAAGGTTATGCTACACATAATAAAAGTTATAATTCAACGATAGGTGAAAAGGGCATGCTTGAGGCTGTCACATCTGGTGTTGATTACTGTAAAGCTATAAATGCAGAGAAAATTCACTTCATAACTCATTCATTAGGCGGCATTGCTGTGAGGTATTATCTGACCCAGCATGAGCTAGGCCTAATAGATAGCATAGTTATGCTAGGCCCGCCTAACCATGGGAGTGAAGTAGCTGATAGGTTTAAAGATAAAGGCTGGTATAAGTCTTTAAATAAGCGTTCAGGACAATTGCTTACTACAAACGAAGATAGCTTTGTAAACCAGTTAGGACCTCTTCCTAAGGGAGTAAGGCTGGGTGTAATAGCGGGTACAAAATCTAGCGACCCTTGGTTTAATTATATTTTTGATAGGCCTCATGACGGTAAGGTGGCTGTAGAGAGCACTAAGCTTGAAGGTATGCTTGACCATCTAGAGGTTAAGGTCGGGCACACAAGTATAATGAAAAATAAATTAGTGATAAAAAATGCATTATACTTTGTGGAGCAAGGTCAATTTTTAAAGTAAAGCTGATTTTTGTTTTTGAGGCTCGTAAACAGGAGACGGCTCTATATACCTATCGTTATTTATTCGCTTAGCTTTAACAGCTTTAATAAATGGAACCATAGAGTATAAGAAAACACCAAAGTAAATGGCCGCGAGCAATGTAAATGTAGATTTAAAGCCATACTGGTCTAATCCAATGCCTACAAAGGGCCCTACTATGGCAAACCCTAATCTAAATACTAAACTTTGAATAGAGTTAGCTGTAGCTCTCATTTTTGCAGGTATTCTCCAGTTAAATGCATCTTTTAGTAAAACACTATTAAGGCCGCGTGATACAGAAAAACAAATACCTAATAGAACTCCATAATAATTTTGCAGCCAACCTAAACTTAAAAAACCAACAATAGGTAGTATGCCAATGGCATAGAGAAGCTTTTCAGAACCAAACTTAGTTTCTAGGTATGGCGTGATTTTCCCTACAATGCCTACTGTAATATTGTAAGCGGCCCAAATAACTCCAAACCAGGCTAAGGGCACCTCTGAAAGTTGCCAGTGTTTTTGTATAGTCCAAACAGCGATAAAAGTAGCTAGGCCCCAAATAATATTATTAGAAAAAATAATAAGAAGGCTTTTATCTCCTTTAAAAATATATTTAAAAACTGACTTGGTGTTTTCAATATGTGAGCCCTTACTCATGCGCTCAATAACAGGTTCTTTTAAAGTGAGTGCAACTAAAAATGGAAACCAGCCTACAACGGCTTGCACAGTAAGTAGTAAATCAAAAGACTTTAAAACTAAGAAGCCACCAATAACAGAGGCTAGAGATTCTGAGACAGAAAAAGAAAACATGTAATTTGAAATAGCTTTTTTTCTTGTTTTTCTGCATTCCACTAAAGAATCATAAAGTATTGAAAGGTCGGCGCCTGAAATAAGGCTAACACTAATGCCTACTAAAATTTCATAAAAGAAAAGATCCCAATAGCCTTGAGCTGTAGTTAAAAAACTAAAGGAAAGGCCACAAATAAATGTCCCAACACAAATAGCGTTTTTGCGGCCAAACATATCGGCTAGATAGCCAGAAGGAACCTCAAGAAGTGCAGTTGTTAATCCAAAAACAACCTGCAGCTGGAAAATCTCTTTCATGCCTAAGCCATGGCTCTCAAAGAAGGGGATGATGACTGGGATAATAACTAAAAAGAGTCTGAAAAACGTAAGCGCGTAGATCTTCCTTGAAGAGCTTAGAGAGTATTTTTCAAAATAGCGTTTAAGTACGTATGTCATTGTAGTTACTTAGCTTTTACCGCTTTTGATGCACCAAGTCTAAGTTTTAAGACAAATGAGTGTTTAATAGTAATTTATGCAAACCATGTATTAGCTATAATTATAAAAATTACCCTTACTTTGTGAGGATCTCTTTAGCACAAAATAGCTCCTAACTAAATGCAACGCAGAGCTTCGCAAAAAGGTACCAGGCAGCTGGCTGCGAAACATTGCGTTATTAGGCTGTTTTGGGCAGGCCTAGCTAAAGCTAATTTCTTTAAGCTTGGAGCTAATGATGACCTGTGCGCCTGTGGCTTCTATAACTTCAGCCTCGGTAACTCCGGGAGCTAGCTCTATAAGCTCAAAGCCTTTTGTTGTGACTTCCATTACAGCCATATTAGTAACAATGCGGTTAACGCAATTAATGCCAGTAAGAGGCAGGTTGCATTCTGATAAAAGCTTAGGGTTTCCTTTTTTATCTGTATGGGTCATAGCGACAATCACTCGTCTTGCTCCGGCTACTAAGTCCATGGCTCCACCCATGCCTTTGACCATTTTCCCAGGAATCATCCAATTGGCAATGCTTCCTTTTTGGTCGACTTGCATCGCGCCTAAAACGGAAAGATTAACGTGGCCACCGCGAATCATGGCAAAGCTATCTGCAGATGAAAAAAAACTAGCGCCAGCTGCGGTAGTGATCGTTTGCTTGCCTGCGTTGATGAGGTCTGCATCAATACCTGCTTCTGATGGAAAAGGTCCCATGCCGAGTAATCCGTTTTCGCTTTGAAGCATTACAAATTTATCTTTAGGAATAAAGTTAGCTACAAGGGTAGGGATGCCTATACCTAAGTTAACAACAAATCCGTCTTCTACTTCTTGTGAAATTCTTTGTGCAATTTGATTTCTATCTAAAGCCATTGTTTATATCCTTTGTACTTATCGATTACTGGCTAACAGTTTTTTGCTCTATGCGTTTCTCGTAATTAGAGCCTTGAAAAATTCTTTGTACAAAAACGCCAGGCGTATGCACGTGGTCAGGATCTATTTCGCCAATCTCAACAAGCTCTTCGACCTCTGCAATTGTTATTTTACCGGCCATAGCACACACAGGGTTAAAGTTACGTGCTGTTTTTCTAAAAACAAGATTGCCAAACTTGTCGCCCTTCCAAGCTTTTACAAAAGCGTAATCGCCTATGATAGCTTTTTCTAAGACATAAGTTTTGCCGTCAAACTCTTTAGTTTCTTTGTCTTTAGCCACTAATGTGCCAACACCTGTAGGAGTATAAAAGGCTGGAATTCCAGCACCTCCAGCTCTCATGCGCTCAGCTAGTGTGCCTTGAGGCACAAGTTCTACCTCTAGCTCGCCAGAGAGATATTGCTTTTCAAACAAATCATTTTCACCAACATAGCTTGAAAGCATTTTTTTAATTTGTTTTGTTTGCAGTAATAGCCCTAAACCAAAATCATCGACACCTGCATTATTAGATACGCAGGTAAGGTTATTGACGCCACTTTTTTGTAAGGCGCTAATTGAGTTTTCAGGAATGCCACATAAACCAAAGCCACCCAATACAAGTGTGCTTCCGTTTTGTATTCCACGTATAGCTTCTTCGGCATTGTTATAAACTTTTGATAACATATTATACCTCTGTATTTTTAACTAAAACAGCAACAGCTTCACCGCCACCAATGCAAAGTGAGGCAACGCCAAGTTTTTTCTTATGAGTTTTTAATGCATGAATAAGAGTTGTTAATATTCTTGCGCCACTCCCGCCAATAGGGTGACCTAAAGCAACAGCTCCGCCATGTACATTCACCTTAGATCTATCAATTTCAAGGTCTTTAATAGCAGCCATTGTTACATTACTAAAGGCTTCGTTAATTTCCCAAAGGTCAATATCGTTAGCTGTTAGATTGTTGTTTTTTAATAGCTTCTTCATTGCGCCAACAGGTGCTGTCGTAAACCATTCTGGCTCTTGGGCAAAATGAGCTTGGTCAACAAACTCAACTAGTGGTTTAAGATTATGTTTTTTAACAGCTTCTTCTGATGCAATAACCATAGCGCTTGCACCATCATTAAGCTTACTGGCATTGGCTGCAGTAATTGTACCTTCTTTGTCAAAAGCAGGTCTTAATGTTGTCATTTTATCAAAGCGAGCTTTTCCTGGTTCGTCGTCTGTATCGACAGTAACTATCGCTTTTCTCTGTTTAACTTCAACAGCAGTAATCTCGTTTTTAAAGTGACCATTGGCTTGAGCTTTTTGAGCCCACTCATAACTTTCTTTAGCAAACTCATCTTGTGCTTCTCTTGAGAAATTGTATTTGCTTGCACATTTTTCTGCGGCACTACCCATATGGTAATTATTGTAAGGGTCCCAAAGGCCATCATGCACCATGCTGTCGATCATGCTAACGTTACCCATTTTGTATCCAGAGCGTGTTTTCGGAAGTAAATGCGGAGCTAAGCTCATTGTTTCTTGTCCACCAGCTACAGCGATTTGTGTGCGGCCTAATTTTATAGAATCAGTTGCAAGCATTACTGCTTTTAATCCAGAGCCGCAAACTTTATTGATTGTCATGCAGGGTGCAGAGTTAGGAAGGCCTGCGCCTAAAGCAGCTTGTCTTGCTGGGGCTTGCCCTTCTCCAGAAGTAAGAACTTGTCCCATAATACATTCATCAATGTTTTCAGCTTTTATATTAGCTGACTCTAGGGCGCCTTTAATAACTGTGCTTCCAAGTTGAGCGGCTTTAACTGTAGATAGGCTTCCTAGAAAAGCTCCGATGGGTGTTCTTTGTGCGCTTATAATAAATGTTTTTGTAGACATAATTTCTCCTATAAAGAGGTCAATATTTGTGATCGATATATCACCAGCAATCATTCAAAAAAAATAAGGTATTGTCTAGTGAGCGCAGGGCAATATGAAAGCTACTAATGATGCCCAATGGCCTTGACGGTCCTTAATAAAAGGCTATTGTAATTATCCTATGGCAAAGAAAAAAACTAAGAAAATAGCGTCTAAAAAAGTAGCAAAAAAGACTACCGAGAAGGTTTCTAAGAAGAAAGTGACTAAAAAAGTTGCAAAGAAAGCTTCTGAAAAAGTAGTAAAAAAAACTGCGTCTAAAAAAGCAGCAACTAAAGCCATAGTAGCTGAAGATTCTAAAAAAACTGAAGAAGCAGTGGCTCAAGAGGCTGCGGCTCCGGCAGATCAATTTTTAACAGATGCAGATGGTAATCGATTATGTCGCGTACAAGACTGTGACCAGGCTGCCATAGTAGATAGCTATTGCAGGTACCATTACCTGCTTATGTGGAAAAACATCCAAATCCGTAAAAAGATTTTATCTGAAGGTAAGTTAGAGGGTTATATCGAAGAGCTTACGGCTCGTTACCCAGATAAGCACCTAGAGGCTTTAACTAAAGATTTAAAAACTCAAAAAGACTTTATGGGTATTATTAGAGAGCTTGAGATTGATGAGTCTATTTCTGAAAACGATGACGACTATAGCAGCGACGATAATGACTTTATCGAAGAGATCCGTGGCGTAACTGACGCGGGTAAAGGTAAAAGCAATAATTACTAAATATGCTTAAGTAATAAAAAAAATAAAAAAGCGACTTTATAAGTCGCTTTTTTTGTTTAAACTTTAGAAAGCTTACTCTCCATCAAGGCCAAGTTTACTTAAAGCTTCTTGAAGCTGCTCTTCAGTTTCAACAGTGTCATCAATTTTAACTAAAGGCTCTTGGTCATCAATGCCTAATAAGTCATTGGCTTGCTTTTCAAGATCTGAATTTTCAGCAGTATACCTATAGAAGAACTCTCTTTTTTCTAAAGTCATAGCTGTCCATGTAGGGCTAAAATCTTGATCTGGCTTTTCGATATGCTCTTGTAAAATATTAGCTAAAGCATCAATAGCTAAGTGCACGCTACTCACTAAGTTAGTGGCAGGCTTTTGATCGTAGTCTAAAGAGACTTCAAAGTTATGCTGCCTTAGTTTCATACCCTTTGGATTATAGCCTACGCGGACAACGACTTCGTTACCTGTGAGCAATGAATCCACTAATACTGGCTGGCCTTGAAGTTGTTTTTTAAAATGCTCATTAAAGACCTCTATAATCTGGTTAGAGAACTCAGCGGGGAGTTTTGTCGATTTTGAAGCTTTGTTGGTTCTAGATTCTAAAGGCATTTTGGCTCTCATTTCTTGCCTTATTTTAAGGCAACTTTAAGTTTCTCAAACCCAAATTACACTAATAATTGTTTAATGCCAAACTAAGATAAAGCTGAGGATGTGTTCAAAAAATAGGTTAGCTGTTGGCTTGTTTCTTGGTCTAAATTTGGTTAAAAACTCCTTAACGTATAGGAGTTAGATATTTTGCTAAGTCATCAAGATTCTTCAGTAAATTTGAATAAAGGTGTGTTCATTACAACCTATGGTTGTCAGATGAATGTGAATGATACAGAAAGAATGTTTAGCTTATTAGAGATGGCTAACTATTCTCCTGTTAGTACTCCAGAAGAAGCATCATTAATAATTATTAATTCTTGTAGTGTTAGAGAAAAGCCTGTCCACAAAGTAAGATCTGAAGTGGGCCGTTACCGTAAACTTAAACAAAACAACCCAGGACTAAAGATTGGTGTTGGTGGCTGTGTAGCCCAGCAAGAAAAAAAGAAACTTCTTAAAGATATCCCGCTATTAGATTTTGTTTTTGGTACAGATGCCATCGATAAACTTCCGCAAATTATTAGTGATGTTGAGGCGGATGAAGGCAAGGTTGTTTCGGCTAAGTTTGAGCACCAAAAGCCTTACCAAATAGAAACTTTGGTGCGTAATCCTGGCGTTTCTACTTTTGTTAATATCACTAAAGGTTGTGATAACTTTTGCACTTTTTGTGTGGTTCCTTTTACAAGGGGCCGCGAGCGTAGCCGTACAATGAGTGAATTAATAACAGACATTAACTCGCTTACAAAACGTGGTGTAAAAGAGGTGACCCTTGTTGGGCAAAACGTAAACTCTTATCTATCGTCTTGTGGATCTGACTTTCCAAAGCTACTAAAAACTGTAGCTAAAGATACAGATATCGAGCGTATCCGTTATACAACATGCCACCCAAAAGACTTTAATGAAGATTTAGTAGAAGTGTTGGCTGAACATACTGATAAAATACCAGAATATATTCACTTACCTGTGCAGTCAGGGAACTCAGCTGTGTTAGAACGTATGAACCGTGGCTACACCAGAGAGCAGTATTTTCAAAAAATAAATATGATTAAAAATATTTTACCTCATGCTGTTTTTTCAACTGATATTATTGTGGGCTTTCCAGGTGAAACTGAAGAACAGTTTATGGACACATACACAATGCTTGAACAAGTTAAGTATGAAAGTATTTATGCTTTTACTTATAGCCCAAGGCCATTTACAAAAGCGGCAAAGTTTACTGATCAAGTACCAGAGCATGAAAAGTCTGAGCGCTTGCAAAGGCTTTTTGCAGTTCAAAAAGAAATTGCTATGCCACTGGCAAAAACTTATATGGATAAAGTGCTTCAGGTATTAGTGGAAGAGCATAATGAAGAAACAGGTGTTTCAACAGGGCGCTCTACTCAAAACAAAGTGGTTCACTTTGCTGGAGAAAAAAACTTTATAGGCAAAACATTCCCGGTAAAAATTAATAAAACAAATCCTATGACATTGTACGGAGATTTGCAGAATGACTAGTGTAAAGAAACGATCAAATAAAAAAATTACTGAGATAGTTAAGTCGTTGACTCAGAAATCAGTAGACAAAAAAACAATTAAGAAGCCGCAATTAGACCGCACGGACTGGATTGAAGTAAAGCCTTATGGTTTGTCTTTAGGGGCTATGCAAAAACCTTTGTTTTTATTTAAAGAAGTTGATGGCGAAAGAATACTTCCTATATGGATGTCTGAAACAGATACGGCAGTAACTATCTCTCAGGCGCATTCTCAAAAAGACAACTCTACACATAGAGTTTCTAAAGATATCTTAGGCCAGTTAGGTTGGGAGCTAAAGTCTTGCTATTTTTCAGAAATTAAAGGGCCGCATCAGTATTTGTCTTTAAATTTTGGGTCTACTGGTGGTTCTAAAGGCACTGAAGAAGTAAAGGTTGTAGAGGCCAGGGCTGAAGAGTCTTTGTCGTTTTGTTTACAATGGGATTGTCCATTTTATTGTGACCAAGATTTTATAGAAAGATCTAGAGTTTCTGAAGCCAGCATAGAAGAGGCTTTAATGACAGAATCGCATGATGGTGAACCCATCTATTTAAATTAGCAATGATTACAAAAGCACGTGGTAAAATGCCCACAATAGAAAATGATGTTTATATTTCTGATTCTGCAGACATCGTAGGTGATGTTCATATAGGAGAAGGTTCCTCTATATGGTTTAAGTCCGTTTTGCGTGGTGATGTTATGCCCATAACAATTGGCAAAGAAACTAACGTCCAAGACGGTTCTATTATTCATGGCACTTATAATAAAGCAGCTACTGTTTTAGGTGACAGAGTGACAATTGGTCATGGAGTTATTCTCCACGGGTGTAGAGTGGATAATAAATGCTTAATAGGTATGGGGAGTATCATTATGGATATGGCTCATATTGGAGAAAACTCTATTGTTGGCGCTGGGTCCTTGGTGACTGAAAACACAATCTGCCCTCCGGGCCATTTAATGTTAGGTCGCCCAGCAAAAGTTATTAGGCCACTTAAACAAGAAGAATTAGATTTTTTAGATAAGTCTGCTGATAATTATATTAAGTATAAGTCTTGGTATGAAGATAAAGGAAACAAGTAATGATTGATTTAGCATTAACCTTTGATGATATTTTATTGGTTCCTCAATACTCTGAGGTGATTCCTTCACAGATTAACGCAAAAACTTTTTTTGCAAAAAATGTTACACTCAATGCCCCGATAATGTCTGCGGCTATGGACACTGTCACCGAAAACAAAGTGGCTCGAGTGATGGCGCAAAATGGTGGCTTGGGCATTATTCATAAAAACATGTCTATAGAGGCACAGGCTTTTGAAGTTGAGCGTGTTAAAAAATATGAAAGTGGAATGATTTCTGACCCTATCACAATGGGTCCAGATGAGCTTGTGGCTGATGCTTTAGAAGTAATGCATAAATACAGTATTAGCGGAGTTCCTATTACTGTAGATGGTAAGCTTGTAGGTATTTTGACAAACAGAGACTTACGTTTTGAAAAAAATGTAAACCAGCCTATCAAAAACATAATGACCAAAGAAAATTTAGTAACTGCGCCAGTAGGTACTACGTTAGCTGGAGCTCAGCAGATTTTACA
The DNA here is from genome assembly GCA_023299885.1 of Bdellovibrionales bacterium. GTDB lineage: Bacteria > Bdellovibrionota > Bdellovibrionia > Bdellovibrionales > UBA1609 > JALZUS01. The sequence continues at coordinate 32,944 of JALZUS010000045.1, read as the reverse complement.
AAAACACAGGATCGAAAAACTACCTGTTGTTGATGATGCAGGTGTTTTAAAAGGCCTAATTACAATTAAAGATATTGAAAAAGCTATCACTTACCCGAGTGCTTCTAAAGATTCTAGAGGTCGCTTGCTAGTGGGTGCAGCTGTTGGTGTTGATGACACTTCAAAAGACCGAGTAGAGGCTTTGGTAAAAGCAGGTGTGGATGTCATTACAGTAGATACAGCTCATGGGCATTCTAAAAATGTATTGGAGATGGTTCAGCATATTCATAAAACATATCCAGAAGTGATAGTTTGTGGTGGCAATGTAGTAACTGCAGAAGGTACCGAAGCTTTAATTAAAGCGGGTGCTGATGTTGTTAAGGTGGGTGTTGGCCCAGGGAGTATTTGTACTACTAGAATAATTGCTGGTGTGGGAATGCCTCAGGTGTCGGCTGTAATGAAGTGTGCAGAAGCCGCTAAAAAATTAGGTAAAACTATTATTGCTGACGGTGGAATTAAATTTTCTGGAGACATTACAAAAATCTTAGCACTAGGGGCTAACTGCGTGATGGTGGGCAACTTGCTGGCAGGCTGTGATGAAAGCCCTGGAGAAGTTATTTTATTTCAGGGTCGTACTTATAAAGTTTATCGTGGTATGGGCAGCATGGGTGCTATGAAGCAAGGTTCTAAAGATAGATATGGCCAGCATGATATAGACGATTACGACAAGCTTGTGCCTGAGGGTATAGAAGGCCGTGTTCCATATAAAGGCTCTGTGAGTGGAATACTACACCAGCTATTGGGCGGTTTACGTTCTGGTATGGGGTATTTGGGTGCTAAAGATATTCAAGATCTACAAGCAAAAGCAAAGTTTGTAAGAATAAGTGCGCAAGGGCTAAGAGAGTCTCATGTGCATGATGTAAACATAACTAAAGAAGCCCCAAATTACAGGCTTAAGTAAACTAGTCGTTTTTGGGATGGGGATTATATGAAACGCGGATTTGTTATTTTAGATTTTGGCTCGCAGTATACGCAATTAATTGCACGTAAGCTGCGTGAGCAAAACTATTACTGTCAAATTTTTGCTTACAATAAGTCTTTTGAAGAAATAGAGGCTTTAAAGCCTTATGGGGTTATCCTTAGTGGAGGGCCGCAGTCAGTTAACTCTGAAAAAGCTCCTAAAATAGATATAGTTAGTTTGTGTAAAAAATTTCCTGTACTGGGTATTTGCTATGGCATGCAACATATAGCGCAAGCTTTTGGTGGCGAAGTTATTAAGGCAGAAACTAAAGAGTACGGTTTAAGCTCTATTACATGGAGAGCGAAAATTACAGGCGTACCGTCATCACATAATGTGTGGATGAGCCATGGCGATAGTATTAAAACTGTACCAGAAGGCTTTAAAGTTTTAGCAAAGTCTGAAAATAATCATCCAGCAGCTATGCAAAAAGACAATTGTTTAGCCTACCAGTTTCACCCAGAAGTTTTTCATACAGAGCATGGTCGTGAGTTGCTCGCATATTTTTGCCAGTTATCATCGGCTGAAAAAAATTGGACCTCTGAAAACATTTTAACAGAGCTTACAGAAAATGTTAAAAATCTTGTGCCTAAAGGTGAAAAAGTATTGTGTGCTTTAAGTGGCGGCGTAGACTCTACAGTTGTTGGAGTTCTTTTGACTAAAGCTTTGGGTTCAGAAAACGTAAACTGTGTTTTTGTAGATACTGGTCTTTTGCGTAAAAATGAAGTTGAAGAAGTAAAAGGTATATATAAAGCTTTGAACCTTAATATTACTGTAGCTGAAGCGGCTGATGAGTTTTTATCAGCACTTAGTGGTGTTTCTGATCCAGAAAAAAAGCGAAAAATTATAGGCCATAAATTTATCGATGTATTTAAAAAGGCTATCAACGGCCGAGACATTCACTGGCTGGCTCAAGGTACTTTGTATCCTGATGTTATCGAAAGTGTTTCTCCTAATGGGCAGAGTGTAACAATAAAGTCTCATCATAATGTAGGCGGGTTGCCTAAAGATTTAGATTTAAAATTGGTAGAGCCTTTAAGAGAGCTTTTTAAAGATGAAGTCAGAGAGATTGGTAGAAGTTTAGAAATACCAGAAGAGTTTTTAATGAGGCATCCTTTTCCAGGGCCTGGCCTTGCCATACGTTGCTTAGGCGAAATTACAAAAAAAGATATAGCTACATTAAAAGATTGTGATGCTATTTATATTAATGGTCTCAAAGAGGCAGAGCTTTACAATCAGATATGGCAGGCTTTTTGTGTATTACTGCCTGTGCAGACAGTAGGCGTGCAAGGCGATGAAAGAACTTATGAAAAAGTATTATCTTTAAGAGCTGTTACTTCTGTAGATGGAATGACAGCGGATTGGTTTGATTTTGATAAGTCGTTTTTATCTAAAGTATCTAACCAAATTACTAACGAAGTCCCAGGTGTTAACAGGGTGGTTTATGATATTACATCTAAGCCTCCAGGCACTATTGAGTGGGAGTAATTTAAATTGAGCTTTGTTCATTTACATTCCCATTCACAATACTCCTTGCTAGAGTCGAGTTGCCGCTTCTCTAAAAACTGCGAAATGGCTAAAGAGTATGGTATGCCAGCGCTGGCCAATACTGACCTAGGCAATATGTTTGGTGCTGTTGAATTTTATTTTACAGCTAAAAAATATGGTATTAAGCCAATAGTTGGTATTGAAGCCTTTATTGCTCCTTATGGTCGCTTTGAAAAAAACGAAGTGAATGGGGTTAAAAAACCAAATACACGTATTGTGCTGTTAGCTAAAAATACACAAGGTTATAAAAACTTATGCCGTATATCTACTGCAGGGTTTAAAGAGGGTTTTTACTATAAGCCTCGTATTGATATGGAGACTTTAAAAACTTACTCCAGTGATATTATTGCTTTGTCTGGTGGTGTTGCTAATGACATTCAGTGGGTTTTTGAAAACCAAGGTAAAGAAGAGGCTATTAAGCGCATAAAAGAGTTTAGCAAGATTTATCCTGATAATTATTACTTAGAAATTTGTAGAGCTAATCCAAAAGCTACTAAGGCTTATAATGACTTCTTGGTAGAAGCCAGTAAAAGTTTAAATGTTCCGCTAGTTGCAGCTAATGATATTTATTATTCAGAGCCTCAAGATCAAATTGCCCAAGAAGTTTTACTATGTATTGGTTCTAATAGGACTTTAAATGACGACACAAGGTACAAGCTAGGGTCGCAGGAGTATTACTTTAAGTCGACAGAGCAGATGTCAGCCCTCTATAAGGATATCCCAGAGGCTATAGAAAATACTCTTAAGATTGCAGATGATTGCAATATTGAATTTAAAATTGAAGATGATGCTGGTAACCCTATTTATCATCTACCTTCTTTTGAATCCGAGGCTGGGCGTACTCCAAAAGATGAGATGCGTTTTTTATCTGAAGAGGGTTTAGAAGAAAGACTTATATCTTTAAAAAAATTAGGTCTTAAGATAGATAAAGATCAATTAAAAGTCTACAGAGAGCGATTAGATTACGAGCTTGGTGTTATTGATGGCATGGGCTTTAATGGTTACTTTTTAATTGTACAAGACTTTATTAATTGGGCTAAAGAAAATGACATACCTGTGGGACCGGGCCGTGGCTCTGGTGCGGGGTCCTTAGTCGCTTACTGTTTAAAAATTACAGATTTAGATCCAATTAGTAATGGTTTGATTTTTGAGCGTTTCTTAAATCCAGAACGTATATCCATGCCCGATTTTGATATTGATTTTTGCCAAGAAAACCGCGGACGTGTTATTCAGTATGTAACTGAAAAATACAGTGAAGCCTCTGTGGCGCAAATTATTACTTACGGTAAGCTTCAGGCAAGAGCTGCTATTCGTGATGTTGGGCGTGTATTAGGTATGGTTTATGCCGAAGTGGATGTTGTTTCAAAACTTATTCCTGACAAACTAGGCATTAACCTTAAAGAAGCACTTGAATTAGAGCCCCGTATTACAGACCTTATGGAGGCCGATCCAAAAGTGGCGACACTTATGGATCTTGCGCAAAAAGTAGAGGGTTTAGTGAGGCATGCCGGTATTCATGCTGCCGGCGTTATTATTGCTGATGGGTCTATTGTAGATCATGCGCCTTTATACCGTGGGACAGAAGATGAAAACGTAGTTCAGTATGATATGAAGCATGCTGAAAAAATTGGGCTTATTAAGTTTGATTTTTTGGGTTTAAAAACACTTACGCTTATTAACGATACTGTAAAATTAATTAAACAAAATAAAAATGAAGTCGTTAATATAGAAGACATCAGTCTTTCTGATGAGGGTATTTACGATATTTTATGTAAAGGCGATACAGCTGGTGTTTTCCAGTTTGAGGGCGAGGGGATCTCAAGCTTTATTGTAAAATCACAGCCTAACTGCTTTGAAGATATTGTTGCTATTACGGCCTTATATCGTCCGGGTCCAATGGACATGATACCCACTTACCTTAAGCGTAAAAAGGGTGAAGAAACAGTTAAGTATATTTTCCCCGAGCTTGAAGATATATTAAAAGAAACTTACGGGATTGTTGTTTATCAAGAGCAAGTACAGCTGATTGCCTCTAAAATTGCTAATTACTCATTGGGTGAAGCCGATTTATTACGTAGAGCGATGGGTAAAAAAATTGCCGAGGTGATGGAAGAGCAAAAAGTTAGGTTTTTAGCTGGTGCTAAAGAGAATGAGCATAATCCTAAAAAAGCAGAAGAGCTTTTTGACCTTATGGCCGAATTTGCAAAGTATGGTTTTAATAAATCTCATGCTGCCGCTTATTGTGTTGTAACGGCTTATACGGCTTATCTTAAGCATTATCATCCAGTAGAATTTTTTGCAGCCACTCTTAGTACAGAGATGTCCGATACAGACAAAATTGTTAAATATGTAAAAGATGCGCAAAAACATGGGATTACAGTAAAGACTCCTCATATTAATTATTCTGATTATAAATTTAGTGTTAATGGTAAGGAAATCTATTTTTCTTTAGGTGGTATTAAAGGTGTTGGGCAAGCAGCGGTAGAGTCTATTATTGAAGCGCGCTCTAATACTAAAAATGGTAAATTTGAAACTTTAGAAGAGTTTTTTGATTCTGTTGATTTACGCAGAGTAAACAAAAAAACAATTGAGTGCTTAATTAAAGCTGGGGCTTTTGATGGCTTTGGGTATCATAGATCACAACTTTTTGAAGGTTACTCTCGTTTTGTAGAGGGTGCTGAGAGGTTAAGAAACGACAAAGAGGCAGGCCAAGTCAGTCTCTTTAGTATGAGCGAAGATGTAAAAGAAGAAGAGAAAGTTAAGCTTCAGCCTATGGAGTCATGGCCAAAAACAATGCGCCTAGCTTATGAAAAAGATGTATTAGGCTTTTACCTGAGTGACCACCCATTAAGAGGCATTAGTAAGTATTGTCATTCTTGGGGAGCTAAAGCTATTGGGAAGCTTAGCCAAGAAGAAGAAAAAATGACTGTTAACTTGGTAGGAATGATTTCAAGTTATAAAGAAATCATTACTAAAAAAGGCACGCGCATGGCTTTTGGTGAGCTTGAAGATTTAAGTGGTCGTGTTGAGCTTATTATTTTTCCAGATAGGTTTGCTAAATATGAAACACTATTAAAGTCAGAGCAAGGTTTGGTGGTTACAGGTGGCCTTGAAAAAGAAGACGGCGATAGAAATAAAATTATAGTAGAAAGCATTCAGGCGATGAGCACCTTGTGGCCTAAAGTTAAGGGCGTCTATGTTAAAGTGACCGAAGAGACCAAAAAACACCTAGAGCCTTTAAGAGATTTAGTAGAAAATCATCAGGGGAGCACACCACTATTTTTGTATTATGATTTTCCTGATATGAAAAAGAAAGCCTTGTTTGAGACTGAAGAAAAGATCGAAATTAACCAAGCTGTATTAGAAAAAATAAATAAGACAATGGGTGATAATAAGGCTATTGACCTTAGGTTTTAGAACTAATAGTTGTTGGGGCGTCAGTAACAAGGCGGTTTGTGGGCATAAAAAAAGCGATCTCTTTGAGATCGCTTTTTAGTTTGCAGTCTGAAATAAAATCTATTGTGGAACCTTAGTAGGGTCTACAGTGATATTCAGTTCAACTCTTCTATTCATTTGGCGTCCGTTAGCATCAGTGTTAGCTGCTATTGGAGAGCTTTCGCCCATGCCTACAAAGTTAAGAGAATTTGGTGCAATACCTTGAGTCGCCATATAGTTTCTTACTGACTTAGCTCGTTGCTCTGACAAATTCATGTTTAAGTTATCTGAACCTTGGCTATCTGTGTGGCCAATAACAGTTACGATATTTTCTGGATACTTTTTCATGATTCCAGAAATTTGAGAAAGGTTAGATTGTGCTTCGGCAGATAAAGTTGAAGATCCGCTTCCAAATAACAAGTCACCTTTAAGTTTAGTTACAATTCCTTGCTCTGTTCTTCTTGTTTCTGCAATAGCTGCTAGTTCGGCTGCTTGCTTATCCATCCTGCGACCAACTACGCCACCTAATGACCCACCAAGTGCAGCACCTATAAGTGCACCTTTGCCTCTGTTGCCAGATTGGTGTCCGATGATAGCTCCTATGCCAGCACCTACAGCAGTACCAACACCAGCACCAAAAAGTGTTTTTTGATTGCCGTTAGGTCCGTTGTTTACTGTTGCACAACCAGTAAGGCCAAGTAATGAAGCTGATACAGCTAATATTAATAATATTTTCATAAGTTCCTCCTTGAATGCAGTAACAATAGCAAATAAGGGCTTAACGATCTATATAGAACCTTATGAAATCTGGGTTATTTTTAATGTTATTCTGGTCTATTTGCCTGATTATATCGCAAGTAGCGTGGTCGGAGTCTCTAGATGCAATAAATGTCTATGGAGACAGCAGTTCTTATAGCAGTAAAATTGATGTCCAGGGGAAGGCTGTTTTTGGCCTTAAATCTTGGAGTCAGGCTTTGTCGCAGCTTCCGGGGTCTTATGTTTATAATGATGGTGGGTTGAAGTTAAGTTTCCAAGGAGGCTTTTCACATCATATCTCAGTAATAGTGGATGGGGTCTTAATAGAAGACAGTAGTTCTCCTAACAAAACATTTAATTTTAATAGCTTAAGCCTAGATAGTATTAAAAGTATAAAGGTATTAAATACGGCTTTATCTAGTTTTAAAACAGGAAGCCCCTTTGTTGTAGAGATTGAAACTAGAGGCGCTAATAACTTAAGAGTAGAAGCTGGTAGCTATGGTTTTGTAGCCTTAGAGGCGCAAAGTAATATAAAAAAAAGAAGAGCCTACTTTAAGCTAGAAACTGAAGATGGTATCTCTGCAGCTTCTGGTCGTGATGTAGAAAATGATGGGCAAAAAAGTTTATACTTTACTTATGATGTAAATAGTAAGTACGGGTTCAAAGCTAATATTTTGAATGATGAAATTGATGATGGGGGTGGGGCCATTAACGACAACCCTGACCGGGTTCTTAATCAACAGCAATACAATGCCTATATAAAAAGTAAACTAGGGTCTATAAAAACAAATGCATCCGTGGGTTATAATATACGAAGAGATAGGGGTTCTCGTTTTGATATAACTCCTAAATTTGAAAGTTTTAATATTAAACAGTCTTTTGCTGGGCCTGTTTATGGCTTTGATTACAGCCTGTCTTCTTTTTTTGAACAAGAAAAAATAAATAATAAAAAAAACTACTCAAGCCGATTAGCACTACTTAAAAACTTTAAGAGTAAAAGCCGTTCTATAGGTTTTAGCGGTTGGGGTGATTATGATAATTTAATTTCAGAGAGTTGGGGTTACTCAGTCTCTTTGCAGCAAACAATTAAACCTTTTGAGTTGTCGGTTAGTTTTAATCGATCTTTAAAAAAGCCAACACTAAGCCAGCTTTTTGACCCAACGTTTGGAAGTGAAAGCCTCAATGAAGAGCTAAGCCATGCTTTAGATATAGGGCTGTCTTCTTATTTTGATTGGCTCACAGCTAAAGCTTACTACAAAAAGCAAGATATTGATGAGCTTATAAGTTTTGATAGTATCACCTTTAGAAGTAAAAATATAAAAAAAGCAAAAATTGAAAGTATAGGCCTAGAGCTTAAAAAAGATTTAAGAAGTGTATCTTTGGGCCTAAGTGGAGACTATATATTGCTAGCCAATGATGGGGCCGGCAAAAAGCTTAATAGGCGACCAAGATGGACTATAAGCAGTTTTGTATCAGCGCAATTGAGTAGGTCCTTGAAGCTTGGCTTGCTTTATAAAAATATAGGGTCTAGATATGATATAGATCTTAATGATTTCAGTAGGTCTATACAGCTTAAAGATATTAAAAATTTAGACCTCTATTTAGAAAAATCATGGAAGCAAAACAAAGCCTATATTAAGCTTAATAATATTTTGAATGATAAAACTGAGAGCATTAATGGTTACACTGTGCCGGGCTTACAGTTATTTGTAGGTATTGTTATAAGGTAGAGCTCTGCTTTGGGTTAGGTCTGAGGTCAAATTCTTGACCCAAAGTCGTGCAAGGCAGACCATAAATGCATGGAATCCATAAAATCTGTATTTAACTCTTTTTTTGAAGTCTTACCAAGTATATGGAACCTTAAAATTTTTGCTATTGATGGTAGTGACTTAACTTTTGGTAAATTACTGTCGGGTATTTTGTTACTTGTTGTGGGCTACTTTATTTGTAAAAAGCTCAGTAAGCAGTTTGGCAATAAAGTATTAAGCCGACTTGATGTAGACACATCTATTCAACACACATTACAGACACTCAGCTTTTATTTTTTACTGATTATTTTAGTCTTATTTATTTTAAGGCTTATTAATGTCCCTGTGACTGTATTCACGGTTCTTGGTGGTGCACTTGCTTTAGGGGTTGGTTTTGGTTCACAAAATATAGTTAATAACTTTATTAGTGGTATTATTTTAATGGTAGAGCGACCGGTTAGGGTTGGTGATATCATACAAGTACAATCAGAAGGCCTAAGGGGAACTATCGAACACATCGGTGGGCGTAGCACAATGATTAAGTCTATGGATAATACACACTTTGTTGTCCCAAATAGTTATTTATTAGAAAAAAATGTTTTAAATTGGACTCTTTCAGATGATGTTGTTCGTGAAAAAGTAAGTGTGGGCGTTGCTTATGGTTCAGATACAGACCTCGTTAAAAAAACACTCATGGATGCAACTGTTAATGTTAAAAAAGTGCTTCATTATCCAGAGCCTGTTATTTTATTTGCAGAGTTTGGAGATAGTAGCTTAAATTTCGAACTCTATTTTTGGACGCGAGTTGGAAATGTATTTCAGGTTAAAAAAGTAGCCAGTGATATAAGGTATGAAATTAATAAACTTTTTGCCGAGAATAAAATTGAGATAGCGTTTCCGCAGTTGGATGTCCATATGAAAGAGCTTGATAGCTCAAAGCCATTCATAGGCCCATCAGTATAAAAATAAAAAAGGCGCTGTAAACACAACGCCTTTTTAGTAAAATCTATTTTAAAAATCTAAAGTAATAAGCCTAAAGTAGACCCATTAATATGTAGCCATTCGCCTAAATCATAAGACTGATCATCAATCTTAAAGTCAGAATGCTTTTTATCTTTAAAGATGCCTTTGTAAAATCCAGTGTACTCTTTTTTCATAGCTTTCTTTTCTTTGTCGCTAAGTCTGAAATACTTTTTAGAAGACTTAGAAGCTAAGCCTGCTGCTGCAGCTCTTACAGGAGTCTCATATTTAAACTCAGGAAGCTCTACTAAAAGTTCTGGCCTAACGCCTTTGGCATCTTTTGCGCCTTTAAGAACACCAGTTAGAGTTTCGCCTGTTACTTCTGTGTTGTAGTAAAGAGCGTTATCTAAAAGAACAGTCATCATGTCTTCAGCAATTGTTCTTGTGCTCCACTCGGTGCCTGTCTCTGCAAGCTGAATTAAAGCTAGTTTTTCAATAGAATCCTGAACTAGAGGATATAAAGCTTTCATCTTATTAAGAATAAGTTTTTTATCGTCTGCAGTAATTTCAACTTTATTTCCACCAGGACCAACTAGGCTGTCATATCTTCCAGACTCTAAAAGTTCTTCTAGGTCAGACATTTGAGTTTTAGCCCAATCTGCAGGAAGGCGTTTTAATAATTCACTGAGTCCGCCATTAGCTGCAAGTTCTGCTTCAGCATAATCTGAGTGAGCTTTTTTAACTTTTTCAGTGTTAGTAGAGTCAATAGCGTTAAACTGTCGAGTAATTCTTAGTAATGGAAAAACTTCTTGAGTTGCTGCTAAAGTCATAGCGCGGTTTCTAAGTAGTGAGCCGGCAATAGCATCAGCAGATAAAGTAACGTCTTCAACTCTTACAGTATCAGCGCCATAAGCTGGGTCTTTAGCATTTACATAAATCTCAACTAAAGTTTTATTTAAACCTTTGAAAGCCTTAGCTTCTTCATATTTAGCGGCTTCAATTACAGAATTACCAATATCAAAAACTTGGCAGTCTGCAAAAGCACCTCTGTGGCTATCTGTGCAAAATAAAATTTCGTTTTTAGGGTCAGTGTCTTCGTTATAGTAAAGCTTCTTAATGAGCTTCTCATCATAAGCAAAAGATTTACCTTGAGCGATAAGGTCGCCCACCATAGCTGCTTCTTCAAAACGAGTGTATTCCATCACTGAACTAGAAGGGATAATACCTTCTGGCGTTTTACCTTCAGTCATATACTTTTCAATAATTTCATCTCTTTTATCTAGAGAGAAGTTTGATGCAATATTGCCAGCAAAGTTATGTCTCATACCTAAAGTATGTCCAATTTCATGGGCTACAACTTCGCGGATATAATCTTGAGACGCTTTTAGTATTTTAGCATCGTCTGCATCAGAATTAACTAAAGCCTCTAAAGACTCTTCAAGTTTGCTTTCATGGCTGTGAAGGTCACATAAAGAAGACTTAACAAAACCTTTTAAGCCCAGCTTATTTTTATTAGCTGTTGTTTTTTTGTTGTCTTTTAAGCGTTGTAAAATTCTACGAGCTCTTACTTTGCCGCTTATACCAAATACACTTGTAAAGAAAACTTGCGCATTTAAGATTTCACCTGTTCTAGGGTCAGACTGAGCGTCAGCATAAGCAAATCCAGCAGTGTCCCAATCAGCCCACTGAACTATATTATAGTGTGGGTGAGGTGCTGTAACATTGGCAGGAGCGTCTACAACTTTAATGATTTCTTTTTTAAAGATTTTATTAAAGTAAAGAATGCCATCCTTAACAGCCTCTTTGTATTCAGCTGGAGTATTAGAAGATATGGCAAAAGTAATATCTTTATTGATATTAAACTTTGTTGCAAAACTTACAGGAGTTCCAGCTTTTGTATTGTAAGGAGCTGTTTCAAAATATCCTGTTTGATTAAACATATGGGCTTTAGATAGTGTAGGCACAAAGTCTTCACTTGGTGCATAAGGGCTTAAAAAGTATTTAACTTGATAAGTTCCGCCCATACCAACAACAAGAGGAAGTAGTGCAGAGTTCACTTGAATGAATTGGCTGATGGCAATTTCAGTATTAGTCATTTCAACACTATCAAGATAAGAAATGTTAGTAGGTATAGACATAAATGTGTCCTGGTAGCCAGGGCCATTAAAGTCTTGAGCATACCAGTCACCAGCTATTAATAAGTCAGACATGCCTTCGTTGAAGTCAAACTCAAGCCATCCGTCGGTTTCACTTTCTATGTTAAATTCTGCAAGTATAAATGTACTAGCTAAATCGGTGCTTACGTTATGTCCTTCTCCAGACTCAAGCATAACAACTCTTGTTGGGCTTACTTTTTTAAAAGTCACTACACGTGTTTTTAAGTTTGAGAAGTTAGGGAGAGGAAGTTGAGTAATGAGGTTGCCTCTTAATAAAAATTCTTGCTCAAGTGCTTTTTCATTAATGAATAAGTTATGGCTTTCTTTTTTAGTTTTAGTAAGGCTTATAAAGTTACTCTGAGTTAAAGCATTATTGCTGTTAAACTTAATTTGAGATGCTTTAGAGCTCTCTAGCTGTGTCTTTGTAGACTTAAATAAGCTTTTAATTTCAATGTTTTTTTCTGCAAAAGTTGCACTAGAAAAAAGCATGGAAACTGCTGTAGTGGCCGTAAGCAGGCCTTTTGTAAATATGTTCATTGTTTGGATCCTCCCATTTCTATGCAAAGATGTTGCAGTAGAGGCTTAAAGTCAAAGAAATGGTTCAACTATGGCACCTTGTAGTAATTACATGGCCATCCTGTGCTATTTGAGCGCATATTTTGTTCATTATTTATTTCTTGTGCCGCTAGTCTTAGCAGTGATCCTATGCTAAAAAATCAGAATGATAACAGAGAAAGATTCTCATTTACCCGATATTTCTAAGACAAAGTCTTCTGATATTAGTTTACCTATTGATAAAGTAGGTATGTCTAATATTGAAATGCCATTAAAGCTTAATGTAAATAGTGAAAGTTATTTTGTGCCTTCGTCTTTGACTGCAACCGTTAACCTTATAGATCCAGATGCTAAGGGCATTCATATGTCACGCATTTATAGGTCTGCACGTGATTTATTCACTGACAATCCGCTTTCTGTAGATCTTATCAAAAACTTTTTAAATACAATTGATAGCTCTCAAGGTGACCTAAGCGACTCTAGTTATTTAGAGCTAAACTTTAAAATTCCATTAAAAAGAAAAGCTCTAATTACTGATGACTGGGGCTGGAGACAATACCCTGTTCGGATAATTGCTGAAAAAAAGAAAGATAATATTTTTATTTATTTTACTTCTACAGTTAAATATTCAAGTACCTGCCCTTGTTCGGCGGCGCTTGCAAGGCAGTTAGTTGCTGAGAATTTCGAAAAAAACTATGAAGGTCCTGTGACAAGTGAATCTTTTAAGGCTTGGCTTTTAAAAGAGTCGTCTATAAACGCTACACCTCATGCTCAAAGAAGTGATGCTAAATTCACAGTCCAGTTGAGCAATAGTATACCTGAAATTAACTTTGAAAGTTTAATAGAGTTAGTTGAAAAAGCACTAGGGACACCTGTGCAAACATTAGTAAAGAGAGCTGATGAGCAAGAGTTTGCTAGGCTGAATGGAACTCAACTTATGTTTTGTGAAGACGCAGGACGAAAACTAAAAGCAGCTTTTGAAAAAGAAAAAGATATTATGGACTATAGAGTTCGCGTTGACCATTACGAGAGCCTTCATGCTCATGATGCTACTAGTACAGTAATAAAAGGTGTGCCGGGCGGACTGAAAGCATAATGGAGAAAGAAGTTCCATCATTAACAAAAGGCCTTAAAAACTTTGAAGAAGAAGTTTTAAAAAGAGACAAGCTCACTCAAGATGACATTAAGCAACTCATTAGAAAAATTGGCTTAAAAGTAACTTATCAAAGAGTTGCCATTTTAGAGTCTTTATCGTCTGGTAGAGTCCATGTGACAGCCCAAGAAGTTTTTGAAATTGTAAGTAAAAGTTATCCTGAAATCGGTTTTGCCACTGTATATCGTTTTTTAAGAAAAATGGTTGAAAAAAAACTGGTCACAGAAGTGAGAATGGGCGGTATGGCTGCTAGATACGAGCTAAGTTCTAGTGACCATCATGATCATTTAACCTGTGTGGGATGTGGTAAACTTGTTGAGTTTGAAAATGAGCAAATTGAAGCTTTGCAAATTAAAGTAGCAAATGACCATGGTTTTAAACTAACGAGCCATGTTTTAGAGCTCTATGGGCTATGTTCTAAATGCACTTCATGATAAATTCTCGGAATGGCATTTGAAGGTATTGTAGTAAAAGGCGCACGAGAAAATAATTTAAAAAATATTGATGTTAAGGTGCCTAGAAATAAGCTCACTGTAGTTACTGGCTTAAGCGGCAGTGGTAAGTCTACACTAGCTTTTGATATTATTTATGCCGAAGGGCAAAGGCGTTATGTAGAAAGTTTGTCAGCTTACGCTAGAAACTTTATGCATCAAATGAAAAAGCCTGATTTAGATTTACTGACAGGCCTTTCTCCTTCTATAGCTATTGATCAAAAAACAGTTTTAACAAACCCAAGGTCTACAGTCGGGACTGTTACAGAGATTTATGATTACTTAAGGCTTTTGTATGCTCGTGTTGGGCAGCCGGTATGTCCTATTCATAAAACTCCTGTGTCTAGCCAAAAACCACAAACAATTTTAGAAGAAGTATTAAGTCATAAAAAAAACGAAAAATTTTATGTATTAGCTCCTGTTGTGCAAGATCAAAAAGGCGAGTTCCTAGCACATTTCAGGAAGTGGCAACAAAAAGGATATGTAAAAGCTTTAGTCGATGGGCAGTGGATTGAGCTTGATAAGGCCAAAAAACTTGAAAAACATAAAAGGCATACAATTTATCTGCTTATTGATAGGCTTAAGGTCGACAGTAAATTTAAAGACAGGTTAGCAGAAAGTTTAAATCAAAGTTTTATGCTAGCTAATGGAACTGTAGTGATACAGTTTGAAAAAAAACTTCCAAAACTATACTCGATACATTCTGCCTGCGGTGAATGTGGTTTTAGTTTTCCAGATTTAGACCCAAGGCATTTTAGTTTTAATAACCCTAGGGGCGCATGCAAAGAGTGTGATGGGTTAGGGTCTATAGAGTACGAAATTGAAGAAGATAAAGAAGTTTATTATGAATTTGAAGATTGCGAAACATGTGAGGGTACAAGGCTTTCGGAGTTGCCAAGAAATGTTTTGATAGATGGGAAAACAATTACTGAGCTTTCTAAGTTAAGTGTTGATGTTTTAATAAAGACTTTATCTAAAATTAAACTAGAGAAAAAGTACCAAATAGTAGCAGAGAAAATATTAGAACAAATTAAAAACAGACTTCAATATATGCAACGAGTAGGGACTTCTTATTTGTCTTTAGACCGTCAAACAAGAACTTTGTCGGGCGGAGAAGTTCAGCGTATACGTTTGGCCACGCAGGTGGGTTCAAGTTTAGTGGGTGTACTTTATGTTCTTGATGAGCCCAGTATAGGATTACACCCAAGGGACCATGACCGTCTGTTAGATATTTTAAAAGAGATAAGAGATAAAGGAAATACAGTTATTTTGGTGGAGCATGATGCTGACACTATGAACGCCGCAGATCATATTATTGATTTGGGCCCGGGTGCGGGGTCTTTAGGTGGCACTAAAGTAGCAGAAGGAACTTTAGCTCAAGTTAAGAAAAGTAAAAAAAGTATTACAGGACAATATTTATCAAAAAAAATAAAGGTAGAGGTTCCAGCTGTGAGGCGTAAAGGCCGCAAAGAATTTATAGAAATTCTGGGAGCTACTGGTAATAATCTTAAAAGTGTAGATTTAAAAATACCATTGGGTTTACTTTGTGGTGTGACTGGTGTTTCTGGAAGTGGCAAGAGCACTCTCATTATAGACACTTTGTATAAAGCTTTGATGAAAGAGTTTTATAAATCAAAAAGATCAGTAAGCCCTTTTAAAGAGCTTAAAGGCACAGAGCATTTAGAAAGAATTATTCAAATCAATCAAAAGCCTATTGGCAGAACACCGAGGTCTACTCCGGCCACCTATGTAGGGCTTTTCCCCGCAATACGTGATTTATATGCTTCACTTCCTGAGTCTAAAATCAGAGGTTATAAGGCGGGCCACTTTAGTTTCAATGTTAAGGGCGGCCGCTGCGAAGAGTGTACAGGCTATGGGTTAAAAAAAGTTGAAATGAACTTTATGGCTGACGTTTATGTAGAGTGCGATACTTGTATGGGTTTGCGTTATACTGGCCAAACAAGAAGCTTAAAATTTAAAGACAAATCTATAGCTGATGTATTAAAAATGACAGTGGATGAGGCTGCAGAGTTTTTTAAGAACCATAAAAGAGTTTATGCAAAGCTGTTAACATTGCAAAAAGTAGGATTAGGTTATTTAACATTAGGTCAAAGCTCTACAACATTATCTGGTGGTGAAGCTCAAAGGGTTAAGTTGAGTAAAGAGCTTAGCAAGAGATCAGACGGCAAGGCGCTTTATATATTAGATGAGCCTACAACAGGGTTACACTTTGCAGACGTGAAAAAATTAGTTCAATTGCTTCATGAGCTTACAGATCAGGGGAATACTGTTCTTGTTATCGAGCATAACCTAGATGTTGTTAAAAACTGTGACTATTTGATTGATATGGGGCCAGAAGGTGGAGATGCCGGAGGGGTTATTGTTGCTCAAGGGTCACCAGAAAAACTTGCAAAATCGACAAAAAGTATTACGGGTAAGTATTTAAAGCCCTATTTATCATAATTAGTGTCGAAACTCTGTGGCCAAAATGTATCAATTTGAGACTAGGCTTTAATTATTTTTTAGTTCTCCGACCAGTATTAGGTAAGCCAGAGCTCTATTGCAGGCTTATCTAATGAGGAGACATCTAGAGTGAAAGCAAATGAAATACCAGTTTGGGCTAATGAAGCTGTAAAGACAATACTAGAAACTGTAAAGTTAAAAGACCCTTATACCTTTTTTCACTGCGTAAGAGTGGGTAAAAATGCTAGGCGTTTTGCTAAGGCATTAGGCCTTTCTGAACATGATCAAGACATTTTAGAGTTCAGTGGGTTGCTGCATGATGTAGGTAAGCTGGGTATACCAGATCAAATTTTATTAAAGCCAGGCCGCCTAACTGATGAAGAGTTTGTAGTTATGAAAACTCATGCTGAAATGAGCTGCGATGTTATTGAGCCATTATTAAAAGTACCATTTTTTAGGTTTTTAGTTCCAGGTGTTAAGTTTCATCATGAACGCTTTGATGGAAAAGGTTACCCAAGTCAATTGGCGGGAGAAGCTATACCTTTGCCGGCTCGTATTATTACAATAGTTGATTGCTTTGATGCAATCACTAATACAAGACCGTATAAAGAAGCGCGTACAGAAGAGTATGCCATTAATGAAATTAAAAAATATTCAGGAGCACAATTTGACCCTTATTTAGCTAAAACTTTTATTGAAATTTTTGAATTCTGGAAAAATGAAGACCTTAATTCAAAAGAAAATATATTAGAATTAAGGCCTCAAGAGCAGCTTATTTCAGAGGTCATTAAAAAAGCCAGCTAATAAGTCCAGAGCTTGGCTTGTTTTGAGATAGGGTATGCTATTTTTATTAAATAATGCGATAATAAATTATGTTAAATGATGCAAAAGGTTTTTCACTTATAGAGTTAATGGTTACGGTTTCAATACTGTTAATTTTAGCAGCAATAAGTGTGCCTCAATATCAAAAATATAAAAAAAAATCTCAGCAGGTAGAGGCAAAAAATCAATTGGTTTCTGTTTACACAGCTCAAAAAGTCTTTAAAGCTAAAAATAAAACTTTCTTTCCTAACTTATGGGCTATTGGCTATGAGCCAAAAGGTTTAGTTAAATATAGAGCTTATATTAGCCCAACAACATCTGGGTTGAGAAATGTTCAAGGTTATACTAGTGGAGGCTTTGCTCCAAATGTAAATACAGATACTTATGTTATTTGTGGGACAAGCTTTACAAATGGGGTTTCTGATAAGTGCCAAAGCTTATCTTTGGATGATGGCACTCCTACTTTGGCTGAAATTGGAACGGTTAGGAATAGCTTTATATCTACAAGCTCAATCTTCACTGTGGGCACAGCTCATTTGTTTGAAGGTTCAGATACAGATGTTACAACTGATGATGTCATTGATATTTGGACCATCAATGAGAGAAAAGAATTATTAAATATTGTTAACGGCTCTTTATAGACTTTTTAAATATTGAGAAAGCTTAATTTCTGGTATCCCTTGTATAGAAGAAAAGTCATTGGTTTTGATATCTGAAAATAAGTTTTTACCATTCAGTTCTATTTTATAAGAACCAGCGCAATCCCAAGCCTTATCTTGCTCTATGTATCTATGGGCCTCGTCTCTACTTAAAGTTTTCATTGTCATTTGACTGACCTCTGTAATGACTTTTTCTGTGCCATTATAAAGAACAGCAATAGAAGTAATGATTTCATGGGTTCTGCCACTAAAATTTAATAACTGCTTTATGGCTTTTTCAGGAGTCCCGGCTTTGCCAATAATAGTGCCTTTGAAGGCTATGAGCTGGTCGCCTCCAATAATGATTTTATCAGGATGTTTTTTTGCTACATCTTTTGCTTTTAATAATGAAAGCTTTTCGGCAACCTCTTGTGGGCTAAGCTCAGATTTTTTAACCTTATCTTCGTCTATACTAGAGGGTATGGCTGTAACTATAAGGCCCATGTTTTCAAGTTGTTGTTTTCTGTAAATTGAAGCGCTTGCCAGCATTATATTTTTCATTAAAACAGTATGCCTCTGATTATCTAACTAGTATAGATGTTGTGTTTTTAAAATGAGACTGGCAGAATATTAAATATGAATGTTCACTATATGAGCCCTTTTGCAATTCAATTTTCTCAAAGCTTTGGAATAAGATGGTATGGGCTATCTTATTTGGCTGGTTTTTTAACTGGGTACATTATTATTACCTGGCTTTCAAAAAATAAGTTATCGCCAATACCAACAGAAAAAGTAGCTGATCTTATCTCTTATCTTGCTTTTGGGACAATGATTGGCGGGCGGCTGGGTTACTGTGTTTTTTATGCTCCTGATTTATTATTTTCTTTAGACTGGGTTTCTCTTGGCCCACTCAAAGTACCTTTGTGGAGTGCCTTAGCTGTTTGGAAGGGTGGTATGGCCAGCCATGGAGGTATTATTGGCTTAGGTGTGGCTTCGGTATTGTTTGCTAGAAAGTATAAAATTAAAGTGCTGCATATTTTAGATTTAGCGACATTTGGCGGAGCGATTGCTATTTTTTATGGGCGTATTGCAAACTTCATTAATGGAGAGCTTTACGGACGCGTATGTGAAAATAAATGTTTTTACCCTCTTAAGTTTCCAGAAGAAATGAGCCGCTGGATGAGTGTTGAGGGCTACTCTGAATCGCTCAAAAGTTTATATTCGGTGGTTAAAGGCATTGGCCCCTTAACGCTGCCTAGTGGGACACAACTTAATCCTGATAGCATTCAGTGGAATCAGTGGATTTCAACAAACTCAATGTATAATATTAGAGTCTATGTCGACTTCATAAAACAAAAGGTAGCGGATGGGCATCAAGAAATTACTCAGGCCTTATCATTAGTTTTATTTGATAGGCACCCATCGCAACTTTACCAAGCTTTTGGCGAAGGTCTTTTTGTTTTTGTGGTTCTTATTTTGGTTTGGCGTAAAGCTAGAAAACCAGGGGTTGTAGCATCTGTATGGTGTGTGACTTATGCATTAATGAGAATTTTAGGCGAACAGTTTAGAATGCCAGATGCGCAAATAGGCTATCAATTCTTAGGCTTAACTAGAGGCCAAGTATTAAGTTTGGCGCAGTTAGTTTTTGGTATTGCATTACTTGCTTTTGTTTCTAATAGAAAAAACAAAAAAATAGGTGGCTGGGGTCAGGTTTCCAGCTAAATAAGCTCATTATTTAAGCATAATAGGTATTCAATTTATGACTTATGGGCTCATGTTTTGAATAAACTTAATAGTTTTCGTATTTTTAACCCTTCTCGGGGGAGAAATTATGAAGCTAATAGTTATAGCATTATTATTAATGCCATTATTTTCAAATGCATCTGTTTGGGAAAATAAAAATAAATGGACAGATGTGGTTAACGGCAAAACTTATGAAGTTCACTTTCAAAACTGGATTCAAAAAAATATAGGTATAGATTTTTACAGTAATAAAGTATTCGATGGGAAGCCAAATCCATACTATGGACTTAAACCTGACTGCGCTGATGCGGTCTACTCTGTCCACGCAATTTTTGCTTACAACAATAAATTACCTTTTGAACTAGTAAGCTCTTATAGCAGTAAAAAAAAGCTAACCAACCTAACAACTCTTTACGACAAAGTTAACAAAACACAATTTGAATCTAGAGATACGTTTATAAAATTTATTAAAGGTTTTAATTTTTCTAAAAAAGGTTTTTCTTTTATTGAATCTGGTGAAATTAAATTTTACGACGATATTGCAAAAAAGCATTTTACGGCATCAGAGCTTGCAGAAGTTTACAAGTTAAGACTTTTTATCAATCTTATTTATGTTAGCTACGGTACTGGTAGCATGAAAAGCCAATCTTACCCGGTCGCTGTAACTAAAGAGGCTATGGTTCCTGGTGTATTTGGTTTAGCTCGTGATAGTAATCATCATGCATGGTTTATAAAAGAGGTCACTGCTTATGGAACACCTCTCATGCTGCAGAGCTCAATTTCTAAGCCCAGATCCTTTCCCTTGCTTGAAATGAATCTTCTTCAGGCTTGGAGTCCTGGCACATATGTGTATGGCGCAGTAGAAGGCCTGCCATTGTCTCAAAAGTCTGGTTACAGGGCGCTGAGAAGGCCTGAGGACTTATTTAAAGCAGAGCATGAAATTAAACAAGCGAGTTACGAGCAGTTCGATGTCCCAGTATTAGAGCATAGTGCTTATTATGAAGAAAAGTTGGCTTCTTTAGATGAGCAGTTAGGGCCTAAAATTGAGAGGCTTTTAGGTGGAATTTGTGAGCGAATTTCTGAAAGAATCAAATCAGTAGAGTTAGGTGTTAATAAAAAAAATGAGATCAACTCTGAAGGTCAGCAATGCATGAATCAAAAAGATCACTTAGACTTTTCAACACCAGGCCGTGATAAGGGAGATTTTGAAAGGCTAATTGCCATAAGAAGAGCCTATATTAAAAATATTAATAGGCATCATTCAATGACAAAGAAACAAAAACAAATTGTGAGTACACTGTTTCCTTTGTGGAACCAATCATTAGTTGCAGAAATTAAATTTATTGAGCAGATAGGAGTAGGAGACTTAGATTTTTGTGATTTTGAACTAGGGCAGGGCTATGAGATTTCTTTAGAAGAGTATAAGCAAAGGTTACTAACTGGTCAGCTTTCTAATAGTCCTAACGATGGTTTAGAAAAGCGATGGGGATTTATCATGAGTACACCTAACCAGTGTCCAAACTTTGGCGAAACATGGGCTCCAGATTTAAGCTCGGTCCACTGAAAAGTATAAGATGAAGCAGGGTAATATAAAAAAAGTAACAAGAGATATATTTAAGCTAGGAGATTTTGAGAAAGCTCTAGTGTTTGTAGCCTCTTGTGTTGTGGCTGCTATTTATATCAGTAAAAAAATTGATAAATCGCCAATTAATCCATCAACAGCTAAGCCTGTGTTGCAAACCTATGACGACTCAGTAAAGCCAATTAAGAAGCAAAAAGCTGTAGCGACCAAGAAAGAACTTCCAAAAAAAATAGAAATTGAGAGCTCAAAAGATAAAAAAATAATCAATGAGGATGCGAAAATCCTTTTAGTTTCAGACCAAGAGGCTATCGCTGAATGCTTTAATGATCCTGCATTAAAATTTGAACTGTATAAAGACTTGTATGTTTTTTTAGAGTCGAATCAAAACCAAGAGATTATACTTTCATCAGTATTCCACTTTAAAAAAGAAGAGAGCCGTGTTTGGTATAAACTAGAAAAGTTATTAACTTCCAATAATTTATATAGAATGTTGATTGCTGAGCCTAGTGAAAATGATGAGGTGGGCTTTCCTGTACAGCATACATATGACAGTTATAATCAAGCTGAAGAAGCTATGTATACAGCAAGCGGAGATTATGACCTTGAATATAAAGAAGAGGAAAAAGAATTTATTTTAGAAGATGACTATGCTTTAAGAGCAGAAGTAAGGCTTATTGATGAAGAGCCTGAGACTATCAAAGTTTATGCTCCAGGAAAGCAGCTTAGTTGTTCTAGCCAAGCTGCTGACCAAATATGTGTGTGTTTATAATTTTAAATCTATAGCTTAAAAGCTTTCGTCAAAAGCAACTTCACCAGTTACTCCCACTTGGTAGGCAGAAACTCTGCGCTCAAAAAAGTTAGCTAGCTCTTGAGTGTCTTGTAACTCCATAAAATCAAATGGGTTCTTAGCGCCGTAAACTGTTTCTATACCTAGGCGGCTTAATCTTTGATCTGCAATAAATTCTAAGTATGTGCGCATATCTTTAGTATTAATGCCGGCAATCCCTTGATCTAAAAACTCACTTGCAAAATCAAGCTCACACTCAATGGCTTCTGCTAGCATTACTTTAACCATTTCTTTCATGCGGCCATCAAATAGGTCAGGCTCTTCTTTGCGGACAGTTTCAATCACGCCAAAGGCAAACTCCATATGAGCACTTTCATCTCTAAAAACCCAATTTGTGCCTGATGCAAGGCCTTGTAGCAAGCCTTTAGAGCGTAAGTAGTAAACATAAGCAAATGCTGCAAAAAAGAAAAGGCCCTCAATGCAAGTAGCAAAGCAAATAAGATTTAGTAAAAACTTTCTTCTGTCTTCTTTTGTTTCTAGCTTATCTAAGTCATCAATAGAGTCCATCCACTTAAAGCAAAAGTCGCCTTTCTTTTTAATAGAAGGTATGTTTTCAATAGCAGAAAATGCTTTAGCACGTTCTTTTTCATCAGGGATGTAAGTGTCTAATAGAGTTAAGTAAAACTGTACATGCAAAGCTTCTTCATAAAGCTGGCGAGATAAGTAAAGTCTAGCCTCTGGAGAGTTAATATGTTTGTACAAGTTAAGTACAAGATTGTTAGCTACAATAGAGTCGCCGGTAGCAAAAAAAGCAACTAAGCGTTGAATCAAAAAGCTTTCGTTCTCTGTAAGTTTTGACTTTAAGTCAGTCACATCAGTAGAGAAATCAACTTCATCAACAGTCCATGTGTTTTTTATTGCATTTTTGTACATTTCAAAAAAAGCTGGGTATTTCATTGGTCTTAAAGTTAAATTAAATCCTGGTTCTAATAACATTATGTTTCTCCTGGTTGAGCAGTATAGTCTGTGGTTACAATTTTTTTGTAAGCCGTGCTTATGTGCACGCCTCACAGATTTCTGGGTTTTCTAAAGAACAAGCCAAAGCCTCTTCATCAGTGTATTTTTTCTTTTCACCATTATTTACTGTGGTTACTTGTGTAATACGAGTCGCTGGGCGTGATCTTAGGTAATAAGTTGTCTTTATGCCATTTTTCCAAGCATACATGTACATGCTCGAAAGTTTACCAATGGTTGGGCTTTCAAGGAAAAGGTTTAAAGATTGGCTTTGATCAATAAAAGGACCACGATCAGCAGCCATTTCTATTAATGACTTTTGAGAAATTTCCCACACAGTTCTGTAAATCTCTTTAATGTCTGCAGGGATTTCGTCTATACCCTGGATAGAGCCTTCTGATGCTTTAATTTTATTACGTATAGCATCTGTCCACAATCCCATCGTCTTTAATTTTTTAACAAGATATTTGTTGATTTGAATAAATTCACCAGACAATGTTTCACGTTTAAAAAAGTTACTCACTTGTGGTTCTATTGCTTCGTAGCAACCACAAATAGTAGCAATAGTTGCTGTAGGCGCTATCGCGATAAGTAATGAGTTTCTTAAACCATGTTTTTTAATGTCTGCACGTAAAGCATCCCATCTTTTTGTATCTTTAACTTCTCCGCCTTCAGACCTTTTAGCCCATAGGTCAAACTGAAGTTCACCTTCTGCGGCTCTCGTATCTTTAAACTTATCATGAGCGCCATTGGCTTTTGCAAGTTCACATGAAGTTGTTAAAGCATGGAAATAGATCTCTTCTTGGATTTTTTTAGACATTTCACGAGCTTTAGGGCTATCAAATGGAATTTCCATCTTAAAGAATAAATCTTGTAGGCCCATAAGTCCTAAACCTACTGGTCTCCACTGGCTATTAGAGTGCTCAGATGAAGCAATAGGGTAGAAGTTAATATCAACAACACGGTCTAAGTACTTAACAGCAGATTTTACAGTCGATTCTAACTTAGAAAAATCAAATTCTTTTGTTGCTTGGTTATAGTGAGCTCCAGCATTTACACTACCTAAGTTACAAACAGCGGACTCTTTTTCAGAAGTCACTTCTAAAATTTCAGTACATAAATTAGATAAGTGAATAACATTTTCAGACTTTAATGTTTGGTTGCCTTTCATGTTAGAGGCATCTTTAAAAGTCATCCAGCCATTGCCAGTTTGAGCTAATGTTTTCATCATTCTTGAGTAAAGATCGCGAGCCTTAACTTGTTTTTCAAAGTTACCAGCAGCTTCTTCTTCTAAGTAAGAATTTTCAAACTCAGGGCCAAAAGTATCTACAAAATGAGGTACTCTTTTAGGATCAAATAAAGACCACATACCATCAGCTTCAACACGTTTCATGAAAAGGTCAGGGACCCAGTTAGAAAGATTTAAGTTGTGAGTTCTTTGAGCTTCATCACCTGTATTGTCTCTAAGTTGTAAAAATTCTTCGATGTCTGCATGCCAAGTTTCTAAGTAAACACAGGCTGCGCCTTTTCTTCTGCCACCTTGGTTTACAGCAGAAACAGATGAATCTAAAGTTTTTAGCCAAGGGACTAAACCATTAGAGTGCCCGTTAGTACCAAGGATGAGTGAGCCACGAGAGCGTACTCTAGAAAAACTCACACCAATTCCACCAGCAAACTTAGAAAGCATAGCGATATCTTTATACTTATCATAAATGCCAGTAAGGCTATCAGGAGGCGAGTCTAATAAATAACAAGAAGACAGCTGAGGTCTTAATGTAGCTGAGTTAAATAGAGTAGGTGAGCTTGTCATATAATCAAGATTAGAAACTAAGTCATAAAACTCTTTAGCTTCTTCAAAGCTATAAGCTAAACCACAAGCTACACGTAAAAAGAAGTACTGAGGTGTTTCAATTACCATGCGAGAGATAGGGTCTTTTAGTAAATAGCGGTCGTAAACTGTTCTTAATCCAAAGTACTCAAACTTCTTAGTTCTTGTCTTTTCGATGATGATGTTTAAAGGCTCTTTGTTGTCTTTAACAAAGTTATATTTTTCTTCAGAAATAAGGCCTGCTTTATATCCAGCAGTAATAGAGTCCATAAAGTTTTGAATGCCTTGAGACGCAACCTCTTCATCAATATAGCGGCTCATTAATCGTGCAGCTAATTTTGAATACTCAGGTTCTTCACTAATAAGCATAGAGGCAGTCTGTATACAAAGTTGGTCTAGTTCACCAGTGGTTGCACCATCATAAAGGCCACTAATAACTTTAGTAGCCACTCTCATGGGGTCCACTTCAGTAAGATCATTAGAGCAAGCTAAAACAACATTTACGATTTTATTAACATTAACGGGCTCAAGTTTTCCGTTACGTTTTTTTACACGCATTATTTTTGGCCCCTCAGCTTGGTCTGCCATAGGTTTACTATTGTTAGAGTTAACACTTTCGGCGCCTGATACTGTTTGTTGATTAACTTGTTGCTGCACTTTTCCCCCGATACATACTAAAGTTTGTGAATTCTAAAATTAATACTAAATATAGTGGTCTGGTTATTTAAAAACACTACAATCAGTTGCTTTAGGAAGACGATATTCAGTCTATGTGGCCTCTGTCAAACAGCAAAACTAGGCTTTTGGCCTTAATAGGATGCGTAAGAATTGAAAAAGCTATGATGGGACAAGCTTTGTGTGAAAAAAATATTTTTTTTCTCGACGCATGGAATTTGGTCTTGTCTAAAACGTCAAAGTTTAGTCCTGCCAATAGCTTTGATTTCATTTTTAAATGCTCACTTTGTTAGCGCTCGTTGATTAATGAATAGGCTGCGTAAAAAATGACAAAAAGATCCGAATGCTTAAAAATAAGTTCTTTATTTTGTGTGGTTAGAATAGAGTTAGATATGGGAAAAAGTATTATATTATTACGAGGGCTCGGTAGAGATGCTCGCCATTGGGGTGAATTTCCAAAATTAATAGCAACTGCAATGCCTGAGTTTAAAATCCACACGATAGACCTTCCGGGTACGGGGGAGTTTTACGATATAAAGTCTCAATTATCTATAAAAGCAATAGCTGAGTTTATGGACACTGAAGCTTCTAAGAAAAACATGATCAGTGACGAAACTTATATTGTCGGACTTTCTTTGGGTGGAATGGTAACGGCAGAGTGGTCTCATATTAGGCCAGGTAAAATAAAAAAAATTATAATGGTTAACTCTAGTTTTTCAAACTGGAGTCGTTTTTATCATAGGCTTAGTCATAAAGTTTATTATGATTTTATAGCTATGTTTTTTATGTCTACAAAAAGGCGAGAAGAAACAATACTCAAAATTGTAAGTAGCAATACAGAACAATATGAGAAGGTTTCGAAAGCTTGGCAAAACTTATGGAAGACAAAACCATTTAAGGTTTCAACAGTAATCAGGCAGCTTGTTGCGGCTTCAATTTACAAACTTAAAAATCTTCCTCAGCAGCCAGTACTGTTTTTAGCTAGTGAGCAAGACAAATTAGTAAGCCCACAATGCTATAGAGATATACAAAGGCACACAGATTGGCCCGTAATTTCTCACCCTACAGCAGGTCATGAAATGCCTATGGATGAGCCAGAATGGGTTATAGAACAAATTAAAGCCTTTCTAGGTTAAGTATAGCGCTGCGTTAAAGCCTTCAAGTAAAGTTTGCTAGAATTTAGTCTAGATAAAGAGCTCGGGGGAATCTCATTGTTTAAGTTTTTACTTTTGTTGGCAAATTTGGTTGTTAGTTTTGGTTTTAACAAAGCGATGGCCAACGAGCCTAATTACAATAAATATTCTTTTAGTTACGACCACTATCAGTTTGTAAGGTCAAATACAGATTTTTTTAGAGATGAGGCTAGTAGTCACCTTGAGCTTTTTACTTTTGGTTTTAAGCAAAATAAATCTTGGAGCAACGGCTGGTTTTCAAACGCAGACGCAAATCTTATTGTTAGCCCGATTGAAAAAAAGTTTTATATTAATGCTCCTGAATTTTATTTGTCCAAAAAGAAAAATAAAAGCCAGGTCTTTATAGGAAGAAAGCTTCAAGAGTGGAGCTGGTCAGATTCTTATTGGGATAATGGCCATTGGGAGCCTCGGTTTGTATGGGAAGAGGCTTCTCCAGATAAGGCCGGACTGATTGGTTATCATTATAATAAAGTATGGTCTGAAAATATAAAGTCATTATTCTTTGTGTCTCCCTTTTATATTCCAGAATTTTCAGCAGGCTCTATTTTAAAGAATGGCGTAATAAGCTCAAAAAACCCATGGTTTAATCCGCCAGTTAATCTAGTCGATATACCTGGGCTTGGTTTAAACCCTATCTTTTTTGAAATTAATAAGCCTAACTTTTCAAGAGTAATTCTAAGGCCGTCAGCGGGTTTAACTTTTCGTTTAGGTAAAGTTAATGATTGGGTTCAAGCGGCTTATATTTACAAGCCAAGTCACCGGCTACTTACAAATTTTGATAGCTTTATTATTAGTGGTGAAGATAGAATTATTTTAGATGGAGACGATACAGATGTAGTAGAGTCAAGAGAAGTGGCTGCGCAGGTCGAAGTCTTGCCAGAGCTTTTTTATCATCATTTAGTGAGCTTAGAATCTAGAGTGTCTTTAACAAAGTCATTGTCTTTGTGGACCTCTTATAACTATGAAGCTGTCGATAGAGATTTGGATTTTAATGATGGAGTAACATATAAGGGGCTTACTGAAGGCCATGTTGTGTCAGCTATGTTAAAATTAGCTATGGATGATAATGCTAAGCCTTCCTATTTAAGTATTGGTTATATGAACTTATCCGGAGGCGATAAAGAAGATGGTGGTGCTAGAGCTTCTGCCGGTAAGTCTCTTTTTCGAAACCACTATAGATTTAAAAGTGCTTTTAAGGCAGAGATAGTTATTCCGCAAGCTTTATTATTAAATAAGTATTTTTCTACAAAGTCGTCTTTAGTTTATGACCTAGACTTTAAAGGTTTAGTTTTTAGTAATATTATTGATATGCGTTTTAATAAAAACTGGAGTGCCAACTTAAAAATAGATTTAATTGGTTTGGTAGATGATGAGAATATTCAAAAAAGCTTTATGAGCTCTTTTAGATCCAGTGACCAAATCTCTTTAGGAGTTTCTTATGCTTTTTAGGTCGATGTTAATTGTTCTTACTTTTGTAATTGTAGGTTGTTCTGGTGAGAACGAATCAAAAAAAGAAATTTTAGAAATAAAAATAAAAAGTGGTGCTGAAGGGGAGAACGGTAAAGCGGGAACAGCCTCTGATGAATTAACTTGCATCACTGGATTAGGTGAAACCTTTACTAAGTATTTTGATGGAAAAATGCAAGTTTCTGAAATTAACGAATTTTGGGGATGCTTTGATACAATTGCTAATGTCTATATAGACAATGCAAGGTCTATAACTATGGACGGGCTTATTAATGTTATTCAAAAATTTTTAGATAAATCTACTTCTAAAATAAATTTAAAAGCCTATAAAAAAGAGTTTAGAGATTTTAAAAAGGTCTTGCTCGGCAACAAAAGAAATCAATTTAGTGAAGATGAGCTTAATCATTTTAGGTACATTATTAATACGGCTTTCCCAAAAGCAATGGGAATGCTTTCTCCTGAGCTGCCAGAGCTTTTTAGTTTAAAGAGTAAAGGTGAGATGTCTAATGAAAGTGCTAATCAGTCTATAGAAGTTTTAGAGCAGTCAATACTTACATTAACTTCTGAATTTAGGGGGAGTTATAGCCAAGAAGATTTAAAACTTTTTGCTCGATTTATAGATAATGAATTTTTAAATAAAGGTTCATTCAAAACTGAAGCTTTTGTCCCAGTTCTTTTTAATATTAAAAAGAGATTTTTAGGTGGAGAAGGTAGCTTTATAGAGGCCAATGATTGGCAAAGAATAACTGAAATAGCTGTTAAAGTTTAT
The DNA here is from genome assembly GCA_023299885.1 of Bdellovibrionales bacterium. Classification (GTDB taxonomy): domain Bacteria; phylum Bdellovibrionota; class Bdellovibrionia; order Bdellovibrionales; family UBA1609; genus JALZUS01. Next base: position 4,164 of record JALZUS010000045.1, on the reverse strand, counting down.
GGTTCATTGTATAAGTGGAAGCGCATAAAAAAAGATCATGCTTTAAATACTAAAGAAGGCTTTGAAGTTTTAGATGAGATTGTTAATGAGTTGCACTCTTTAATCAAAGAGGGTCTTAAGCTGAGTAAAGATAATTTATGGTCTGATGAAGACCTTGCTGAAACAATGGAGTCAGTAGCTCAATTAGGTTTTTTACCGCAAGACTTAACATCTAAGGATTTAATGGAGGCGTGGGTTGTAATCAGTCGTAATGTCTTTAAAAACGAGAATAACAACTTCACAGAAGATTCATTAGAGTTTATTATGAGTCATTATTTAAGTTGGTCAAAAAATCAGAAACAAATAATAAGCTCTGGCGGTTTGAGTGGTGATTTGAAAAACTTTGTTGAAGGCATGCAATGGCCACTCTTTCATAGCAATGATGGCAGACTGGTATTTCCAGGAAATAGCGTAGATTCAATAAAGGCTGATAGCTCAAATAGTTATTCTAAATTTAATACATTTCATATTTTAAGTTCTGTATTGATGGAGTCATATAGTGAAGATGGAGTGCAGCTTTCATGGGATGAGCTTCAGTCATTATTTGAAGACTTTAAGCCTTTAGCTTTGAAGCTTGGAGCTCCAGAAAGCCTTTACAAGTCTATACCACAGATACTTTTTATCTTTGGAAATAGTTTTTTACCAAACTCTAAGGCCGATGCCGTTTTTCATAAATACGAACTGATTAATATTTTAAGTTATGCAATTTCATCGCAAGCCACATCAAGAGTTTGGCAAAAAGAAGCAGGAGATTCGTGCTTTCCAAAAACAGATTGTATGCTTGATTATTTAAGTACAGATATGGCTTGGGATGTTATTCCTGTATGGAGTGATACTGTATTAAAAAGTAAAGCTGTTAGAGACGACTTATCAGTAATGCTTTCACCTTTTTCAAAATTGGAAGAAGAGGTTACATCTACAAATTTACTTATAGGAAGCCTTGTTTCTCAAGTGATAGAGTCTTTAGTTATAGGTCAAGATAAAGACGGGGACGGTCTCTTAAATACAAAAGAGACTTTGTCAGTTATTGATACTTTGTGGCCAGCTGTTTCAGTAGCATTAGGTACTGACTCTCAAGAGCTTAAAGAGACGTTGCTAGCCACCTCTACTTACATTTTAAAGTATAATGAGCTGCCTACTGACAATAAGCTTTCAAAATTGAGATTTGAGCACTGGAAGGTTAGAGATGATAAGTGGAATCTTTCCGTGAGCCGCTTAGATTTTATAAACTTAGTCTCAAAAATTAAAGCTATATTGCCTTAAATAAGCTTTTTTTTTCACTGGTTAAATCTTGTGTATCTGTGTAAAAAATACATGGGAATGTCCTGATTTCGATCTGAACCTGTGATTAATTCAATACACAAATTCCTTATTTGGACCCCTAATTGCAAATGTTAATATATAGATACGAAGCCATCTATATATCCTAAAGGGGTTAATTTGAAGTTAAGCTTAGTTATTCTATTTTTAGTGAGTTTAAGTGCCTCAATAGGTGCTTTTGCCGAGCTAAGTCTAGAAGCAAAAGTAACTTCTTTTTTAACGGAGACAGAAAGGCCTGGCCTTGATGATTGGTATTACTCATTAATTTCTACTTATAAAAAAAACTCAGAGCTTTTAGGTTATCGTTCCTATTATCATGTAGGAGCAGAACTTACTCTTAATGACCTTGAGTCCTCTCAAGTCTTTTTGCCTGAGGCTTATGTAACAAATGATAAGTCTGATAAGTGGTGGTTTGGAAGAAAAGCCATCGAATCTTTTAAATTTGAGAAGGTATGGAGTTTAAGTTTTGTAAACCCTTACTATAGAAAAGACTACTTAGCTCCAGTAAGGCAAGGTTTATTTGGTTTTCACTATAAGCATAATATTAATAAAAGCTTCTATTTAGGCGCAAGTTTATTGCCTATTTATCTTCCTGACCAAGGGCCCAAGGTGAATGAAGACAATGGTGACCTTTACTCAAGCAATAGATGGTTTGGTGGTCAGATTTCAGAAATTCAAGTGGGTGGTGGCGTAGTCTCTGAAATTAAGTATGATCTAGAAACTCCAAAAATTGATGAGCTTCTTTTAAACCCTGGGGCTATTTTTTATGCTGGTTTTAGGCCAAGTACTCAATGGTCTTTAAAATCATTGCTAGCGTACAAGCCAATGAATCAGCTTCATTTGGCGGCGGATATCATTTTAGACAGCAGTGTTTCAGGTAGCTTTGATGTTTTATCTGAGGTGAGTATTTCAGTGCCTTATCATAAGTTAGCTGTTTTAGAGTTATCCTATACCAAGCCTAAGTTTAACTTGTGGGCCGATTTTATTATTGAAAGGCCGGAAAGGCCAAAGCTTGAGGCTAAGCTTTTTGAAGCTAATTTAGAAGATAGAGATCAATTGAGTTTAGGTGTTGATGTCTTATTGGGTGAGGCTACAACTGTAGGCATCTCATATTTAAATGCTAAGTTAGGAAAATTAGAAGATGAACCTACGTTAGTCAGTGGTGCAGTTTTAGATGTAGAAGTGAATGTAAACCGACACTACTATACTGAGGCAATGCAGTTGAGTTTAGAGCATAAATTTTCCGATAGTTTTAAAGTTAATGCGGGCTACTTATATTCATTCCTTGAAAAGGGTGGATTAGGCTCTTTAAATATTTCAAAAGATATAAATTCTAAGTTGCAAGCTTCAATTAAACTAGTTGTTGTGGGCGTTGATAGAGAAAGTGATGAAGCTTTTTTCACACCTGTTCGTGATAATGATTTGTTTGAGATTGGAGTTCGTTATGCTCTATAGATTTAAATCAATATTATGTTTGATTATGCCTTTAGTCCTCTTGGTTTCTTGTGGATTAAAAATTAATGACACAGTAGAAAAAGCTAAGCCTGTTAGTGTCCAAAAGAATTGTTTTTCAAAAATAGATAAAGTGACAGAAGATTATTACTCTGGACAACTTTCTGAGGCAGAAATTAAAAGCTTTAATGAATGCGCTTTAAATACAGTGGAAGTTTTCAGAAACTATGTAGCTGGTGAAGATAAAAAAGTGAGTATAGCCAGTAGAATTCATAAAAAAGCTGAGCTAAAAAACTTTTTTCAAAGAGTGATATTTACAGAAGATAAGGTGGTTACAGATGCTTTGGTAGACTCTTTGATGAGCTTAAAAGTTTCTTTTGTAGGCGGTGACAAAGAGTCATTGTCTAATGAAGAGTTAATAGAGGTAAAATCTTGGATTGAGTTTATTTCGATTGCGTTTCAAAAATTAAACCCGCATATGTCTTTGATTAGTAAAAAAGCTATGAAGCTTAAGGGGTATAATAAAGATTTATCTGAAGGTTTTAATCAGCTCGAAAAAGATTTAAATGTTATAGGTTATGAGTTTTACAGCAAGCTGCCGAACTCTGGCCAGCCTATAGAAATAGTCGAAATTGAAACATTAGTATTAGAACTTATGAAGTTTTATGGGTGGGATAATGATACTGATAAAAAAAGTAGACTAGATAATGCTAAAAAATCTGTTGAGTTAATAAAGGTCTTAAAAGAGGCTATGCTAAATGAGTCTGGCGGTAATAAAATTACTAAAAGCCAATGGTCTCCTTTTATAAAAAATATAGCTAAGGGATATAAAGCGTACCTTTCAGGTCAGATAGTTATTTCTGAGTTTAAAAAAGGAAAGCTAAATACTAAGCTGATCAATCAAGTTATAGAGTCTTTTATTTTAATTATAAATGATAGCTTAAAAAATTATAGTAATAAAACTATACCGTGGGATAAGATAGACCCCTTGTTAGAGGCGGCTCACCAGTTCAATGCTGTTTCAGAAAAATTAAGCTTAAACAGTTTGAAGGCTCTTGCAAAAGTAATGGTTAATAAGCTCTTCAACCCATACTATAACACTGAAGCGCATCCTTCTGATAGTTATGATGGTTTTACTCAAAGTCATATAGGCTTTATAACTAACTTTAAAAATAGTTGGAAAAATTCAGTAGAGTTAATTCAAAAAGAAAATTTTATGGAGACAGGGCTGTCTACGATAAAAGACTATATAAAGCCTTTATTTTCAGACTATAGTTTCTCTGCCAAGGTAAACTATAGTGCATTCAATGAGATTGATTTAAGCAATAAAAATAATTTAATTATTAATAACTC
>JALZUS010000044.1 GCA_023299885.1 Bdellovibrionales bacterium | reverse complement strand
ATAGAAGCACTAAATAAAAAGCTCTCTCTCCATGATAAATCTAACTTTAAAAATAAATTTGTAATTAATGGAGCCAGCAAAGCCGAGGCCGCATACATAGAGTGTAAAGCAGTAAATACCTGACGCCTTTTTTCAGGAAGCACAGACCTCTCAATAGCCTTGTGCTGGAAAAAGACACTGATGCCAAAGCCTAATCCAAAAACAGCTGCAAAAAATAAAAGCCAAGGAAATGCAGAAACTTGAGAGATAGACCCAAAACCTAGGGCCATAACGATAAAACCTAACCTTAAGCCAAAACTATCGTTTATTTTTTTTTCTAATGATGGAGATATGGCTGTACCGACAAACATCATAAATGAAGTTGTGGCATAAAAAAGTGCCCCTTGAGAGTCTGATAAACTCAACTGCGATAACAAGTCTGGGAAAAAGGGCCCGCGGATATTATCTAAAATACCTACAGCAAAAAGGCTTGAAAAAGCGATTAAAATAAGTGGCCAATTAGAGATACCTAACGAGCTTTTGTGTATTGACGCAGAATTTGAATTATTTGGCATTTAGACAAGCTATCAGTCGCGACTTAGCTTGCCAAGAACCTTATTAATGGATTCTAATAAGAAGAGACCAATTTAAGACCACAAGCATAGAGGCGGGCCAACACCAATGGTAAACAAAAATGAAAACCCATTTGTTAGTTTAATAGTTAATATTCTACTGCCCTATTACATACTTACAAAAGGCGCTAAATACCTTGGTGAGCATGGCCCCTATTGGGCTTTACTGATCGCACTCCTACTGCCTATTGGCTATGGGCTTTATGATTATTTTACATCCAAAAATACAAATTATATTTCTATCTTTGGAGTTTTAAACACCTTATTTACAGGCGGCTTTGCTCTTTTTCAATTAAAAGGCATTTGGTTTGTACTTAAAGAGGCAGCCTTTCCTCTTGCGATTGGTATTTTTGTTTTGTACACCAATCGCACAAAAAAACCACTAGTTAAGTCATTGCTATGTAACGATGCCCTTATGGATTTAGACGGAGTGAATGTAGCCCTAGAGGAAAAAAACAACCTCGGTAAATTTGATGAGCTTATACGCAGCTCTAATTTACTTTTTGCAGCCTCTTTCTTTTTAAGTGCATTACTTAACTTTGTAATTGCCAAGTTTATTTTTAAGCCTATAGACATAGCTTTAAGTAATGCTGAAAAGACGCAAATACTCAACGACCAAATTGCCGAGATGACAGCTAAGGGCTACTTTATGATTGCCCTGCCACTTATGTTTTTTATGGGCTATGTGATGTTTAGATTTACTAAAGGCCTTAAAAATTTAACAGGCCTTAAGCTAGATGACATCTTTAAAGCGAAGTAATTAATTGCCTATAAGCTGTTTAGTTTCAATTTTATGTTTATAGCCTCTAGCTATCATTTCAAAAATATTATCGCCAGCAACACCAATAGCATCACCATTACCCACATTTTTTACTAAGCCTTTAACTGAAGCTGGCTTACGCTTATCTTTTTTACTTAACTTACCCAGCAAGTTATTTAAGTTAGAGCTATAGTCATCATCATAATCATCAGAACTATAATTATCAGCATAAGAAGACCCGCCTCCTATATTAGAAAAACCATCATTACTAGATCCAGTAATTCCAAAATGCTTTTTATATTTTTCTACTAAAGCTTCAGCTTTTTTACTGTCTGCAGCTAACGAAGCCCCTGAACCTGATGCTGAACCTAATGAGGCTAATGAAGTTGTTTTGCCATCAGGGCTAGATATTGAGTTAGTTTCTGGATTAAAAACAAAGCCCTTTTCTTCAGCCTTATCTAAGTTTTCTCTTACTACGTTTTGCAAATCGCCCACAGTACCGCCTTCAGGCACAGAGGTGCCACTGAAACTGCCTGCAGGAAAATCGCCACCAAAACCATCTGTGTTTAAACCGCTATCAAAAACAGAACCATCAAACTCACTACCTGTTAAACTAGGAATACATCCCGCTGAAGACGATGCCGACTGACATTCTGTATTATGAGCTTGCTGAGCAGACACCAGAGACAAACCCGCAGTTCCAAAATTACCTACCATTTTCAGACATTCGATAGTGCTAAAAGGTGGACTAAAGCAAAGGCCTGCCGATTTAACACCTTCAGCGATAGCTACCCCTGTTGTCGCTAAAGATAAAACTTTTACGACTTTAGCATCAACTTTAATTGTAGCTTGTGCTGGGGCACTTATACCCGCAACAAAAACTGAACCTAATATTATTTTTTTAATCATTAAAAGCTCCTGCTTTTTTATATTCAGCCTACAAATTACCTAACTCATTTTTATAAGTTGTAGAAATCGTATCCCAAATAGAGCTATGTACATTTAAAGAAATCTCACCCTTAGAGGCTAAACCACGCTTAGCTTTTTTAGGGTCTTTTTTATTACCTGGTAAGTACTTTTTTAAATCAAACTTAGCACTTTTTTTACGGTACTTACTTGAACCAGAACCATAACTACTAGAACCTCCACCGATATTAGCATAGCCACCGCCACTACTACTTGAGTAACCTCCACCGCCACTTGCGCCAGCTAAAGAAGACCCTACTTTATCATCCGGTGCATAACCGCCATCGCTGCCACCAGGGCCACCGCCGCCACCAAGTGAACCTGTGCTAGGCACACCGCCGCCGCCACCGCCGCCGCCACCAGTACTGGCAGCACCAAAGCCGCTTGGACCAGCGCCATCGTTATTGGCAAAATTATCTTCATCAAAGTCATTTAGTAAATCATCTATACTTGTTTCAGAAAGACTACCTGTAGAATTACCCACAGATAATTCTGGAGCACCTGCAGTCTCACCTATACCATCACCTACTGATGGCAACTGCGTTACTACCGGCAATGGCGTTACTACCGGCACAGAAGCTTCAACAAAACCTGTGCTAGCCGC
>JALZUS010000043.1 GCA_023299885.1 Bdellovibrionales bacterium | reverse complement strand
ATTGTAGATAAGCTCTGTGCAAACCATTTGGTTTTGTGTCCTGAGGTCAAAGCCGTAATCATAAGGGCGGTTTGTTAATTTAAAAGCTAGCTCTATAGCCTTGGCTTTTTCAAGCTTTGTAAAGTTGGGTCTAAAAACGACTAAGCGGTCTTTTTTCATGGAAGATTTAGCTTTAGAGAAAATAACACCTTCGCCCAGCGACTCAATAGTTTCAAATTGGATAGAAGCTTTATCCAGTTCAGGTTTAATCTCTTTTTTTAAAGCATCTAAGTATTCAGAAAATGTAGAACAGTTTTTATTTTCTTTTTTACAGATTCTGCTGTAATAGCTATTTGTTTGATAGTCGTTGGCAAAATAAGATTCAACTTTAGCACTTTGACCTACATAAAAAACACCATGAGTCCAATGGCCAGAGATAGCAATATTTGTCAGTTTTAACCTATGCTTAATTAAAGCTATATCTCCTGGCTCCATAAGGTCGGTAGCATTAACAACATCTTGTGCTGTCATTTTATAGCCTTTAGGTAAATAAATTTTACCTGTTATGTACAGAAGCTCTTTTTTGGCATCTTGAAGTAGGTCTGAAGATAAAAACATATGAAAATTCTTTTTATGCTTTAAGGCTATAGGTGCTGCTTTTAAAAACCCATCAATATTTTCATTTAAAACACTAGCGTAAAAGATGCGTTTATTTTTACTTAGTTTTCCAAGGTGCTTATTTAAAGACTTTGTGTTTTGACTTAAGAGACTAATAGACGGGCTTTTTGCAGAGCTCAGCGTTGGTGTGGCTTTACCTATTTTTTGATTACTGGGTACGCCTCTAGTTTCAGGTGAATTGTATTGAATATCTATTTTGCGTAACAAGATAGATATCATTTTTTTATATGCGCCACCTTTTTCGTTGTCTATGTCTTCTAAGACTTTAGCTGCAGCCTTATTAGCAAGTATCTGAGAAAATGTTTTTGACACATTGTAAAAGTATAAGCTTTGCAAGCTAACAGAATTAAAAAACACTTCTGATGTTGAAGCTCTTAATTTGTTGTATTTAGGGTCCGCATCATTCAGTAAGCTTTTATAAACTTTAAGAAGGGGCTTTAAGTTATTATAAAGCTGATCTCTCTCTTGATATCTATAGTAAAAATATTTGTTGTCAGAGCCAAGTTGTAATAGTTTGCCTGACGATTTTAAAAAATTCTCTTGGGCTTGTTCAAGCATCGCTTTATTAGCCGTGTAGTCTTTTTTAAAATTCTGAGCACCAAAAGAAGTGCTCGTAACAAATAATAATAGTATTAAAATTTTCAATACAATATCCTTTAATAGCCTTTGTGGCGTCTTCTTCTTTTATTGTGCTTTTCTCTAATAGCATCACGCTTTGCCTTAAGGCTTTCTATTGTAATCTCTTTGGTAAACATTAAATCTTTTTGGAATGTTTGTTCTGCGCTTCTTGCAAAATTTAAGTCCTGTATGACAAAGGTGCCTTCTGCGTGTTTTCTAAATGAGGCTCTGGAAACATTATAAGAGCCAACAGAAGTAAGAACACCATCAATGCTTAGTAGCTTTGAGTGGAAGGCGCCACTGCGTAATGTTTTGCCGTTGTAATTAACTTCAGCCTGCCACTCAAAAATTCTAATATTTCCGCCGCCAGCTTTTAAAATTTTATCATATTTTGAAGAAGCTAGTGGGTACATAAAAATACCTTTTTCAGGAAGCGTCTTAGCTGACTCTCTTGAGTTACCAATAATATAAATTTTAACGCCTCTTTCGGCTGCATTTTTTAAGGCTTCAAGAATATCATCAGGTGGCCTGTTAGAGTGGCAGCCCCATAAAATTTGCTTTTTAGCTCTGTTGATAGAGTTGATGTAGTAATCAGTAATTCTTAAGTTTACTAATTTTCTGCTGTCTTTTTTGTTAGCGATATAAAGGTTGTGAGCTTGGGCATAGCCTACTCTGTATTTATGTTTTCCTAAGACATCGTCTCTTTCAACAAAAGGTCTTTGAGTGATGTAGCGTACATTGTTGGCTAAATATCTAGGGCTTTCATGCCAGTTCATACGCTGAGAAAAGCTAGGATTAGAGTTGTAAAGCTTTTCAAATAAATAGTTAGCTTTTTGGTACTCTTGAAGTGTGGCATCTTTATACATATCTTTGCCACCACCTTCTTGCATTACTTGCAGAAGTAATTGGTCTTTTAATAAGGTTTTTAAAGCTGTACGCGCTATTGATCCCTTTATTAAAATGTCCGTGTCGCGCCAAGAAGTATCAGGAGTGTGGTTCCAGTGCGGCTGGTAAGCTACGCCAAGCTCTCGTACTAATGGGTGATTGTAGTAACTGTCTGAGCTTACTGAGGCTGCGGTAAAACTATTTCCAGAGCCATAAGGTACGCCCCAATTAAGGCCACCACTCAATACATATTCACCATCAACAACTAATGTTTTCTCATGCCATTTGTTGTCTAAGGGTTTTCGTCCTTGCAGGCCTTTTAAGATAAATTCAAAAGGGCCTTGTAAATGCGTAGGCGACCTTGTGTCAGAGCCAATAGGGTTAAATTTTTGTACTCTTATGTCATTGGCTCTTAAGGTTTTAATAACAGCTTCAGATTGCGAAAGTACAGAGGCTGCACCATCAGTAATAACTAAAACAAAAACACCTCGACGTTTGGCTGCAATCAAAAGATCTACCATTTTTTTAGTCATAACATCATGTATGCCATTATTTTTTCCAGAATAAGTAGAGAAGGTAGACATAACAATCGAGTGTTTTGCGCGCTTAAGTAGGGCATATCTTAAAGGGTAAGACATAATACCACTGTCTAAAAGTAGAGCGTTTTCGTGTTGAAAGGGTTTACTTTCTGAAAGCACATCCATATGTTTTTGGAACTCAACATTGATAATGCTACTTGGGTCGTTAAAGCGGGCTTGCCATTGTGACCTTCTGTCTGATTCGGGCATAATTACTGAATATTTTGTGACAGCGCCTGAGCTAAAACTTAGGGTTAGTGCAAAGCTAAAGCTTGCGAATAAAAAACTAAAGTGCTTCATATGGGCATCCTTTTTTAGATTATGCGTTACTAACGCAATGTATTATATGCGACGCGTTTTTCAATGATTTTAAGTACTTATGAAAAATATATAATCTAAAGGCTGAAGTGACAGGCAGCGCTGTTTAGGCCCTAGTCTTGTAGAATTTATATGAATAAAAATTGCCTACTTTGTAATATAGGGCCTATTAGGTTATTTATGGCCTCTAATATTTAAGGGAGTTGATAGTGCAAGGTTTTGAGTTTTTTTTACTGGTTGGCATCATTATATTAGGTACGGCCTCTTCTGTTGTATACTATTTTGCTCGCTACTATTTTGGCAATGATTCTGAAAAGTTAGAAGAAAAGCCTCAAGAGAAGGTGGTGAATCCTCAGCAAAAAATCCCAGCAACGAATGAAGCTGCCAATAATGCAAAAGAAGCTATCCAAAAAGAAAAAAAAGCTCCTGAAGCCTCAAGAAAAACTTTATCAGAAGCTTTGGGCGGCACTCGCAATCAATTTTTTAAACGTATTAGTGGAGGCATTAAGTCAGGCCAAAAGCTTTCAAGTGAAGAAATAGAAACTATAGAAGAGGCTCTTTACGAAAGCGATATTGGCCCCAGGACTATTGGCCGTTTAATCGAATCAGTAAGCTCTAAAGAAACAACTTCAGTTGATGGGCTACTGTCTTCTTTACGTAGTGAAACTGAAAGTATTTTTAGTGCAGTACAACCATCTAAAGACTTAATAGATTTGGCTAAAAGCAAAAAGCCTTTTGTTTGTTTGGTGGTTGGTGTAAACGGAGCCGGTAAAACTACTTCTTTAGGTAAAGTGGCTTACCAGTTGAAATCACAAGGTTTAAGCGTGTTGTTGGTTGCTGGTGACCGCTTTAGAGCGGCTGCAGAATCTCAATTAAAAGTTTGGGGCGAAAGGTCTGGGGTAGAGGTTTTCGACCCTCAGGGTGTGACTGACCCCGGTGCTGTTTGTTTTGATGCTTGCCAAATGGCTATTGCAAAAAACTATGATGTTGTCCTGATTGATACTGCCGGACGACTTTCAAACCAAGACCACTTAATGGAAGAGCTTAAAAAAGTTAAAAGAGTAATTCAAAAAGTAATTCCAGAGGCTCCGCATGAAACCTTAATTGTTGTAGACGCCAGTACTGGGCAAAATGCCTTTAGGCAGGCCGAGGTATTTAACAAATCTTTAGACCTCACGGGCCTACTGCTTACTAAGCTTGATGGCTCTTCAAAAGGTGGTGTGGCTATTTCTTTAGCATCTGAGTTAAAACTACCTATTCATAGGGTGGGCATAGGTGAGGCCATAGAGGATCTGATGGCTTTTGATCACAAAGAGTTTGCAAAATCCTTATTTAATATGCCCGAACTATAGGCAGCAGTAAGGCAATGTCTTTAGTTGTTTCATAGACGTATGCTTGCTATCCTTTTAAAGACATTGGAGCTCCTAAGTATATATAAATATTAGTATTTATATATATTAAGGGTTTTGATCTTTGGATAGATTTAATATCGAGGTAGTACTATGGACAAACAATCGCATACTTTAGATATCGCAGGCACTCAATTGAACTTGCGTTCTCAGCATGACGATAAGCTTGTTCAGGATATAGCTGCCGAATTTAATAAAAAAATTAATGAAGTAAAACAAGTTAACTCTCAAATTTCTCATCAGAACAGCTTAATACTTGCTGGACTACAGTTAGCTGAAGAATACTTATTATTTAAAAAAGCAAGTCTTACAAAAATCAATCATATAGAATCAGAAGCTCTTAATATCTTAAAAGAGTTTGAAAATTCGCCAATGTCTAAAATACAAATAGAAGCATAAAGCTTTTATTTATTAATTATTTTTATAGCTGCAATGTTTTTAAGTGAAAACTCTGCAGTTAAGATATTGAGTGGAAGATGTTGAATGCAACAACAGTTAAAGAAAATCACATATTAGAACATATGTCAGAGAGGTCATAATGGATCAAGGCGCATTAATAGGAATTATTAGTTTAGTTTTAGGGCTTATAGGTGGGGTGGCGATACTTCAAGTTTATCGTTTGCTTCAGTATAAGAAAAACATTAACTCAGCAAAAAAAGATGCAGACAAGATAGTCAGCCGTGCAAAATCAAAAGCTTCTAAAATTGAAAGAGACGCTGATGAGCGTGCAAAAGATTTTGAAAAGAAAGCTAAAAAGAATGCTGAAAACGAAAGTCGTAAGCAAAAGCAAAGGCTTAGCCAGCAAGAGCAAGATTTAAAAAGGCAAGAGACTCAGCTTCAAGAGGCTGCAAAAAGTAAAGAGTCTGAGCTTGATGAAGCCATGTCTGATTTTAAAGAAAAAGAAGAGCGTCTTGATATTGCAAAAGACAGAATTAAGTCTTTAGATAAAGAAGCCGCAACTCGTATTGAAGAGCTTAAAAATAAATTAGAAAAAGTAGCTAACCTTACAGAAGAGCAAGCAAAGGCTGAGCTTAAGCAAGCTTTTGAAGATGAAGTGAGAAAAAACTGCGAAGAAGATATTCAGCGTATAGAGTCTGAAGCAGAATCGAACGCAAAAGATAAAGCAAGGCGTGTGCTTGTGACAGCTATTTCAAGATTTGCCAGTGAAGTGGCAACTGAAAGAACAACATCTCAAATAGGTATAGCTGGCGAAGAGATGAAGGGTAAGATTATTGGTCGTGAAGGTCGTAACATCAGAGCTTTAGAAGCGGCTACTGGTGTTGATTTAATTATTGATGAAACGCCTGACACAGTTGTAATTTCTTGTTTTGACCCAGTAAGGCGTGAAGTAGCTAAAGAAGCTATAGATCGTTTAATGAGAGACGGGCGTGTGCATCCATCACGTATTGAAGAAGTTGTTGCAAAAGTTAAAACAGATATTTATGGAACGATTAAAGCAGATGGCGAAAAAGCTTGTGTTGATTTAGGTTTATCAGGGGTGCATCCAAATGTGATGCAAATGCTTGGTGGCTTAAAGTACAGACGCTCGCATATGCAAAACATTTACAAGCAAAGTATTGAGGTTGGGTATATTGCTGGGCTTTTATCTTCTGAAATAAACTCAAGTGTTAAATGGGCCCGTAGAGCTGGCTTATTGCACGCCATTGGATTTTCTGTAGACCATACTTTTGAAGGTAGTTATGCAAAAGTGGGTTCTGAATTCTTAAAAAAACATGGAGAAAACGATAGAGTTTGTAATGCTGTTGCGGCCCACAACGGGGAGCGTGAAGCTAAATCTGTTATCGATCATGTAGTTCAGGCCGCTTATAATTTAACTATGGCCCGCCCAGGTGCAAAGCGTAAGATGATGGAATCTTATATTAAGCGCCTAGAAGACTTAGAATCTATTGGTAATAGTTTTGATGGGGTTTCTAGAACTTTTGCACTACAAGCCGGTAAAGAAATTAGAGTTCTTGTTGATAGTGGTAAGATTACTGAAGACCAATCAGAAATGCTTGTAAGAGATATTGCAAGAAAGATTGAGCGTGAAGTTCATTATGGACGACAAATTAAAGTTTCAGTGGTTAGAGAAACACGTATTGTAGAGCATGCGAGGTAACTTATGTTAACGGCTGCACAGCAAATCACAGAGCTTAAAAAAGGCATTGTAGATTTTGTTTCTGAAGAAGACTTACTTAAAAAAATTGAGAAGTCTATAGAAACGAAAACACCACTAATTATAAAAGCAGGCTTTGATCCTTCAAGGCCTGATATCCATTTAGGTCATACTGTTGTTATTAATAAAATGAAGCAATTTCAGGATATGGGTCATCAGGTTTGTTTTTTGATTGGTGATTTTACTGCAATGATCGGTGATCCTACGGGTAAAAATGAAACTCGCCCAGCATTAACACATGAAGAATGCGTAGAGAATGCAAAGACTTATGCTAGGCAGGTGTTTAAAATATTAGATCCTGAAAAAACTAAGGTTATGTATAACAGTGAATGGCTAGGTCAATTTACAGCCTCTGATTTTATAAAGCTCTCAAGCCAGTACACGCTAGCAAGAATGCTAGAGCGTGATGATTTTTCTAAGCGTTATAAGGCTAATGAGTCTATTAGCCTCCATGAATTTTTATACCCTTTAGTGCAAGCCTATGACTCGGTAGCTATGAAGGCTGATGTTGAGCTGGGTGGGACAGATCAGCTGTTTAATTTGTTGGTGGGCCGAGACATTCAAAAGTCTTATGGTGTAAGGCAGCAGTCGATTATGACTGTGCCTATTTTAGAAGGGCTTGATGGCGTTAAAAAGATGTCAAAAAGCTTAGACAATTACATTGGCGTTGAAGACACTCCAAAAGATATGTTTGGTAAAACCATGAAAGTTTCTGACGTGCTTATGATTAAGTATTATGAGCTTTTAACAGATAAAACAGTAGCCGACATAGAAGCTTTAAAGGCAGACATAGAGTCTGGAAAGCTGCACCCAAGGCAAGCTAAAGTAGATTTAGCTCAGTTTTTAGTAGAGCGTTTTCATAGTAAAGCTGATGCCGACAATGCGCTTAAAGAGTTTGAAACTATTTTTGTGCAAAAAGGTTTGCCAGATGAAATCCCAGAGCATTCTTTAGAGTCAGATGAAGATTTGTGGATTTGTAAAATAATGATAGATGTCTCTCATGCACAATCTAACTCTGAAGCAAGGCGCCTTATTAAGGGTGGAGCTGTTCAGGTTGATGGTGAAAAAGTGTCAGATGATAAGTTAAAACTACCTAAGGGTAAGGAGTTTATTCTTAGGTCAGGAAAGAAAAAATACGCAAAGGTTAAAATCATATGAAAATAAAATTTTTACCCAGTGGCAAAGAGCTTGATGTAGATCCAAACACTTCTGTAATGGAGGCTGCACATAAAAATGGTATTTTTATTAAATCGATTTGTAATGGACTGCCCTCATGTGCAGAGTGCCGTATTAAAATTGTTGAAGGGGATCATAATGTATTGCCGCCTTCAGCTAAAGAAATGAGCTTGATCGGTACAGCTCACCATCTAGATCAGCGTAGGTTAGCCTGCCAAATGCATTGCTATGGTAATGTTGTGGTGGACCTTACAGAGCAAGAATCTAAATCAGAAGAGTCTAAGCAGAGGCGCCCTCAAGGTGCTCTTAAAAAAGATGAGAGCGAAGAGTCACGCGCTGTCATGGGCAATATGATAGACGAAGATTAGTAGGTCCTCGTCTATATAATCAGTTATTCAGCAGATATTTGAGTACCTTCATAAAGCTCTTTTAAAGTATTTGAGTCGTAATGAGTTAAGCCTTTGTACTTAGTAATCCCGTAGTTCATGATGCTTGCGTATTCATTCTTTACAAAGTGATGGCCAAGACCTAATAGGTGTCCTAGCTCATGAGTAACGGTGATTTGATTCATATTTGCTATGAAACTCTCTCCATTAATCTTAATTCTGTGATCTGTATCAAGTTTTTTGATTTCTTCATCAAGTATGAAAATATCGCCATCAATAATTGTATCGCTATTCATAGTTAATGAGGCAAACCCCATATTAGCTTCATTATCTGGAGCAGAAATATAGGTGTTTATCTTATAGGCGCAGTTAGTATTTAAATCTGAAAATGGGGGGTAGCTGTCAGTTTTTTTATAGTTGATAGTAATACTTCCTATCTCATTCCAATCTTTTGTAGCTTGTATAAAGTTATTGTCTGTAGCTGTGTCGAGGCCGCACCCTAAGATGTCTATTTTCTTATTAGGCCATTTAGCTCCATTGCCACTTATAAATTTATTAGAATGATCATTATGGTTTTGAAAATATTTAGGGCCAGAGGTTACAAATCTATGGTTAGCAAGTCTTTTTACTACACGGTTTTCTTTTTCTGAGTGGTAAGAGTAATAGCGAAGAATACTAAATGCATTTGTATTTTTATCGATGCTAAAGTGGATAATTTTATCTAAATCTGTATTTTCGTAAATACCTGCCTTTGTGCCGCTTCCGGCAAAAGATAGCTTATCTAAGTTATTTATGTCAAAATATAAGTACTCGTTATAGTTTTCACTAATGCGAAACTTAGCAATTGAATTTTTTCTATCAATTTCAAAAGTAAATTCTTCTGTATGGCTAATTGTGTCTTCCTCATCACTTTTACTTTTTGAAGTGCTATTAAATGCATTTAATGAGGAGTTGTTTGTATTAATATTATGCTCACTCCTGTCTACATAAAAGTTATGTGAAACATGAACGGAGTTTGATAAAAGCCTTTTTAAATCGTTAACAGTGGGGAGGTCTGTATTGGTGTATGTGCTTTTTGCAATGAGGATAGGGTCACCATGGACAACTGTAATAGTAGTAGAAACAGTTTTTTTGTCACCACCGCCGCAGGCAGAAAGTAAAAATAAAGGTATAAGTAAAAGCAAAGCACTTTTCATAGTATCTCCAGGTTTAGTTCGGTTTTTTGTTTGTGCTGTAAAGTTCATTGATAGCATTGATATCGTAATCTGATAGTCCTTCGTAATGAGATTTACTGTAGTCCATTATGCTGTCGTGATCGTCATCCCACTGATGACCTAGTCCTAAAAAATGCCCTATTTCATGTTTTAAGGTTCTTAGTTTTGTGTTTTCAATGATTTTGTCGGCATCCTTCTTTTCGTCTTCACTCATGTGGTGGTTTTGGTAGACATTATAGCTCTCATTAAAAATAAGGATGTCAGAGTCAATAATGCCTGTATCGCTAATTACCGCTAGAGAGATACCAAAGGTAACTTTTACGTACCTTTCTGTGTAGAGATCTAGGTCGTAAATACAATTCAGATTTAAGTCTGAAAAAGGAGGATAGTTTTCTTTAAAGTTATATTTAATATTAACGATTGTATTTTTGTTCCAGGCTTCAATAGCCTTTGCAGCTCTAGCTTTAAAAGATTCATTCTTAGAGCATATATTGAGTTCTATGTTTTTTGAGTCACTCCATTTGTTGTTGTTAAGCCATATATATTGGTTAGAGCTGTCGACTTTATGGTAATGCTCTTTGTAATGTTGAGATGTTTTTTTGTTAAAAACGAAAGACCTTAAAACTCGCTCTCTTTTTCCTTCCTCTGGCCCCTCGTATTCAATAAAGAATAATAAGCTAAACGCACTATCATTACTGGCTTCACTATAATGAACTACTTTTGAATCTAGTATGCCAGAGTAGGTTTGGTCAGAGTTGCCAAAGCCTGTAAATTTAAGGGTACCATTTGAATTAGAGAAGTGAATGTGCGTCTCGCTGCCATACTTACTTTTGATACTAATTGTATACGTATCACTGTTAATTGTAGTTTTAATTTCATCTTTTAGTAGGTTGGTTTCATCTAAAAGTTTTTGTTCTTTTTTCTTTCTCTTGCTATATTTACCATTGATATATGTAACAGACTCTGTCTCCCAAAAACTAGATATTTTAATGCCAACTGTTTCAGAGATATTTTTTTCTAATGTATCTAAATTTGGTGTTGTAAGGTTGTAGTTTGTTGCATCAACAAGCTCTAGAGGATTGCCTATAACAAAGTGCTTAATAGTTTTAACTTGTGCTTCTTTTTTTGTCCCGCCACCGCCACAAGCAGAAAGTAAAAATAAAGGTATAAGTAAAAGCAAAGTACTTTTCATAGTATCTCCAGGTTTTTTGTTTCCTGAAATATACAATATGTTAGTGAAATTATGGGTAAAGAGAGGTTAGCTTGGTAAAGCTTTCTAGCCTGTAAAAACTGTATACACTAAGTACGCGCGATAATTAAACTACTGAGGTTTGGGCTGTTAAACTTTTAGACAGCAAAGCTTGCGCCGCAGCCACAAGTTTTGCTTGCATTAGGGTTAGAAAACACAAAGCCTTGCCCGTTGAGGCCGCCTTCGTAATCAAGAGTCATTCCTAGTAAATAAAGTAAGCTTTCAGAGTCAGCAACTAATTTAGTTCCGTTGTCTTCAAAAGATTTATCAGTGTCTGCAAAGCTTGAGTCAAAATCTAGTTTGTAAGAAAACCCAGAGCATCCGCCTCGTTTTACTTTTACACGTAAAAAAGTATCAGCCGTGTGGCCTTCATTACTTTTAATGTTTTGGATATGCTTTGCTGCGTTTTCAGAAATCTTAATCATGAGAATACTATAGCAAATTTAGGCTTAAAATAGAAGGTCTTATCTAAGTTATCGAAATGTCTTTGTTTTTTTGAACTACAGTCTTAATTTCTGAAATAACTTCATCGACTTCAGCCTCAGTGGTAAATCGGCCAAAGCTCAGCCTAAGAGTGGCACCAATCTCTTTTGCCGATAAGCCTAAGCATTTTAAAACATGGCTGTCGTAGGGCAGCCCAGAACTACAAGCTGATGTTGAGCTGCAGGCAATTTTTCTAAAACCTAAGGATAAAATATCCATATTACAATTTTTTAAGGTGATGCT
>JALZUS010000042.1 GCA_023299885.1 Bdellovibrionales bacterium | reverse complement strand
TTTATGTCGTATATATTTGTCGGAAGGATTTAAGCTAGACTTTAGCACTGGGCCTGTGAATTTATAGATTGCCTTAAAATAAGACATTTCATCTAAAGTATCTGAAGACTTGCTTCGCCAAAGCCAACGCCAAATTCATCACACCAAATAAGTAAGTGAGTAAAATCAGGATTAAAATCAAAGGCATCAAAATCGTATCTAATGTTTCCGTTTGTGGACCTTAAACTGCCAAGGTTAAGGATGTTTCTGGGTGTGCTGGCCTCTGAAAGATAAACTTTAAGGCTGGGTCCATTGCTGTTTCTAAAATCGTTCATTAGTAGGCTGTAAGTGTTTGTAGGAGCATTGAATAAAATTTCAATATCGCCAACAGAGGTGTAGCCATTGCGCCCGGCAAGTTCACCTTCTGCGATAGTGGAGGCTCCAACAATATCTGTAATGCTATCGTTAATGGCTTCAGTAGGGACAGTGTCTTCGGGGGCTGCACAGGCAGCTAATATTAGTGTTGTTAAAAGTATTATAATTTTCTTCATGTTATATCCCCTTTAAATGGTCTCTCTATAAGTATAGTCGGGGCTTTCGGGGGTTTTCTCCAAGGATATTTTCCTTAAATTGTTTTTAAGTTGGGCTAATGGCAACATTAACCCAACATTTGCATTAATTTTTAGTGATATAAATTAAGAAAGGAGTGGCTTGCCCTCTTTGGACTCTAATTAAATTAAAGTCTCTGCGTAAATAAGCTTTAACATCGGCAGCTGTCCTTACTTCTTTTCTGTTTACATCGAGTAAAATATCCCCAGGTGCTAGGCCGGCGCGAGAGGCTGCAGACCCTGGAGTCACTTCTGTAACCAAAGGTCGCTTTACCTTTAGTTTTGGTAAATTAAACTGTCTTCTAAAAGAGCTATAGGCATCAGAGACTTTAAACCCTGCATGGGTAGCAAGCCCTTTATTTCTATTGTCTACTTTTGCTTTTCTTTTAACAGGTCTTTTGTTTTTATCATCGGGGTGTATGCCTAAAGTAACATTTATGTTTTTCCTAGAGCTATTTCTAAGAATCTCTAGTTTTATTTTGTCACCAGCAGATTTGTTTTGGATATACCGAATGAGATCATAAGCAGAAGCTATTTTTTTGCTATCAGCTTTTGTAATAACATCATAAATCTGAATTCCAGCTTTTAGCGCAGATGTATTTTCATGTACATGCTGTACTAACGCCCCCTCTTTAGTTTTTAATTTAAGGGCTTGCTGAATTTGAAAATTAATATCAGCAAGGCCAACGCCTAAAAAGGCTTTTTCTATATAACCGTCTTTTTCTAGTTTAGAGATAATAGTCTTAACGCTATCAATAGGAATGGCAAAGCCTATGCCTTGTGCTCGCGCGTCTACAGCGGTGTTAACACCAATGACTTCGCCTCGTAAATTTACAAGTGGCCCCCCAGAGTTTCCAGGGTTAATACTTGCATCTGTCTGTAAAAAAGGGAGCCTGTTAAGCTCGTCAAGTTCACGGCCCTTTGCAGAAATAATACCTTTAGACATAGAGTGCCCATGCCCGAATGGGTTTCCGAAGGCTGCTACCCATTGGCCCACTTTAACATCTTTACTGGTCCCTAGTTGTATTGTGGGTAGTGATTTTTTTGATTTAATTTTAATAAGTGCGATGTCAGTAGGTTTGTCAGCTCCAATAACCTCAGCATCATAAAGAGTTTCATCTCCTTCAGAAAGCTGAACCTTAATTACGTCTGCTTTTTCAATAACATGATTATTAGTAATAATGAGGCCATCTTTTCTTATAATAAATCCTGTACCTAGGCCATTAGTAGGCTGTTGTTGCTGCGGAGTCATATAAGGTTTTAAAAAATTATAGAAAGGATCATTTGGGTTGGGTTTATTTCCTGTTTTTACAACTTCTTGTGTAGAGATATTAACAACTGCTGGGTTTACCAAGCTAGAAAGTTTAATAAAGCGATCGCTGGGCAGTGGTGCACCAGGGCTAATTGCGGGAAGCAGTTGGCGCCTAAAGCTTTGCGCTTGGCTAGTATTTTCTGTGCTAAAAAAGGTAATGATGAGTGCCAGTGCGAGTAAAAATTTTATTTTTGATAATTTCATTCTAGACTCCTTTGGTTGTTTGGTTTGTTTATTAGCTTGTCTTGTTGGCTTGCAAGTACTTCATTTGAAGGTCTGAAATAATATGAGCTAAAAATTTATCTTCATCAGCAGTAGTGTTACCAGATGTTTTTTCCTTTAAAACTACAAGCAAATCGATATTAAATTTAGCGACTTCTAAATTAATTTCTTTTTTATTAGTTTGCGGGTTGGGGGCTAAGCCTAATGACATGGCTGCCGAAGAAGCTATCGAAAGTACAAGTGTTGATAGGTTAGCTTCAATATTTTTATCTATAGTTGGTTCCATAGTTGTCTCCATTTCTAAAAGAGTTCTTTGTTAAGTATAGCTTTTAATCTGTGTTTATAAGTGGGTTGGCTTTGAAAATAGGTGTTGCCGCCTTTATTAGTTAAAGGGTTAACAATAAAGTAAGGGGCATAATAAAACTTAATAATGAGAGGTATATTCTCTTTATAGCTAGTAATCTTCCATAAAGTCTTCATAAATATATTTTTCTTTTCTGGATCGTTAGCAAATACTAAATCAGCCTTTTTATAAGCGCTGGTGGGGTAAAAGAAGGGCACAAGAGGTTTGCAGGCATAGGCTAATAAGTGCGACGTCGGATTGCTTCCAAAAAAGTAAGGTCTTTTCTTTACGCCAAATAAAAGCCTAAGTGGTGAGTCTATCCCTTGAGTAATTCTAAATAAGATACCAAAAATATAATTAGAAAATACAGAGAGTTGTTTGTTTTTTAATAAGATGCAAAAAAACTCAATCACTGTAGCGAGTTCTTTTTGAGATAGTTTTTTTATTGAATCATTGCTTAGTAAAATAACCCCAGGGCCAAATAGTTGAGAGGCGCCAAGAGCATTAACTGTTTTACTATTAAATAAAAAGAGTTGTGGCTCGGGGATATTAAGCTCTTTAGAAATATTTTGAGTGATCTTTTGAAGTTTTAAAGCATCGGTGCCTTTTACAGGTATAAAGGGTGTGAACTTTTTAAAAGGCTTTAAAAAATTTTTGTCTGAAGTGATCAGCCCGTACCCAATAACAAAAGATGAAAATAAAATACCAATAAAAAGCCCTTGCCTGTCATAAGAGCGGACAAGTAAGTAGGTAACTCCAAAAAGCATTAAAATAATGCAACTAATAGCTCGCCAGTGGTTTGATTTCATGGATGCATTTTAGGTCTTAGCGGCATTGATGACAACTCTCTATAGAGCTATTAGCAGGCAAGTTATTTGCTGGTATTTTACGCACAGCCTCTGAATGACAATTTTAGCTCTTTAGCTTAATATTAACTCTCATAAAAAAGGATTTTATAGGTATGGAAAAAGGTCATTATAGCGAAGAACTAGGTTTAAAAGTCTCAACAGTTTTTTCTGAGGTTTCAAAAGTTATTGTTGGGCAAAAAGAAATGGTTGAAGGTATTTTTATAGGGCTTATGACCGGAGGTCATATTTTACTAGAGGGTGTTCCGGGGCTAGCAAAAACTCTTACGATATCCACTGTTGCAAAAAGTTTATCTTTAGCCTTTCAAAGAGTTCAATTCACTCCAGATCTTCTTCCTACAGACCTTATTGGTACAATGATCTTTCATCCTAAAACGGGGGAGTTTACTCCTAAAAAGGGCCCTATTTTTACTAATATAGTTTTAGCTGATGAGATAAACAGAGCTCCTGCAAAAGTACAGAGTGCGCTTCTTGAGGCTATGGCTGAAAAACAAGTAACAATAGGGGATACAAGTTACCCTTTAGATTTCCCGTTTTTAGTTATGGCAACGCAAAATCCTTTAGAGCAAGAGGGTACTTATCCTTTGCCAGAAGCGCAGATGGATAGATTTTTGTTTAAAATTTTAGTGAACTATCCAACAAAAGCCGAAGAGTTAGAGATTTTAGAAAAGATGTCTTCAGGTGTTGTGGAAAAAATAAATTCTGTCTTAAGCCAGCAAGACGTTTTAGATTTAAATAAAACAGTTACAGATATTTTTGTAGAACCAAGAATAAAAAACTATATTGTAGATATAGTGATGTCTACGAGAGAGCTAACAAACTATGGTTTAAGCCATATTGATAGTCTTGTTCAGGTGGGAGCTTCTCCAAGAGCTACTATTGGATTTATTAAGGCTGCTAAAGCCAGAGCCTTTTTAAATAAAAGAGGCTATGTCACAACTGATGATATTAAGGCTGTAGCCTATCCTATTTTAAGGCACCGCCTGGTATTATCTTTTGAAGCAGAAGCAGAAAATATACCAGCTGACGAAATCATAAAAGAAATTTTAGATGCCATAGAGGTTCCAACAGTTTGAAGAAGGGAAAAATATCTAAAGACCAAAGTAAAATTATACTTGAAAAAGTAAAGCGCATTGAAATAAAAACGCGCAAGCTTGTGAGTGAAGTTTTTATGGGTCAGTATCACTCGGCCTTTAAGGGGCAGGGTATGACTTTTTCTGATTTCAGAGAGTATGTGCCTGGTGATGATATTAGAGCTATTTCTTGGCCTCTGACTGCAAGAGCAGGAAAACCTTATATTAAGCAGTTTGAAGAAGAGCGTGAATTAACTGTTATGCTAGTTGTAGATGTTAGTGGGTCTACAATGACCGGAACCATAGGTAAAACAAAAAAAGATTTAATTGCGGAGATAGCAGCTTTACTTGGTTTTAGTGCCATTAAAAATGGTGACTCTGTAGGGATGCTTTTATTTTCTGATAAAATGGAGCACTATGTGGCTCCTAATAAAGGGACGTCTCATATTATGAGGTTAATTAGAGATTTATTTGTTATTGAGCCTAAATCTAAAAATACAAATATAGGGGAGGCTTTGGGGTATTTGTCTGGAGCTCTAAAAAAACGTTCTGTAGTTTTTGTAATTAGTGACTTTTTAGATAATGGGTTCGAAAAGCCAATGAGGCTTTTAAGCCGAAGGCATGAAGTCGTCGCTATTGATATTATTAATAAAAATGAACAAAAGCTTCCGTCTATGGGTTTGATTTCTTTTTCTGACCCTGAAACAGGAGATTCTAAGCTTATAGACACCAGCTCTGTGCAGTTAGGGAAAAAGTGGAGTTCTTATTTCAGTCATTATAAACAGCAAGCAGTTACCACCTTTAAAAGGTCACAGGTGGGCAGGGTAGCTATTGAAACAGAAAGTGACCCGGTGAAGCCATTGCTTCATTTTTTTAAGTCGAGGTAATTTTTGAAAGAAGAAGTTTTTCCATTATGGAGTTGTGAAATATCACAGCTTAATCAAAAGTCAGAGGTCTCTCATGTTGGAGATCTTAAACTTTTGAAATGTTATGGAGAAAACTCTAGGCTAGAAGGTGGTGAGTCACCTATTTTTATTTTTGGAAACTCTGACCATAAGTATATTCTTCATAAAGTAAAAGATTTAAAAATTATGGATAATAGTGCAGAGTTTTTAATTACCTCTTATAGGCCGGGTGAGTACTCTGGCATTAGTCTGCTTGTAACAAATGATAGTGCAGGCTTTAGGGTAGAGAACTTAAGTGTAAATAGCACAAGTGTTTTAACAAAAGAAATTAAAGAGCCATTCCCATCAATTGGGCCTTTTGAGTTGGCTATACCAAAAGCATTTGTTTCTATGGCTTTGTTGCTTGTGTTGTTATTTGTTATTTTTGCAGTTTATAAAATGTATACTTTGGCCCAGAGGTCAGAGTTTAAAAAGAGATTAAGAAGAAAGCATACTCCGCAAACAGCTTACAATGATTTGACTAAATCATTGAGAGTTTGGAAGCGTGAAAAATTGAGCGATGATCAATTAAAAACTAAATTTTTAGAGCTAGATAATTTATGGTTTGAGTACTTAGAGAAAGCCTATTTTTTGCCAAAAGAAATGAGCGTTAATCAGTCTCAAAGAGTCTTTAAGAAAGAAAATAAAAAATTAAA
>JALZUS010000041.1 GCA_023299885.1 Bdellovibrionales bacterium | reverse complement strand
GCAGCGGCAGCAGCGGGGATAATAGGATAAATCGGGGGCATGTATGACTTATGTTCTATTTCCAGAACTAGGTCAAGATTTATTTTACCTGCTACGCAGAAAAAGGATATTAAGTAGGATGGTAAAATTGGCTCTGGTGCGGGAAAAATAAAGGACGAAAAATCATAAAGAAAATCTAACAGGAAACTAACAAGTATAGCCTATGAGCATTAATGAGCATTTCCTCTAAATATATAATCCGCGGCTTATATACTTCTCGAAAATTTCCGACAGCTTCGCACGATCATAAATGATCTAAAAAATTCAAAGAGGACGATAATAAATAAAGTCTAATCGTGCTTCAATACCAGCCTTCGCTCCCCGACCATATCCCAAGTGATAAAAAAAGTATGAGAAGAAAACAAAGACTAACAATCTAACAAAAAGTTTCATTTTGATGGTAGCAAGTGAGTTCCATCAAATGGAGGGACAATACCAAAACCGGATTCAAGTTTAATAACTCGGTCAGCTTTAGGAATAGTAGAATAGACAGCAGCAACAATGTATAAGTGACCCAATGTTCTGGAATCTGTCTTAGTGAACCATCCTCGTTGCTTCTCCCTCTGTGAACTTTCAACCCCACCCAAAACTAAAACTTGACCCATTCGAAGCTCAGCTGATGTAACTAAATTTTGAGTTGATAACTCAGGTATTTCAGAACCAGCTATATCCCGAATAGCTCCTACGACTCCGTTTTCTTGCCTTACATTCAATCGCACCCGGTCATTGGATAAAAAATATGGAGTTACAGCAAATGACAAACCAACGCTTCTAAATTCTATAGATGTCTCCGTTACTCCCTGATTATTAGATACTGAAGGAATAGCTATTTCATCCACGGTCGAAATACGTGATTCTGTCCCATGGAGCAATTGCATATAAGGTTGATCTACTATTTCAATTAATCCATTGGATGCAGAAAGAGTGAGACCAAGTTGCAATGCATCAATACCAGCAGAAGCAGAAAAGACACCACCGCCTAGAGATGAAGCTATTGAAGAGAGATCATTGTTAGAGACTATATTAGCTACTACATCAAATCCAGCCTGTTTATCCCCCCTAACAAAAACAACCCAAGTTTTAAGATGGCAAGTTGAAATCACTTGATCCATGGATTTTAATGCATCTGCCAGTCTCTCTACTTCTAACAGATCTCCATAGAGTAATACTGTATTTGTAGGAATATCAGAAACAGCAACTACCGTTCTCCTTTGCTCTGAGGAATTAGTTGCAGACTCGACAAAATTTTGAGTGAGAGCAATCAACTGTTCATTGTTAGGGACTGGTCGATGATTAAATTTCACACTGTTTCTAGCTACCGGTAAAACCTTTATTTTTTTTTCCTCTACTTTCGCAGAAACTTTTTCTCTTTCTATATAATGCTTTTTCTCTTCTACTATTTCTTCTTTGTCTTTTTTCCTACCCACTCCAGTTATACCAGAAAAGGCATGCCATGCCCCGTATGTAGCTCCTGCAATAACAAGTATTAGTATTGTCCAAAATCTCATAATTTTTTAGTTAGTTTAAGTTTAATTGATGTTAATAAAGATTTAATCTTTGACGGTTTATTTTCTGGCTCCATTGAATCTAAATTCTGATCCTCTTTTAGCATCTGGATGATGGATTTTCCTTTAGCTTTTTTAATTTTCACCAGATGAATAGGTTTTTGTCTCTCCATGAGTTTTGATGCTTCTTGCATCTGAGTATCTAACATGGCTAATGTCTCATAACACCCGAACATCTTTTTAGGATACTGTCTTTTTTGTCTTCTTAGTATCATCTTAGTATCAGCGTCTCTCGTAGTAATGACATTTTGCTGAAGAGGAACCTTTCCTAGTATTGGTAAATAAAAACCTCCGAAATCACTGATAAATAGTAAATGCTTAGCTTGCGCACGAAATTGTTTTTCAATGTTATTTATTTCTTGAGCAATAAATATAACGTCTACAGCAGCTTTACGAGATTGAGACAAAAAAGAAAGCATATCTCTATGTAAATTGTCTGTCTTTGCGTAGTCTCGAGAATTAAACCAGAGATGAATTTCATCGAGACAAACAAGAGTAGGATCTCCTGTAACACCCCATGGGATTTCTGTATGCCAATTTGCTAGCGTATTCAAGTCAAGCTGAATAATTTGGGAACGTTTAATAAGTAATGACTTCTCTTTTACGGCTAAGATGGCTAATTGTTTATAGATAAGCTCAACATTAGTGCAAACGGTTCGCCCCTCACAGAGAGCTTCGTACATCATTTCAACAGCATGCAGAGTTTTACCAGCTCCAATTTTGCCTGATAAGATAGAGATCATTTAATTAATTAGCTAGGGTGGGAACAAAACTCTTAATCCATCTTATTACGAAAACAACTCCTGCAAAAACATAGAGAGATGCAAAAATTGTAAAACCTTCTGTTAGGGGAAAAATAGAATTGGCTATTGATCCAACCGCTGCAATTTGAGAAAGATCCAGCTGAGGCCATTGACTATTAACGACTGCATTAATACCGTTAGTTATCTTATCCATGCCACTAACAATAAGATCGGTCAACCATGTGACAAAACCTGTAAGAGCTGTAAATATGGCTGCTATGCCTAGCTTATTAACTATACTTGTGGAAACGTCTCGTTCCCCGAATATCCAATTTGTGATTAATCCTATCATACTTTTACTATCTTAAAAAAAAGCTTTATTGCAAAGAGACTCAAAATAACAAGCTCAACAGCTCTAATTAGTTTTACAGATGGGTGATTCAAATCTAAATCAAACGATACATTGTTAGGACCAAGGGGCAAACTAACTGTATGCACTCCTTGTGCATTAAAGCTAGTGCCTTCTGGAATGGGTTTATATTCAGTAAATCGTAATTCTAATTGAGATGTAACATTAGATAGACGTTCACCAGCTTCTGCTAAACTATTAGATAATCTCTCACTGTCAGAATCATAGCGATCAGAACCTTCTGAATTACCTTGAGATAGTCCAGCTTGTAGAGCAGCAGTTGCAGATGCAGTTTCTTGACCTGTTGATATTGTAGAAACATCATCCCCACTCCCGGTTACCTCAATATTAGTATTTGAACTGTTTGTAATACTATTATCTACGCTAGTTTGATTAATAGTTACCGAGTTATTTTCGTTTGTAGTCTTAGTAATAATCTGGGTAGTTGTATTATTTCCAGTGTTAGACGTTCCTCCCGGTGAAGGAGTTCCATTTGGATTTGGTACAGGATCTGAAACGGTAGGATCTGGCGATGCAGTATTCGGAGTATTTGTAACTGTAGTAGAAACAACCTCTGTTCCTTCTCTTACCCATAGCAAATTGCCAGCTGCATCAGCTTGTATTGTGCCTGTTTCTAAATTACCTGAGCTATCAGCAGCAAAGTGTAAAGTGTCACCAACTTTTAAATCTGGTATATCTAAAGAGACTCTTGGATTGCTAACATCAAATATATCATCATAAGGTATTGACCCTGCTAAAGCTTCGCCAATCTCCGTTCCTTCAGGTTGGTGGAAAAAAGCAATGTCTGGAGCTGAAGCGCCTTCAACAGATTCAAACTCTTCAATGTCTAAATCTAATAAGGTAACTACAGGTTTGTCTACAATATCAATAGTATCCTCTTCCGATTCGACAATATCACCTGTTATTTGTGTTCCTCCTAAAAAATCTAATACTATTGAAGAATCGCCATCATGTACATCACGTCTCGTTGCCGTTGTTACTTTAGTCCCGACCCCCTCCATATCAAAAGTTAAAACACCAGAATCCGCTAGAACCTGACCTGTTCCATATGTTGAAGAAGCAGAATCAACTAGCTGGAATTGAACTGAGCCAGAAATACTAACAGGTTCTTCGTGGCCAACTGGCAAATTACGAAATGATATAGTTTCAGAGGATGCAGAGCCAGAAACTGTTAGTGATGTATTGCCAAAAAAACCGCCACTCCTCCCTTGTATCCAAGCTCCTCCGTTGCGGTTATACCAAATGTTATACCTTCGATTCTCCATTCCAGTTGTAGAAACTGAAAAATTATGACCAAGATTAAAGCTTGTAGAAAAATTACCATTATAAGCCCATTGAGAATGGGCAGTGGTGACAGTAAATAAGAATATTAAAAAGTAACGCATCACATGCGAGGGAAGAGTTTATCCAGAGCGTAAACAGCTACAAAGGCTAAGAGAATCGCTATGTGTAAATGGAGAAGCTCAGATATTTGGGAAAATTGTCGTATAGTTTCAAATCTATATTCCTGCAAAGAAATGTTAGAGCCTAAATCTGTTTCGAATTGTGTCATAATGAAAGGTAAAAAAAAAGGGGGAAGGAGTATTACCCCTCCCCCCTTTGTTAGAAAAACTAGGACGATGCAGAACCCATTGACTTGAGTTTACGAACACCCCAGATACTTCCCCAAATGATAAGACCAGCTGGGATAATTGTAGCGGCATAACCCGCAATAGTCCCGATTTCATCTGCGACCATTGCGCCAGAATCCTGAGCGTAAAGAGGTGTAGCAGCAGCAGCAAGAACAGTTAGGACTAGTAGTTTAGTATTTTTCATTTTTTTTTGTTTTTGTATTATTAATGGTTAGCTCGTTTTATGTTTTGTTCCAATATTTTAATGGGGTCATTACATACGGTGAGCAAAGCCGAGAATTTAGGATGAAGCCCTAGCCATTCCCGCAGCAATACTGCCAGCACGAAAAGCAAGCCAGACTAATACAATCGAAGGCCAGACGGCTAAAATAAAATCGAAATGTATCAGCGTTTCCATGAATCTAGTAATGCACCAATTGATAAAATTAGTAAAGAAGAAAGCATGATAAAGATAAAAAAAAGTTGATATAATGTGAAATAGTAAAATGTATGCATCAAAAAAGTTAGTTACTGGATTTGCGAAGACGATATGCAGCTTGTCGACAACGAGAAGAACAATAGAGTGCAGGACGAAAAGAATAGATATAGTATTTCCCACAATACTTACAACGAATAATATTAGACATGATGGAGAGAACCTGGGCTAATGTAACAAGAAGACATATGTCGAATTGTCAGTTATGTTTATTTCTAATAAAGAAAGAAAAACCCTGTCTGGTCGAGCGCTTGCGCTCGATCCAAACAGGGTTTGGCATTACTTAATTGTGCCTTTAACAACAAATTGACGACCCGACATATATCCCTCTTCTACATCAAGCTCAATGACACTGCCCAACTGAACAGTAGGAAGGGGGATTTCTGGATCAAAGGAAGAGAATTCAACTTTAATGATTTTAGAACCTAGAGACACAGCAGCAGTTTGAATATCCATGGAATACTCATTGCCATTTCTTGATTTGCCTTCCCGGTGAACGGGAGGCTCGACCATTACTATCATGCCTTTGAGAGTAAGACCATAATCTTCTCCATTTAGAACGGATGCAATATTGGCCTCAGCTTCTGGTGCCGGAACGCTTGTCTCGGTTGGAGTCTGTTTTCCATTGCTATCTTGTTTATTATGTGGTTTGAACATGTTTTATTTTTTAGTTTATTTTTGTGCAGCATATATTGAGATACACCAATCGGAGCTGCCGAGCCGTCAAGTGTAAGATTTATAAATTCATTTTGGTAACAGTCTAAAGTCTTGTTAAGCATCACAACAGCCGATTTTGCATAATGAAGACCTCCTTTGTATGCTATAATTTGAACTTTTCTTGAACTCATTTCCATCACTCGACAAAGCTTGTAGGGTATTATACAAGATAATGGAGGAGTTTTAGGGCGTGTCTTAATATGTTCAATTCCTGTATAAAACCTACGACTGGTTTGGAAAAAACGTATCCTAGCAAAGCTAACAGGCTTAATAACAAACTCAGTTTTCTCTTTATCTGATATAACATAACTTATTTTGACTAATTCTTTAGATCCATAATTCGCAAACCAAGCAGGGACACAATCCTCCCCTTCAGATGCGGGTTTGAAAGCATATTTGAATGTATAGAGAAACTCGTTAGTAGGTCTAACCATCTTTACATTAGTCCTTCCCAATCCCCATATTTCATTAATTGTTAAAAGGTCATCGTAGGAAAGTTTCTCTTGTTTATCCACTAATAAATGCCAATGAGCCCATCCATTTTTTTGAAATTCAAGTTTCCAGCACCACTTAAAACTATACCCTAACAATTTTCTCAATTCATAGAGAAAACGCCTCATTTTTTCTTTGCCTATTAAGTAAGACTTCAGAGGACAAGGATTATTGTTAGAATCTAAGAAGCGAGTATCTGATTGATCGAGGGTGAGAGTGATGAATCTCCAGCGAGTAAATGAAGGAAGACCTTTATTTTCTATCCGCTTTCGTTTTTCATAGACCCCACGTGTTGTTACCCAGTTAGGAGCATAGTATGGCCTGACCGTGACGTAATCTTTAGAACTCATATTAATTGCTATTAGAATTTAAAACGTAAAGGAAAAATACTATTGACATGTAAAAAAGAATCTTAAATGGCAAACTATAGACGCCAATATTTTCATCTAACAATATTCCGTTTATGTCCATCTTAATACTCTGAACTATTGGAAAATAAATCATCATGATCCACAGGATGTCCTTTATCTTTTTCTATCAATTTAATAGTAACAGATGGACTGTGATAAAGAAATTCGTAGCGATCCTTAAAATCACATCGAGGAGCATAGCCAACAGAGTCCCATGAAGGGCGTCCACCGATCTTACGAGACCGACCCCCGACGGCTACTTTAAGACCAGTGGACGCAAAGGAAATACCAACAATCTTTTTTACTAACCAAGAAAAGTTGGTGAAGGTTGGGGGGATCTTATTTGAAAATTGCCATCCTTTAAATTCAGCAGATTCATTTCTCATAGATTCTTGGAAATCATCAGGAAGCCAATTAAAACAATGGTGACAAAATGGAATTCTAACATCATTTATAATCATCTTTCGGCCCTGACAGCAGGGTGACAAAGCGCAATGATGATCAAGCGGAAAGGCTGCCTTTGCAGCGGCAGCAGCGGGGATAATAGGATAAATCGGGGGCATGTATGACTTATGTTCTATTTCCAGAACTAGGTCAAGATTTATTTTACCTGCTACGCAG
>JALZUS010000040.1 GCA_023299885.1 Bdellovibrionales bacterium | reverse complement strand
CCATCTCAACAGAGGTCTATCTTTAGTTCAAAACTGACTCTTTGCGTTGCCTATACCTACCAGAATCCATAAAATACGATAAACAAGATTAAAACAATTTAAGGAAAAAATTATGATTTCATACTCTGCCTATAAAGTGGCTCACATTTCATGTTTCGTTTATTTGATGGTTTCAGTATTTAGTATTTGTATTTTACAAATGAATGCTTTGTATGAAGGCCAAAGACGTAAAAACCTATTAAGGCTACATGGCTTTGCCAGTGCTTTTGTTTTAGTAAGTGGTTTTGGCTTACTAGCAAGACTTGGAATGACTCATGGACTACCAACATGGATTTATTTTAAATTAGCTGCTTGGGTTTTCTTTTCTATGAGCCCCGCACTTATCAAAAAAACAATCAGCCCAAAACCAGTGCTTGGATCTGTATTGTTTTTGTTTCCCTTTATGGCTTTCTTAGCTATTTACAAACCGTTTTAAATCATGCAATTAAATATTTTACTTAAGGCCGCACTACTACTGTGTGGCCTTATTTTTTTAAGCTCTTGTGATGACCCCAAAAAGCTTACCAATACCTTAGAGCCCACAGCTGCCACCCAGCAAAAGATTAAATGTGAATACAAGTGCGACAAATTAGATCGCACGCTTTGTGAAAATTTATTTAAAGGATACAAGTCCTGTGAAAAAGCAGAGACGAAATCAGCCTGTACAGCTTTCCTTTCTGCTTTCTCCAAGGCTCTGCCCAAAACAATCCTTTGTAAAAACACCTGCACAGGCCACCAATATACTGAATACTCTAGAGCTATTACTCATCAGTGTGACGAAATAGACCCTAACCCTGATTATCCAAAAATTACTGAAAGAGCATCTCACCTCTTAGCCAGACTTAAATTTAAAGAAGCTAAAGAACTACTACTATCTGATGATTTTTATGCAATTCTAGACGGCGCTCTCTCTCAAGACATAAAGCCTTTTATAGAAAAAGCTAAGCAAAAATAATTTAAGTTCTTTTAAGTTTACATAGCAAAACTTGCTGTTACTTTAGAGCCAGCAAAGGAGCTATTGTGGATAACATTGAATGGCTATGGGGACGTTGGTTAAAAATCATGCTTAAGGGATTATATGTATTAGGCCCAATGTTTTTTGTGTTTTGGATTGTTAAACCTAAGTGGTTTTCAGAATTCAGAATCAAACAGCCAGTAGATAAAAAGCCTTTATTTCTAAAAGAGCTCTTACTGACTATGCTTGGGCTCTCTGTCTACCTGATTCCTTTATACCTAATGATGGCCTTACAAGTTAAATTTGGCTATACAAAAATGTATATGGACCCTAATAAATACGGGAAATTTTATTTTTACTTTTCTTTTGTTTTATTTGCGATTGTTGTTGATACCTGGTTTTACTGGATACATAGAGGCATGCACACTATTCCCCTATTAATGAAGTTTCACAAAACTCATCACAAGTCTTATAATATAAATCCTTTAACTAGCTATAGCTTTCATTTTGGAGAAGCTATTTTAAACATGCTTTCTTATGCTTTTTTTGTTTTAGTGATTCCCTTTCATCCAGCTGTGCTTTTATTTTTTGGTACTATGGGCATCCTTTACAATGGATACATCCACTTAGGTTATGATATTCCTGAAAAGTGGCGTGGCTACTTTCCACCCTTAAAAATTATGTATTCAGCCAGGCAACATGCTATTCATCATCATGAGTATGCCCATAACTATGCTGTCTACTTTAGATTTTGGGATAAGGTTATGGGCACAGAAAAACTTGAACCTCGGGCTAAATAACTCGCAGCTTAGCAGCTAACTACTTAATCTGCCTTTGCAGCCTGATCCTAGCAAAATGATTAAAACTTATTTTTTCTAGTTACAATTTTTGTCATTCAGTGTGCCACAGCATGCTCATCTCCAAATAAACAGGCATACAGTGGCATAATTAATGAACTTTATAGGTTTATCAATTATTAACACTGAGGAGTATTAAGTTGAAAAATATTAAAAAATTAGTTGTCGGATTTTCTACATTTGCAATGCTTGGCCTTGCAGCCTGTGATACTTCATCTCTTGATGATGCACAAAGTGCAAATACTGGAAACGGAAAACTTACTCCCTCTGTAAGCCCAGAGCTAGAATTAGATTCTGCAAGCGTTTTAAAAGATACAAACTTTGTTATTGATTTTAATAACACGCTTTCTGACCATTTAGACCCAGATGTTATCGGCTTAGACCCTGATACTCGTATTGAAATTAGACTAGAAACTGATATCGGTACAGAAGAAGGTACTGAAATTTTAAAAGAGCAAAATATTGAAGACTTAAGAATTGGCCTGCCTATCGAAAGCTTATTCTCTACTAGCTATTACAAGAAACATGCTAACAAATATGCCAATGATGACTTAGTAATGAGAACTTTTATTACTCGTAAAGATATTGAAGCAGCTCTTATTAAAGATTTAAAAGAATCAGAAGCCATCCCAGAAGAAAGAGCTAACGAATTAGAATTACTATTTAATGTGACAGCAGACGATTTAAGAGTATTCAACCCTACTCTTATTGTTACAGTTTCTGATACAGAGGACAGCTCTGGAATCAATACAGAAGAAAAATTAAGAATTTCAGTGATAGACTTTATCAACAACGCTGATGATACAAAAGAAGAAGGCAATGAAGAAATTACTGCCTACACATCTGCTATCTATGATGTAATCACTGATACTCATATGAATGAAGCTAAAGCAAAAAGAAGCTTTGTTTTCATAGAAAACATTGAAACAAATGATAACCAGCTTGCAGATAAAGCTGAACCATCTTCTGACCCTAGCTTAGAAGAAAAATTAGCTGATACTAATGCTAAATCACTAGAAAAACTTAGTGAAAACCTTATCCTTAAAGTAGAAACTCCAAAAATTCGTTACGGGTCTGCTGTAATCGTAGATGAAGAGCCAACACAAAACTACTCAAAGGGTGATCTATAATTTAAAAACTATCCTAATAATAAAAAAGCTGACTTACGAGTCAGCTTTTTTTTGGTAACAAATCCATCGACAATCAATATCACCATTAAATACTGGTATTTTCATAGACGACCTTAATTTTAAATACTGAGTGAGAGAAGGCTCCCCTGATAGTACCCAGCTCTTGAAATTACCTGGGCGCTTTTTAATAAAGTCTCCAATTAATTTATAGGTACCAGCTAACTCTTCTATATGGCCAATTCTTTTACCGTAAGGCGGATTCATAACAACCACACCCTCTGGTGTTTTATCTACACTTACTAGCAAATCATTTAAAGACTGCTGCTTAAACTCAATTAAATCTGTAACACCTGCACGCTTAGCATTAGACCGAGCAGCATCAAGCGCCCTAGGGTCTTGGTCATAACCATAAAGCAATGGAGTTTCTCTGCGCTTTATAGGCGGATTATCCAAAAGCTCTTCATATTTTTCATGATCAAAGTTAACAAAATGTTTAAAAACAAAATCTCTATCTTTCACCCTGTTTCTTAACTGACAAGCCGCCTCAATAAGCAAAGTCCCTGACCCGCACATAGGGTCTATTAAAACCTCTTCACCCTGCCAACCCGTATGAGCAATAAGGCCCGATGCTAAATGCTCACGCATAGCAGCCAGGGCACCGTCTTCACGATAGCCTCTATAAGATAAACTTTTTCCTGTTAAATCTAAAGCTACAGAACAAGCATTGTTTTTTAGCCTTACCATTAATTTAAGGCTTGGGTCTTTGGAGTCTACAGATGGTCGCTTATTGTATTTATCCATGAACTGGTCAACAACAGCATCCTTTACCCTCTGAGAAATAAAGTGAGAGTTATTAAACGGTAAACTATCTGACAATGTCGAAACTACACTTAGAGTTTGGCTTGGCTTTATGTATTTAGTGAAGTCATGCTTCATTATATTATTATAAAGCTCTTCTGCATCATAAGCTGGGAAATCTAAAATAGGCAAAATAATACGTGTGGCAATTTTCACCTGAAGATGAGCGCGATACATCTCTTTCCAATTGGCTTCAAAGATAACACTATCACCCTTGGTGCTAAGTACCTTAAATTTTTTATCTTTAAGCTCTTGCTCTAAAACCTTACCTAGGCCTCTTGAAGTTATGGCTGTAAAACGTGCCATCAGTTACTGCTTTTTCTTTTTGTACTCGTTGCGGATTTTATTCTGCAAAGTACGTAAATCAATATTGCGCTTAGGGTCTTCTAAGGCCGGTTGAACAAATAATTTAAACTCCAGCTCTTTATTAGCCTCATTGTTAGCCGATAAATACTTAGCTGCATCTAAAGACAACACATTAGATTCTTGGGCTGACACAAAAGGCGTAGCCGATAAAATGATTGCAATAATAATTATTTTTTTCATAGCTCTATTTTAACTTGTTAAATCTTTCGGACAACCTATTTATGGTTTAAGACAAAAAAAAGACCCTTATATAATAAAGAGTCTTTCGCTTTAAACTTACTAAGTAAGTCTTTTGTTACTTCTTTTTAGCAGCTTTCTTTTTGTCAGCAGCTTTCTTAGCTTTAAGCTTAACATTTGAATAATGAATATAACCTTCTCTTACAGATTGGCCTTCTTCACGATCAAAATGAGTTTTCATTGCAACACCTTGAACTAATATTTCTAGATGTCTTGGCTTTAAATCTAAAACAGCACCTGTTTTACCTTTATCTGCACCAGATATAACTTCTACTGTATCGCCACGACTAATTGATAATTTCATAATTAAAACTCCGAGTTTCTTTTTATTAAGCTTTTTTAGGCTTGTTTGATTGGCCTAGTTTTCTTTTGATTCTATTTTTAACAGTCAAAGCACGCTTTGAAAGTTTTTCGTCATCTTGTCTAAGGATGTATTTATCTAAACCACCCATATGCTCCATGTCTCTTAGAGTGCTTGTCGCAATCTTAAAGCTCACAGTTTGGTTTAAAGCCTGACAAAATAGCTTCTTAGACTGAATATTGGGCTGAGCCACTGATTTAGTCTTAATATTAGAGTGACTCACTAGGTTTTTAACAACAGGACCTTTTCCTGATAGTTCGCAACGTGCCATTTTAATTCTCCTCAAAAAAAGAATAATTATCTAAAAATAGGCTTGTTGGCAACATGAATTTGTCGTATATCCCAATATTAGGTTATTTACTACGTTAGAAAGAATACGATAAGGATAGAGATTATGTTTAAAAAAGGCAGCCGTTCAAAGTTTAGAAATGAATACCCTGTAGAATTCAAATTTGACTACAAAGATCCTGTGACTCTTAGGAAGTTCATTATGGATGGTGGCAAGATTGTACCAGCTAGAATCAGCAAATTAAGCTTAGGCCAACAAAGACGCGTTTCTAAGGCCGTAAAGCAAGCAAGAGCCTTGGCCCTTCTTCCTTTAGGAGCTCATGCCTACGATACAGCAGGTCGCCCAGAGCAGATCTCTGCTAAACCTTTCGAAATTTAGTCGTTAATAAAAAAAGCAGCTTATCAGTATTTATTTACTGGGCTGCTTTTTTTTAATCTTTTTATAAATATTATGTTACGCTTATAAAGTAGTTTCAAGCTCTAGCTGAAACCATGGTTCTGTTTTATGGACACAAAGGTATTTAGCAACAACACCTTTTTCGCTACTAATTTCTTTTTGAGCCCCTTTTATAGACTGAGGCATAATAATCCAGTCTTTTGGGTTAAGTCCAAATTCTGATAATTGTGGCTTTATTAATTGAGCGTTTTCCATACTTTCTCCCTTGTTGATTGCAACTATAGAGAATGCAAAAATGGGCCTATCTAAAATACGGATTTTTTATAGCTGAGGTGGAAATGTCTAATATCATGGAATCAAAAGTTTATATTTTAAGAGTAAATACTTGGATTAAACTAATTGCCCTACACTTGATGTCAGGAGCTTGGGCTCTTTTTTGCTTTAAAATGATGAGCACAAAGAAACAAGCAGCTATTTGCGCAGGACTCTTTTTTATAATTACTGCTGTTATAATAATGGTTTCCATATGGCCTGAACGCCGCAGACTTAAAATACTTTTAGTCTTTTGTTTTCTACAATCTTTTGTCTTTGGGCTGCCACTATTAGTTTCAGCCTTTATAGAGCCGCAATCTCTTGGAACTATTAAAATTTTAAAAAATATACACCAATTATCAGAGCTTAATTATATGCTGATTTTAGCAAGACTTACCTATCAAGGGCTTTATAAAAAGCTGACTGCACCTATCAACTAAAGGCTTTTACAATTGGTTGATAGTAATGATTTCTGCCAGGCCTCTGTGCGGCTAAGGCTGCTGGCATCAGGTAAAGTTTCTAAATAATTATTTTTAATTTTATCCATGTACTCTGAGCCATAGATAGCCTCTATCTGCTTTTGCAAGTCACAAAACAATACAAGCTCTGAAGTATCGTACCAGCCGTTTTTATCATAAGTATCTACTGGTGGAGTATCCCCCCAAGCTATTCTAACCATAAGGTCGTAAGTATTCATTAAGGCTTTTTTAATTGTTTTTTCTGTTTTAAAAGTTTCATTACAAGCTACTGGTATTTTTCTGGTTTCAAACAAAAACTGCCTTGTTTTAGAAAAAAGCTCATAGCAACCTCCTGCAGAGTTAGACCCAGCACAATGCTTAAATAGGCGCTCATAAAGTGGCTTATAAGATTTCTTTTTTTCTATACGCTTATATAAAAAGCCCTGTTGGTTTTTTTGAAAAACCTCCAACTGGGCATCACATTCATTTCTTGGCGGGTCCGAAGCTACAATTAATATAATACCTGCGCTAATGGCTAAAAAAGCTAAAACTGGTTTTGACCACTGAGTGATTGGTTTCATAGCTTTATAGTACTTTAGGTTTAATGACTCAGCACTAACCTAAGGTACCTTTTTAAAAAATAGCTGTAGAAATCAAAAGCTCTATATTTTCTATTTCTGGAGTATAATGAAACCCTACAGTCGGAGTAGAGAAGAATTTTCCAGGTCTATACCAACGCGCACTCGCACCCAATCCAAAATGAACCTCTTCAAATGTCGTTACGCCAGACTCTCTTGAAAAACCAAAACCGTAGGTTAAGTCAGTGTTGTCGCCAATACTATGAGAGACATCAACACCTAGCTCTAAAACAGCATCACCGGCCTGCAATACTGTATTTTGGTTAGCGTCCAACCCCCTAACAGTGTCATTCACAATATTAAGATTTAAACCAAAGCTAAAATGAGTCCAGTCTGGAAAATAATTTAATAATAACTGAAGAGCGCCAATATTATAAATTAAGGAATCCTCTTGTAAGCCATCATCCTCAATATCAAAAAAGGCCGTTGAGAAACCAACAGCCCATACGTACTCTCGCGTTCTCCAAAAATTATATTTAGCTGAGATATTAAAAATATGATTTTCAACAAAATAGTAAGCTGGGACAGTGCCAAGCTCAACCCTATCTGTAACCGCTACAGTTAAAGATTTTAAAAAAGCATTAGTGTTTAAATTAGATCCCACTGACTGCTGAAAAGACATGCCCCATTGTTTACGAGTTACAGCATCAGCAGAAATATGAGGAGTGAATCTATACTCATCTAGTTGAAGAATTTTATCTCCAACATATTCTTTTGAAAAACCAACAGAGGAAATTAATAGGCATAAAAAAATAATTAGTAATTTCATGAATTTATTTTCTTATGATTAGACTGTATTTGAATATAAAATAAAAAAAAGCCGGTCTTAAAACCGGCTTTTTAATTCAATTTTGTTTAGATTCGCTCTAGAAGCTCATCTGGTCTTAACCAATTAGAAGCTCATGCTTGCCTGTAACCAAAATTGTGAGTAATTATCGGCATTAGGACCAAAAGCATCGCCTGGCATAAAAAGACCATAACGTGCAGTGATCGCTAAACCACTCTCGTATTTTTGAGTTAGCTCAATATCAATCTCGCTACCTAAGTCGTCATCAGAATTTCTACCTGCACTTGTAAGTGGTGCACCAGCTTGATCAACAACAATATTAGCTAAACTAGCAGCATCTGCTTGCTCTGTTTTTTCAAACTTTAAATATCTGATATCTAAAGTTAAGTCGTCCTTAGGCTCTAAAGTTAAGCCCACTTGTAAGTAAGTTGAGTTACCCCACCTCACAACATCCATTAAACCTGCATTTTGATGCTGATCATAAAAGAAGCTGTCATAAGTTTGGTTATCACCGTCAGAACTAGAGATAGCTCCAGCAGTATCTTCATCACCCGAGTCTGTATGATATAAAACATGTAAACGCGCACCCATAAGGTCTGTCATTTCATAACCTAATTCTAAATCAATCATAGAACCATCAAGGTCACCAGCACCCTCATCTCCAGAGTAGCCTGCGTAAGTCCCTCTGAAATCAAAACCAGCAGCATCGCCACCAAGAGTTAAACCGTACCTGATAAGATCTGCATCCATAGAGCCAGGAGCCCCAGCGATAGCATCTCTTTTAATCTGCATTACATGCACATTTGCAAGGTTAAACATATCCGGAAGTATTTTTAAATCAAAGTTAGCACCAAATACATTACCTTGGTCACCACGCGCTTGATTACCAAAATTTAAATTACCAGCTGTAAAAGTCTGACCTCTAAAGTCAGCCACTCTTGCAAAGAAAACATCCATGCGAGCCCAGTCCATCTCATTAGTGTAGATAGCGCCATCAAAAGAGTAAGGCAAATCTTCAAATAAGTTTTCTGCTACGATAGTCCCATCAGCAACAGTATAAACACCGCGACCCACTCTTAATTTAGTTGTGTCTGACATAAGCCATGTAGCATAAGCTTCATAAACTTCAAAAGCTGAAGAGTTAACCGCAGACTCGGGCAAGCCATTAGCACCAGCCTGGATATCCTGCCCCCAACGAGTATTTGCTAAAAAAGAAACCTGTCCAGAAAGTTTTTCGCCAGCGTTAAATGCAGAACCTATTCTGAATTGACCGCTCCAAGCGTTGTCATTTCTAGCCTTCCCATTGTCATCAAAACCTTGAACCATTTCATAAAGTCCGCGAGTTCTGAAGTCCCCGCTAAAGGTTACATCTACGTCTTCTGCTACAGCTGGAAACGCTAAACCTAGTAGCGCTATTAAGCTTATTATTTTTTTCATGGATTACTCCTTGTTGTTTTGTTTATCTTTTTACTTATCTTTTTACTTTGTTAAAAAAATCAAAGCGCAACAACAAAGACCAAAGCTCCTCATCAACAAAAGACATGCCGTTGCGCTTACTCTAATGCTAAAGGGACCACTTACTGGCGCAATAAAAAAGGTTTATTTTCAGTACCATTAGTCCTGAAAACCTTAGATATTGGATGAAAAATAAGCTTATTTCAGTACCTTGATCTTGATAATTGCCCAGTTGGCACTCACTTTGCTTCTATAAATAACGAAGTCTACTTTTTACTATCAAGCAAGGCTTCTACAAAACTTAAAGGACCTTTATTATGACAAATTACGTCTCTCTTTGTTTAAAAAGTTTACGAACACTACCTATAACAGTAGTTTTAATTTTTGTGGCATCAACAGCTTTTTCTGCAGAGCCCGGCTGCGGCTACTATCTAGGAAAGACGAAGGTAAGCGCACATCATGCTAGTGATGCTATAGATAGAATTACTGAACTTTACAATTCTAACAAAATGCTCACTTATGATTTTACAACTTCAAAAAGTAAAGAGAAAAACTTACTCGATAAACTAGAACCACATATAGACCTGCTTTTAAATTTTTCCCAAAAAGCCACAAGCAGTGAACTCTTAAGATTTCACAGGCAACAAAGTATTGCTTACAAAAATTATATGAGAAGTAAGCTTTATGATGGGCGAAGCGACCGAGAAGAGCTCTTTAAACTTACTGGAACCCTTTTATTGATACAAAAATCAGGCAACAGCCAGCATGCAAAGAAAGCTCAAAGACTAGCGGCCAGCCTCACTGATTTTTTTAGCAATCTAGACTACAGGTTTGATGCACCAATAGCTCTTAAAGAAGCCGAACTACGCAATGAGCAGCTTTTTGAAAAGCTTGCTGATATTAAAATAAACAGACTCAAGTATAATTATGCACTTTTATTACTTGCTGACTACGGCGACATTGAAGTTATTAATATTTTAAAGACTCACTCTGGTGAGCTATTTATGGATGAAGCTAATATTCTTAAACAGATCGAGGACCTTGGTGGAATTATTATTGACCCTCAGGATCAAATTAGTCTGGTTGAAAAAGGACAACACCCAGGCCAGCTCCAAAGATATCTGCCAAAGCAAAGAAATATAAAAGCACCACAAAGCCTTTGGAAGAAGGTTATCGACATAATTAAATAACAAGGCTAAGCTAAATTATGTCGATTAACATTTTTAGCATTTCTGTAGATTTATTTTCTTTTGTGCTTTTATGCCTTTTAGGCTTTTGCAGTCTTATAATCATAAAAAAACGTTACTTTAAAAAAAATAAGCCTTATATCCATGACACCATTGATACTGAAAAGCTTGAGGCCGCAGAAAAAGCACTTAATGATAATCTTGAAGAGACTAAAAACTCTGATTACTGTATAATAGTTAGAGGAAGCACTCTTGAGGGTCATGATTTTAACTGGGCCAATAAAATAATAGGAATTCTAGCAAGCAGAGGGATTAAAGCCACGTACAAGAGCTTTGATACTGCCGAGTATATTTCCCAGTTTCATATACTTGTACCTGTTGAAGAAAGACACAATGCTATAGTTGTATGCACTGAAAATGGCATAAAAGTGTATAAATAACCATATTGTAAAAGCTTTACAGCCCGCTCCCTTGAAGGCTAACAGCCTAAGGAGTACATTTCACTTTCTACAACAAGGAGAATAGAATATGAGTAAAGGAATTATTGTTACTGTTATCATCGCTGTACTAGCTTTTTTTGGCTACAAGTCTTGCGATAGAGATCAAATCACAAGTGCTATTGAAAACCCTGGCCAAGCAGCTTTAGATGCTACTAAAGGCATGGCCGATAAAGCTATGGATACTGCTGCCGGCGCTGCAACTGGAATGGCTGACAAAGCTATGGACACTGCAACTGGAATGGCTGACAAAGCTATGGACACTGCAACTGGAATGGCTGACAAAGCTATGGATACTGCAGGCGTAGCTGCTGGTGCTGCCGGTGCTGTTGGTGGAGCTTTAGCTAAATTAGGTGACTTTTTTAAAGTTGAATTACCTGGTGGTTTAAGCTTAAACATCCCTAAGTTTGGTGTTGAAAATAAGCTTATTAGCTTCATTAAAGGTGATGCTGCT
The DNA here is from genome assembly GCA_023299885.1 of Bdellovibrionales bacterium. Classification (GTDB taxonomy): domain Bacteria; phylum Bdellovibrionota; class Bdellovibrionia; order Bdellovibrionales; family UBA1609; genus JALZUS01. The sequence continues at coordinate 28,140 of JALZUS010000040.1, read as the reverse complement.
ATTGATAATGCTACATGGTTTGATTTTGATAGAATCAACTTCAACACAGGAAGCTCTGCTTTATCTGCTGAGTCTCAAGAGCAAATTGCAAACATTGGCTCAATCTTAACAGCTTACCCAAATGTTACACTAAAAGTTGGTGGATACACTGACAACACTGGTTCAGCAGAAGGAAACATGGCTTTATCTCAAAAGCGTGCTGACTCTGTAAAATCATCTTTAGTTGCTTTAGGCGTAGATGCTTCACGCTTAGATGCTGAAGGTTACGGGATTCAAAACCCAATCGCTACAAACGATACACCTGAAGGCCGCGCTCAAAACAGAAGAATTTCTTTAAGAGTAACTGCTAAGTAGTTTTAAACAAAAACTATAAATAAAAAAAGGGATGCCTAGCGCATCCTTTTTTTTTATGATTTGTGGCCCCTATATTGCTCTTAAGTATACTTAGTGAAAACTTTTAAGCTCAGGGCCATTGTAGCCCTCTTATTTGCATATGTATTTTTCAGTTGTGTAACAATTTACGCGTCTCAGTGTGGTACTGTGCTCAATAATGCTAACAATCCACTTACAGACCCCACGCATGACTCTTCTGTTGAGGCTGAAGTAACTTTTACTCCTGTTGTCGCCAATATCCTAACAACATCTGATGGCACAGTTGGAGCCCTATTTATTGATGAATATGGCTTTGAAATACCTATACCATTATGGTTTAAGACCTATGCGCTCATAAATCACCCGATACAAAAGCTACGCAAAATTTTATGGGATGATATTGATTTCACTGTAAAGTCTAAACTCCTCTTTAAACTAAATAGTGATAAGCAATTAAGTATTTTTAACAGAAAAACAGTTGTAAATCTAAAGGTTAAGAAAAATATTGAAGTTAATATTGAAAAACCCATAACCCTATTTGGAAAGAAGCTAAAACCGGGCCTACAAAAATTAGACCTTGATATGCTTCAGCCCCAAGTAGAAATTGAAAGAACCATTGGCAAGCTTAGAAACCACAGGATTCTATTAGAGCTCCATATAAGAACCGGGAAAAAAGCCTCTACCAATTCTGCTGATACTTGGAAGTTGATGAATTTATTGGGGATAGTACTCCCCTATCAACATGTACATATTGTTGGACCTAAACCAAAAATGACTGTCCAAAATATATACTCACTGACCTACTATTATAGCGCGGTTAACTTACTAGTTGAGCTTGTTAATATTTACTTTAATTACGGCCATACAGCCTCTTATAAAGAGATTAATTATCTAGGGGCCGGTCGATTATATCATGAAATAAATAACACTCTTAAAACAGGACATATAGACTCATTAAAAAAAGGCTATATTGGAAAGAATGGCGAAAGCTTTTATGACCAAAAAAAGGTTTGGGGGCTAGAACACAGGCTACTTACCGATTTAAATAACCAAAAAGTAAACAATAATGTCTTAGATATCATTCAAACTTCTATGCTTACGCAAAGCTATTTGCCGGAAACCTACCTCGGTAAAAACTATATTAACACCATTATTAAGCCGCAGGTAAAAGCAAATAAAGAAAATTACCTAAGAAAAAATGAGAAAATTTCTAGAGCATTATCCAATAGCTTTGTTTATAACTATAACTTAGAGAATATAAATCGTAAAAAAAGAATACAACTTTTTGATTTACTCTATACAAGCTTTCATAATAGTGGCTCAAATCAGCATATCGAACTTCGCATGCTCTTCTTTAATTGGGCAACGCATCCTTTGTTTTTTAACTCTAAAAGTAAAATTAAAAAAATTGAAGCAGCACAAATCGTAGCCATTGATACACTCATTAAATACTACCAAGGTGTCGTTTACGACAAAGACTCTCAAACGCAAAAAAATTATATTAATGACACAATGAGAGCCTTTATCAAAAGCTCTGGTTTACTTAATAACTTACTAAAGTCTTTAGGCTCATCTCTTAGTGATTTGGAGTCTACAGACTAACTAATAATAATAATAAATTGATGAACTTTTAAATGGAGATACTTATGAAACTTATTAATACTATACTTTTAACTCTTACTTTATCGCAATTTGCTTTTGCTGGCCTTAGTGACCTTCAAGAAGATAAGCACATGTTTGCAGGTAACTTTAGCTTACTGAACTCTGCCGAGGCCATATCAGACACTAGCTGTGTTAAGCATATTGATTCAGAAATTAGTTTTTTTGATGCCTACGAAGGGACTCGTGTCGACATAATGATGTATAAGTCTTTTGATTCAGAATTGGAAAAAGCCAGAGCCACCGACAGAGCCTATATAAGAAGATCAATTGTGTACGCCAATGCAGGCTTTAAAGATGATAATGCATGTCCTAATTTAGGCCTCTCTAGAACTGTCAACAGAGCTTCTTACAGCATTAAGAATAAAGAAGTTAAAATTAAAAAATTTAATGTTTCTAGATGCGGCCTTTTAAGTCATGACAAAATAAATGAGAGGAAAATTAAAGTTGAAGCTTTAGACAACATCTCAGCTATTAAAATTACATATTCACAAAAAGATAACGATTCTAAAAAAACTTGTTACTACCAAAAAATTAAGTAAGTTTACTTTTTCTTTTTGCTAAATAAACTTTCTTCAAACTCTAACATTTCTGCAATCTCAAGCCTGTCGATATCGCCAGGTTTAAGAGCCTCTTTATGTAAAAGCTTATCTATTTTTGTTTCTTTTATTTCTGTACCGATAAAGTCTTCTATATCATAAAGTTTTTCATATTCCTCTGGAGCACAAAAGCTAATAGCATCACCTTTTGCAAAGCCACGCCCCGTTCGCCCTACCCTATGGACATAGTTTTCAGCAACATCAGGCAAGTCATAGTTAATAACATGGGTAATACCAGGCAAATCTATACCCCTTGCACTGACATCTGTAGCTATCAGAACAGATACTTCTGACTTTCTAAATAAATCTAAATTTTTTTCTCTTTGATTTTGCTCGAGGCCACCATGAAGACTAACAGCTTTTATTGAATTTTTAGAAAGGTGAGCCAGAACTCTACCTGCCCTTACTTTTGTACGCACAAAGATTAATACTTTTTTAGGCGCTTCATCGCTTTTCACCTCTTCTCCAGAAAGCTCAGCTTCTAGTTCCGTGGCCACAGCCTCAACACTTTTATCTTCAGAAATAAAGTTAACTAAGAGATGGCGTTTATTATCCATATCTACTCTAACTAAGCTATGGCTAACATTTCTTGAAACTAAATTTTCAGGAGAAAGCTGTATCCTCATAGCGCTGGACCTAATTTGCTTATACGCAAGCTTTTTAATTTTAGGGTTTATTGTTGCCGAAAAAAATAAAGTTTGATGGTAGCGAGTTAACTTTCTTTTTATAGCTTCAATATCTTCAATAAAACCTAAATCCAGCATATGGTCGGCTTCATCTAAAACCAATACCTGCACTTTATTAATATTAATAAAACCTTGAGAAATTAAATCAAACATTCGCCCTGGCGTTGCAATTAAAACATCAACCCCGCCCACCAGTTGCCTTATTTGAGGGTTTTGATCAATCCCACCGTAAACAGCATAGCTACTAGCCCGAGTATTTTTTGAAATACTCGCAAAAACCTTACCAATTTGTTGGGCTAGCTCACGCGTTGGTACAAGTACCAATGTATGTATCCACCGGCTACTTTTAGTTGTTTTCTGTTTATGAATTCTATCAATAATAGGGATAGCAAAAGCAGCTGTTTTACCTGTGCCTGTTTGAGCTACAGCTAAAACATCTTCGCCCTCTAAAATAGGATATATACTTTTAAACTGTATATCTGTTGTATTAACAAAACCCATATTAGCTAAGTTTTTTTTAATCTCATCAGATATATCAAATTTTTCAAACTTCATAAGAGGGGTATAGCTAAAATTACTGCACTTGTCTTTAAGGTCTATAAATAAAACTAAAGTACTAAGGCTTTCGTAAAGCTATTAGACTGAGCTCGCACACAAGCCAGCTGCCATAAGGCTAGTAATGTATTTTTTTTATAACTTCTTAAAATAGAAGCATGCCTATACAAAAAATCTTACTCTGCCTTTTAGTGCTACTTTCAAAACCTTTGCAGGCTATGAACGCCAATGACATACAAAAAGAAGTCATTAAACTAAGCCAAAGCAAGTACTGGGAAATACAAGCTTCTGAATTCAAAGAGCTTGAAAGCGCAAGAGAAAAAAAGGGTATTTATATTACCTTAACTACAGAAAAAGACTCTTTATGGGATAATAAAGCTAACATTGACTCTCATATTGAAAGGCTTAAAAAGTCATTAAGCCTTTGCGGCCTACACCTAAAAGGCTACCTCAAAGTTATTATCAAAACTAATAATGGCTTTAATTCAATTTTAAAAAGCAGGTCTACTAAAACACCTGTTGTTGAAACTCAGCTTTTTCATAAAAATCAGCAATTTTATTACCCTACTTTTTTCTTACTTAATGAGCGCAGGCAATTAAGCACAGCTAAAGCTTTTACCGAAGACTTCATAGAAAGAATGGCCCGCATTAATCAAAATGTATCTAACCTCAAAGACACCCTATGGATTACCGATGATTTTCAAAGCTACAAGGATTCACCAAATGCCTTGCCAAGCTACTCTGTAATAGCGCATGAACTAGTGCATGTCTTGGGTGTTTCAGGCCATGTACATACAAAAGAGCCAAACCTTATGAATAGTAGCGACCTTAAAGATACAAAAAACTATCAGCTCACTAATAGCCAGTGTAAAAAAATTATCAAAAAACTAGAATTATAAGCCCTTTGTAAAGTCTTCTAAGAAAGTAACTATAAAAGCATACACTTAGACTCTATGGCCTACTTAAGGTACCTATAGTCATGATTGAATTTAAAGACCTAAAGCTAGCAAAGCCCATACTGCAAAATATCACTTACAAAAACCCAACACCTATTCAAGAGCAAGCCATTCCTCTCATTATTGAGGGCCATGATTTACTAGGTATTGCACAAACTGGTACAGGAAAAACGGCTGCCTTTTGTTTACCTCTTTTAAACTCTCTTTATAACAGCCGCAATAAGCGTATTTCTAAATGCCCACGCGCCTTAATACTTACACCTACACGAGAGCTTGCTATCCAAATACATGAAAACCTAGAGAAATACGGCAAAGGGCTCAATCAAAACTATGCTGTTATTTTTGGTGGCGTTGGCCAAGGCAAGCAAGTACGAGCCCTACAAAAAGGAGTGGATGTACTGGTAGCAACACCTGGTCGTCTCTTAGACCTTATTGGGCAAAAACATTTACGCCTAGACAAAGCAGAAGCCTTTGTGCTTGATGAAGCTGACCGCATGCTAGACATGGGTTTTTTACGCGACATTAAAAAAGTATTGCCGCTTTTACCAAAACAAAAACATAACCTGTTTTTTTCGGCAACAATGCCGCCCACTATTCAAAAGTTAGCACAAAGTATTTTAGTGAACCCTAAAAAAGTAGAGGTCACACCACAAGCCACAACAGTAGAGCGCATTAACCAGACGGCTATGTACACAAAAAAGTCTGATAAATTAAAGTTACTACTTCATTTAATAAAAAATAGATGTAGCGGAAAAACTTTAGTTTTTGTTGAAATGAAACATGTCGCAAACAAAGTAACTGAAAAACTAATGAAAAACGATATTAATGCAGCAGCTATTCATGGCAATAAAAGCCAAGGAGCTAGGCAAAGAGCTATCCAAGAGTTTGCCAGTGGCAAAGTAAAAGTACTTGTAGCTACTGACATTGCCTCACGTGGGATAGATATTGACGGCATCACTCATGTTATTAACTTTCAGTTACCAAATATGGCAGAAAGCTATGTACACAGGATTGGCCGTACCGCCCGCGCTGGCGCAAAGGGTGAAGCTATCTCAATGGTAACAGCCGAAGAAAAATCATATTTAGTAAATATTGAAAAGACTACTAAGCAAAAGATTGATGTCATCACAGACCAACCTTGCCACTGTGAAGAGGCTATGAACGCTATCCCTATTAAGGCCAGCAAGATGAAAGCTAAGATTGAAGGTCAACGCAGAGGCCGGCGTGGTGGCGGTGGAGGTCGCGGGGGCAATAGCCGCGGTGGCAGTGGCCGCAGAAATGCTAAACCAGGCAGTCGCTCTAAAAAGCACCCGCCAAAGAAAGCTTAAGACAAATCAGCAATTCTTTTTTTAGTCATCTTTAAATACAACTCGCCTTCTCTCTCACTAAAAGCTTCCAGTAAAATATTTTTATTTTTTTGAAAAGACATAACTAATTTTTTTAAGGAAGCTTCCATCGCCTTTTCTGAGATGTTAAATCGTCTTGCAAAATTAATGACTGTTTTTTTCTTTATATTGTCATCAAAGGCATTCATTTTTAGTGCCATTTTTCGATCCTTATATATATAGGTGCAAATAAGGTCGTAGGCTGGCGTTAGTCGTACCTGTCCCGTTTCAAAGTGAGTTTGTAAGCTAATATTTTTAGCATGCATATCTCCGTTGCCTACCAAATAAGAATACAGGTACTGCAGGATTAATTTTTGTATTTCAATTATTGGAGCCGACGCAAACCTTTCCACCCCACCACAAATATCACTCAGCTTTAATCTGTATTTATTAGCCGGGTACATATCAAGAAACTGACAAGCATCCTCCTGGTGCACCATTAAAGGACTCTTATGGCCCTCTACCGCTATTCGATCAAAGCGCTCTACAAGCAAGCCAGCATTATTATTTTTATCATAAACTAGCTGGGTATTATTCACTTCAATTCCGCATTTTTTTGCTAACCGAAGAGTGAGGTGTTCGTTTTTAACTAAATTAGGCTTATCTTTTGGGTTTAATTTTAATATATAAGACTTACCTTTTTTAGCTGCCCTCAATGGGAAACTAATCATAGATGCCGATATTTTTTCTTGCACTCCCGAAAAGGTATCTTCTCTTTTTAATTTTAAATCCTGATTGATACTTTTTTGAAACTGATCATAAAAATTAATATTTTTTACCTGTGGCAACTCTATGGGCAACTCTTTAAACTCTTGGTCGCCTACATAAACATCTCCAATACAGCTCGCGCCTGTCGCAGCCAACAAACTAAACAAGTCATCCTCAGATGTTTTTAGTTGATTAATGACAGCCTTAAGCCTTAAGCCTTCTGGCAATAGCCCAGCAAAAAAAGGAGGTAAATTATCTCCTTTATAATGAATAGGCTTTGCATTTTTTTTTACCTGATAAGAGAGCCCATCGTAAAAAGCCTCTTTCAAAAAGCTTTCATCATATACAAACTGACAGCCTTTATCTGTCCGCAATAACCTTCCAGCTTTAAAACCGTTGCGATAAATCTGGAGCTCTTCTACATCCTTAAAACTTACAAAGCTCATTCACTAACACCCTGTCGACCATAATTAATTTTAAACTCAATCCCCAAGACTATTAATACGGCAAGGAGCTTATCCATTCGCACAGTTGGCTTTCCTTGCTCTAGTTGGCTTAAAAAATTTAAACTGACACCAGCTAAATGACCTAGCTCTGTTTGAGAAAGGCCCTGAAGCTTTCTTTCTTTTCGAACACGCTTTGAGAGCCTATCTATTGAGTTTTCAATAAGTTTTTCCATAATAATCCTACGATCATGTTAATTTATCCTTTTAAAATACATGATCGTAGGAAAAATAGCAAAAATTCATTCGATAATAGGAAAAATGTCATACAATAAGCGATTTTTTATGTTATTTAGTAATTTTTCCTATTATTGTAGGAAAAAAACTCAGATCATTCCAAAGAAGCAAAGTAATCCAGAATCTCTTGTCTTGTGACTTCTTTGGATTCATTTGAAAAATGATAGTAGCCTGGATTTTCATCACTAAAATGTTGAGCCCTCATTTTTAAGTGTGAGATACTCAGCTTTCATTTTTTTTCACAAGCCTATCAATTACACTCAGTAATAAAAACTGATAAGTCATCCATTAAGCTGCATTTGTTTTCAATGCTGTATATCTCCTTAATAACTACATCATAAGCTTCTTGATATAGGTCCCAACGAAATAAATACTTTTTCTCAGGCCTTTTAAATCTTGGTTCATAATAACTAAAAATATAATCAAGATAATTTTGTGACCTCTCCATGCCTAACAAAACATTATCTGCCCAAGATATTTTTTTAATTTCGTTATAAGCTAACATTTCATTATAGATACGATACGAGGCTGCCCAAACTTTAAATTCAGCTAAAAGCCCCCTACGGAGACCATTAAGGATATACCTCTTAACTATAATTTTCTCAGGCCCCGTTAAACTTTCAAAAGAACTATTAGATTGAGCCAGGCTATGCAGATATTCAATAACAGTAATATTCGAATAATCTGTAGATGTCTTATATAGCACTTCTTCATCATACTTATGTAAAACTTCATGAATCTGTATAAGGGTCAATTCATTACTAGGAAGCCTATCTACATTATAATAAATTGACCTGTTCATCCTATGATATTCGGCAACTCTTTCATTTCTTTCACCACTTACTTTGGCATACAAAACAAATTTTCTATCAAGAACCTCAACAAAGCTAGAAAGCTTTTGCAGACCTTTTGTTTGGCTTGAACTGAGCTGACTTTTAAACTGCTCTTTAAACTCTTCAGAAATTTTATCTTTTAAATTTTGATATTTATTATCTTTTATGCACTTTTTAAAAAAACTATTACTTACCTGTTTACTATAAAAACCTCTAACTATGCTTGTAGCTAAGCCCGTCTCAATCCTTTTTAATTTTGATAAATTTTTAGATCTTGATAGTGGCGACGTAGAGTTTTTATATTGCAAGTGCTGGGAATTAAAGGCCTCCAGCACTTTGCAATTATCTGCAGCCAATAAAGACTCAGTTAGTAAAAATAGCCCAAGAGCTAAAGCTCTTAGGCAATAAGACAGTCGGTTAGTCATTATTTTGAAAGCTCTCTATCCATACATCCTCTAAATTGATTAACTTCAAAGCTGTAGCCGAGAAGTCCACCGCCACCATATTCACTGCCGTACATAACTTTACTTAAGAGCTTATCTCGCTTTTCTTTATAAATGACATCTGCACCAGGAATTCTAAAATCTACTTCTAGCTCTGTATAACTATTATATTGAGTTGGAAAATGCACTGAAGCCGTCTTTACTATTTTTTCTCCCCATACACGCTGACCAAACTCATCAATGGTCCTATTAGGATAGGCTGTTCTGTAAACAATAATTGGCATTTTATAATAAGAGTTCCTGAGACCATACGACAGGCGATTTTCTAATTTTACATTACCTTTATTATATTCACCTTTAGCTATATATAGGTATGTACCTCTATTTAAATGAGAACCTAATAATATTTCATTTTGAGTAGCATTTGCTATTGAGTTTCTTCGTCCATAACTGTCCGCTCTCACTCTTTTTGGCCCAGCCGTAGGCTGAGATTCAAATAAATCATCCCCACCTAAATCTCTTTTATAGCGACAAAAAGTATTTGTTTTACGCTCTTTTTCAGATATGTCTCTGTCTAAATCTTTAGGCTCAGTTCTCTCTTTATAAGAAACGGTTTCGCAACCCATTACATCTTGATTCCAATCACCACCTTCAACAAAAGTTAAAAGATCGGCAAACTGCTCTTTATAACAACTATTAAGCGCCCCAAAAAGGCTTTCCTCTGTTACAGCCCTATCAAGCTCTAAAGGTATTGCATTACCAAACTGGTCAGGCCCATTACCACCGTCAGTCCCCTTTAATACAGTCTCTTGCTCTATGAGTTCGAGTAAGCTTGCGCCAACCTTATCATCTTGTGCAAAGCCTACTTGTGAAATTACAATACTTAGCAATAAAATTAACTTTCTCATTTTTTCTTCTCCTTAGTATTATCTTTAATTAATGAAAATAAATTTGTCTGAAGGCAGTAAGTGTCAGCGCTAACTCCCACCGGGGCTTCAAATTCATTTGAAAACTCTTTTATAAATTCTCTTATTTTTTGTTTTGCATCTTTTATGTCTTCTTTTTTAATATTAAATAAAAAGCCATGATATTCTCTTTTATCTACATCCTGCTCTGAAACCTCTTTTGCAGCCAACGTACATAATTTTTTATGGTAGTCCTGTAAAGCTAAACTCTTAATATCATTAGTGCTGGCAATCCTCGCCTTACTTCTTTGAAGCTTTCCGTCTTTGCTTTCCACCAACAGACCTATATTTTTTAAGCAGTCTAGTGCCCTATTGACTTCATAAACGGTCACATCAAAAACAAGCTGTTGCTTAATCCATTTTGCATCCACTTTAAAGCCTTTAGTTGTTGCCAACTCACCAATAGCCGCTTTAACTGGGTCCCTAAAAAACTCATAGTTTTGTATTTCAATAAAAGAATGATTTAATTTTGGAGAAAGCTTCTGAAGCCTCTCTAAATATATCTCACTCTCTGTTTGAGTTTTTGATTTTTCAAGATCGACCAATGCTTCAAGATACCTTACCTCTTTAGCAGCAAGTTTAAGCGAGCTTTTAAGCTTAGGAATCATGCTTTTAGGCATTGTTCTTTGGCCATTAATAATTTGATAAAGAGAATTATGTGATTTAAATCCTAACTGCTGAGCCCATGCCCTAATAGAAAAGCTAGGGTTTCTAGCCTTTTTATTTTCCCAAGTGACTCGTAAAAAGTCTCTTGTGCTATCAAAATCATAAACCGTTAACATCTATTAGCCTCTCCAATAAAGAGACCTTAATGCTTATTATATTAAGTTACAATTTTTTGATGAACAAAGTGTTCTTTTTTGATGTACGGCCATGTAGTATTTACAAAAAACTTTGGCGGCCTAAAAGCTACGCCACCTTTTTTAAAAACCCTTCGACAAGTATCGAAAGGCCCTTGGAAGCCTAGAAAGCTTTAGTCAGAAGTTAACTCATTAGTGATTACTCTACGAGCTAACAAATAAAGACAAGCTCCGCAGCCTAAAGCTCTAATAAATAATGTACAGGTTGCCTTTATTACTCATAATATTTTCTATTGAGTTACTCACAATGTAAGCCTTGGAATTAATAACTTTCAAGTATGTACCATTATCGCTGTAAATATCTCTAAACTCTACAACAGGACTAAACACATAGTTCTTGCCATGGTCTCTACACTTATTCAGGCTGTTAAGAAACATAGACTCAGCAGATAGCTTACAAGCCCTAGCCTTTTCATTACTTGCAGTAAACACCTGCAATATAATGCTGTCTTCACCTTGAGCTACAACAGCTTTACAAGGATATCCATCACGATTGTATTCTCCTGTCTCTAGCTGAGCCCCATGTATAGATGAGACTATAGAGACCTGAATGATACCAATTAAAAAAATAACAGATAACAGTTTTTTCATTTTAATCACCCAAGCCAACAGCAGATATTTTATATGTCTCAGAAACATAACCACTCAGCCCACGAAAAGAAAGAAACAAACTGCTTTCATTTTTATATACAGAGTAGCTTACTAATCTATAGTACTCCTGATCATCCACTTTAACTTTCTTTAGGCTTTCTTTATCAACAGCACCAATTTCTACAATTTTACCTTTTCTCTCTAAGGCGTAAAAGACATCAATATCATCAAAGCTAATACCGCTTATACCTTTATCAAAAAATTGAATGTCGATAGTTGTTTTGTCCATACAAACTGAGCCATGGCCTGAGCCTCGCAAAACTGACTCACCTAAAGCACCAATACCTATTAAACCAGATGAAATCTCTTCAAAACCCTCATCCACCTGAAGCTCTACACCGACTTCATAATTTTCACCGACATCTGCAGTGCAGGCATTAGATATACCTGGCAATAATACTGCACATATAAAACTTATTATCACTACTAATTTCATAACTTTTCTCCCTTTTATTTATATAATATTTAATTACTTGAAGCTTCGCCTATAAACCTCTGCTCAACAAAGTAATGCCTGTCATAAGGTAACTCGCTAATATTCAGCTCTCTACCCAGCCACTTAACCTGATCTTTTTTACTATAAAGACTTAGCTCATCCGGAACACCTGTGTGCTCACCACCAAAGTCTTCACTATAATAAATACTTAACGAAAACCTTCCCTCAATAACGCTAATGCCAGTTCCAGAAATTTTATACTCTGAGTACTTAGTAATATTTTCTTTTATTTCTGACAAAAGTTTATATCGAGCCTCAACTTCTAAAACTGAGCGACCAAATTTTTCGTTTAATTTTAAAATATACCTAAAATTTAAATGATTATCTAAACTGCTATAGTCCTCTAATAAATTATCAATAAGTTTACTATTTGATAATTCGATCATTTTTTGCCTAGAAAGGTACACAAAAGCGAATTTATTTTTTAAATCAATAGTATTTATATGCGATTCGTCTCTATTGCTATTCACTAGCTCTTTAAGGCCTTTATTTAAATCTTCATCACTAAACTGGCTACTGAGAACCAAAGTAACGCTTGAATAATCATTTTCTTCAAACTGTTTCATTACATTACTAGAGACTTTATCCGCCCTATAGAAGTGTAGGGACTCAATACACTCAGATGCAAATGAAGGGTTTGATATTAATAAAATTAAAACTATAAGTACTTTCATAACACTCCCTCAAAGCCTTCTGTTGAAGAGGCTTGTTAATTGTATATAATCTAATCGTAGCCAAGGATTAGACTTTTTTCTGTCCACACAAGCTTTTTAGATTAAGTACTTAAATTTATTAACTTTTTTTATTTTGGAGGCCCCTTGCCTATAGGACAACTTCTTAAAGCTGACATTAGATTTACTCTTTTTTCTAATCTTTTTAACACTATTGAAAACCAAAGAGGAAAAAAAACAGCTTTTAATATATTAGAATCAGCCATTAAAACCTTTGGCACTCACGGTCTCAAAACCTCAACTATAAATAAAATATCTATGGATGCAGGCGTCTCCCCAACGACTCTTTTGACTCACTTTTCAAGCAAAGATATTTTGTTTGAATCTTGCATTAAGTACACTCGCTACCTATACCAGCTTTATGTTGTCGAAGAAGTTGATAAGCAATCTACAGGCAGTGAAAAACTTAAAGCTTATATGCACGCAAGTGTTTCATGGCCTGGATACTTCCCGAACAATCTAAAATTTTGGCTTTCATTTATGCATGAGCTAAGTCTCGACAAAGAGCTGATAGAACTTAACAAGCGCATGGTAGAGACTGGTACTGAAAGAGTCGAACAGCTTGTTCAGCTATGCATTAAAGAAGGCTCTATTATGAGCAGCGACGGCTTACCTGAAGTAATAAATAATTTTCTAACAGGCTACATATTAAACTACTACACAACAAAGGATAAGAAATCTAAGAAAATAGATAAAAACTTTGCAAACAGCCTACTTGCTAAAGTTATAAAGCATTAGTCAGCAACAGTATAATCAAAAAAGACATCAGACATATTTTCTTCATATTCAGAAAAAAAATACCTTCTGAACTTATCAACTTTAAAGGAATCAGACATTTCTTCTGCAACAGATAGACCCATCCAACTTGCACCAGAAGAGTTACTCACAAAAAGCCTGCTTTCAATAAATTCAAATGCATCTTTAGCAGCACTTTTCATGCCTGACCTTTTAAGCGGGGCCATTGCTGCCGTAGAATCATTAGCCAATAAGTTCCAGCTGACATTATAGGAGTCACTTGTAATTCTATTATCTTTTGAAAAGCCAAATTCACGATACATTAACTGGCCCACTCTATCGGCATAGGTAAAGAAAAAGGGCTTACCCTTTTTAAAAAGCGTTTCAGAATATATAGACTTGCCCTGACTATAACCCGATGACTTAAAAGGAGCATGATAAGATTGAATCAAAAAATTAAAATATATTTCCTCAAGAATCTGCCTACGGTTTTGATGACTATGATCGACAGCAAAGCTACCTAGTTCAACTAGTAGCCTATCTGAAGATCCGCTTGTGCTACTATCTTCTCGATTGATTTTAATTCCAAAATGATTTTCAACTGGAAGCAGACCACTATACTGATCTTCTGAAGCTAAAGAATAGATGATAGAAAAAGAGCCTACTATATTTTTTGACTCATCAAATATTATAATCCTTGTTGTATTTTCTAGGCTTTCAAAAAGCGAACTGCTGCTTGTTACTTTCTTAGTAAACGAATGATCCCACTTTCGCCTTTTATAATTTTCACTTAAAAATGAGCTCAGCTTATCCATTGCTGAGCCTAAAGCATTTTTGTTACTAGAGTTAATTAGATCTTTTTTATCAGAGTACTTTGTTGGCCTAACAACTAAGGCAGTAAAGTTAGAGCCTTCTCTTTTGTACTCTTGCACTTCTACAAAACCATTTTTATGTGGCATTATAAAATTAAAGCTTTGACTGTCCTCTGTATGTTGATCTTTCACTAATGAATCAATACAGCCTTGAGCCGCATAAAGATGCAAGCTCTGAAGAACAACTATAAGAATCAATAAGACTTTCATTTATTTGGGATTATATACTTATATGCTGATGGGCTCTGTAGAAAAGATAGCTCTTTATATTTTTTACTTACATGTCTAATATTTTAACAATTTGGTTTGCATCGACGAGGTCCAGGGTTCGCCCAGGACGGTATTTGGTGGAGCAGTCCAATCGCCACGCGCACCGCTTAGATCCAAACCATTACTCCTGGCTCTCCCTAAGTATACTCAGTTTTCATTTCTTTTCGCAAGCCTCCTAAAATAGGGAACTCCTTAAAGAGTTTTATATTGAAAAAGGCCTATCTGCCAAAGAGATTGCTGAAATCTCTGGCTGGGGCCTGACCCAAGTTAAACGAGCCTTAAAAGCCCATAATTTAAGAAAAACCAACAAGGAGGACTTAAAATGAAAGTAGTTATCAAAATACTACTAGCCGTACTATTTACACTATTTATTAGCGCTGGAGGCTTTAAGATTGCCACTACCCCATTCAAAAAAGAAACCCTTCGACAGGTATCGAAGGGCCTCGGGTCTTTAGAGACTTTTAGTCAAAAGCTGACAAATTAATAAAAGTACGTAATTTTATTCTAAAGGCAATATAAAGCATGTATCAGAATTTAAATTCTCTGATGTATGTACTAAATCACTATTTAATACTTTTGCATACCCTTCCGCGTATCTTTCGATGGGCAATGCTGTTGTTCTAGTTGTACAAACGGGCTCTGGCCCTGTCGTACATGACCTTATGTATCGCTGCGCACTTTCAGTAGAAAGCCTTACGCATGCAATACCATTTATCCCTGGGTTTTTAATAATTGAAAAGCTATAACGGCCCCCATGCTTTACGCCATTTTCATCAAAAACACTTGATGGCTCACTCACTTTATACTTAAAAATAAATCCATTATCAGATAGGGTTAAATCTTCTACTGATATAAACTTTTCATATTTTTGAGTAGAGATATATGACACTTCTTCAAGCACCTCATCTGCAAATACTCCAAAAGTAAAAGTTAGTGCTATTAAAACTACTATTGATTTCATTTGAGCTCCTTCGTGGTTGCAATCTAGAGCTCAACTTTAACATTGTAATGTCGGCTTAAAAGCTACGACTTAACCTTATCTGCTGCAAGTGCGGCAAATAAAAAGCGACCAATGAGTAGTCGCTTTAGTTTATTTTCCAATATTAATAAAATTCAATTTCTATCTTTAACTTCATAAATAATTTGGTAAAAACGCATTATATGATAACCATCAATTTTTGCATCTCTAATTAAACTTATAGACTCATCTACAAGTTTTTTTACATCATCATCTTTCATTACTTTTTTTATTGAATCCATAGATCCAAAGCTCTCAAAGATTTCTTTAATATAATAAGCTGTGTAATTATCGCTCTCACCTTCAACTTGCTTTAAAATAAAATCAAGCCTCTGCTTACTAGACAGTTTTCTTGTTGTTATCTCACTGTAGACTTCATGCGCATAAGCCTCCGCCTCTCCTCTTTCGGGTACCGTAAAGCCCCCTCCAATTTGCTCTCCGATAGAGCTGTCTGAATAAAGAAGTATAGAGTCTATTTCAAGTTTTTTAACTTCAAAACTTTCATCAGCTTCATCACTCGGCGTAATTATATGTTCAAGCCACTTTCCATCTAAATCCATTACCAGCCCTTGCTTATAGGCAAAACCTGGAACTGTTAAACTAAAATGGGGCCTAAAATACATTCTATAACTTGAGCAGCTATTTATGGAAGACCTCTTAATAAGGTTTGGTCCCGCTACCTCCTTGCTTTCTTCGCCAACAGCAATATCACAAGTCGTCTGCCCATCTATATAAACTAAGTTACTTTTTGCAGCTGCTATAGCTAGACTAGTTAATCTCATAGCCCTTCTACTTTTTTTATCGCCCTCAGAATTTGTACTCCAATACAGTAAATGGTCATCAATGCTGCCATCCTCCTTTACTTCAGTTGGCTGAGACAAACTTGGTCTTAACCCAAACGCATAAAGCGCATTAACCATAATTTCATTAAATTCTTCACTCTGAACTTTTTCAGCAAACGGGGTCGTAGGTATTTCTACTGACATATTTTTATAGCTTATTTGAAACGATGACAGTGCGAAATCTCTTATAGTTGGCGCATAAAGTTCACTGATATATTTTGAAATATGAGATAGGCCTGCATTTTTATTTGCTGAAAATACATGGTCACCAGAGTAAGCTGGAGATTTTTTTTCATGGCTATCTAAACATCTATTTAAAAACTCAATAACTTTAGTATTATCTGGTGACTCACCTATTTTGCAACTTTTGTAGTCTGCAAACTTGTCTAAGGACGCATACTCACTAACAGGCACATGATACACCATAGACATCTCGTTTAATGCTAAGTCTCCATTTTTAAGATGCAGATCAAAACCTATTTTTAGTGCACCTGATGCAAGAACTCCACCAAAAACAAGATAAACTCTTTTTTGAGAAAGTAGCCCATCATAAATTTGCTCTAGCAACTTTGGATTAGAATCAGGGTTTTTAAGAAACTCTACAGCATCAATATTTTTCTGACTGCCTGTACCAAAAGTTCCCACATAAATTAAAAGATCATTTTCAGTCACATCTTTATAAAGTGATCTAGTTATAACAGCACCTTTAAACTGAGGATTATTATAAACATCAATACTTACTTTTTCTAAATATAAAGACGCTTCTTCAATTACAGATTCAGCAACCTTGTATCTATTTTCAGCCTCAATAAGCCCAAGAAACTCCATCATAGTTAGGATAAAACGATCATCATCATTTTTGTATTCATCCCAAGAGCCTATATGAACCTTTATAAGACCTGTCTCACTATTAAAGACCGCAGGTTTTTCAACACCAAAGCGGTCTTGAGGCTTATCTTTTACAAACTCTACAAGATCTTTAACAGATTCATCTTCTATTGATTTGCTATACTCGCGCACTTTTACATCAAAAGCTTTTACGTCAAAACTAAAGCGGCTATTTTTTGGGTTCTCCATCAGGTAAAGGCTAATTTTTTTAGCTCTTTCTATAAAGTTTTGAGCATAAGGGTCACCGCCAGAATCTTTAGTGCCTGCGCTCACCTGCATAACTGTTGCTGATAAAATAATAATAAGTAACTTCTTCATTTTTTGTCCTTTATTTTTGTTTAATACCATTTTCTAAAGAGAATAATCCTATTTCCATTGTGTATACTTCTTTACGATCACCCGACTCCAACAAAGAGCATAGCGAGTCATTAAATTGATCAATTAATTTTTGAGCCTTACTTAAAAAATCTGGATCAATACACATGGTAACTGTCGTCATATATCTTGATGCTAATGGCTGCTTATCAATAGCCTCAATGGCTTTTTCACGTATCGCTTTTTGCTTTTTTCTTAAAGCTTTACTAGTTATACCCTTGCTGTTTCCATCAAGATGATGGTCAGCTTTTACAATTTTTTCGCCTTCTTTTTTAAGTAAACCTAAATCCAATAATCGCTCAAGAGCGGTCTTAGCATCTAAGTAGCTAATACCTAACTTATCAACAATATACCCAGGCGTTCCTTTAAAATCAGACTTATATGTAAGCTCTAGTATCGCAGCATGATGCCACTCACTGACTGTCTGGTACACAGATTCATCAAGTAGAGTTGTTTTACTATAACCTTGCTTTTCAAGTTTACGCACTTCAGGGTCTATACGCTTAAGATTCCTCTGCCTTTGCTTATGAGCAATAGATAGCAAAAATTGCTCTTCTTCTTTTACAGAGCAATCTAATTTATCTAAAATACGCTTTGCTAATTTTAACGAAGGTACTCTTTTATTGTTCATAATTGCAGACAGCGAGCCACTATCAATATCTAAGTGATTCGCAAACGACCTCAGCGAATAACTAGAATTTCTTTGCTTTTTCTTAGCATAAGACTCTCTGAGGTATTGAATATAAAATAATGACTGCTCTTGCATAAGAAAGCTTATATCAATAGCAAATACCTTTAGCAAAATTATTTGCAGCAAAGTGCTTCAAATAGAAAATATTATTTACATCATGTATTTCTTACAAAAGCTAGCTGTGGTATATGAACATATAGATACCCCTCAAACATTCCTCACCAAAGTAAATTTAATATTAGTCCTATTTTTATAATGCCTCCAGGTCCTATTAATTGTCGTATGCCCCATCCATTGAGATATCGCTTCTAAGCTAAAACCTTTTTCTAGCATTAAATCAGTAAACCCCTTGCGGCCACCATAGGTGCTTACCTCTGGCCCAACATGCTTTTTGATTGTTTTAACTAAGGGGCGCTTAAATACTCCAGACTCTATTGTCCTTAGCGCAAACTCTTGTTCATCAAAAAGTGCTGGTATTAGTTTCCACCTCTCGCTTGGCGGCAAACTAATAATTTTAGTCTGATAAACCCATAAGACTATTTTACCAGTACTTAGTTTTTCTATTTTAAATAGCTCTTCATTTTTCAAGCTGTCTACTTCTTTTGGCCTTAGCCCAAACCATACAGATATAAATAGCCAATTAAAATTTTCTTGATTTATTTTACCTTTTGCTTTTATCAACATTTCTGGAGTAATCGGTTTTGAAGCTTTTTTCTTATTCCTGTGACTTGTATGGTACTTATCAATAAGTCGTCTTCTCTCATGTCCTCTTGGATATGGCACCTGTAAAAACGGCCTCCCCATCTTCTTGCAAAAAAAGTAACACCAAATATTCATAAATTTTAAAATACTCACAGCATAAGCAACACTGCACTCTTCGCGATAAAACCAATCATAAACTTCATAAGTGTGTTCAAACCACTCATTAGGTGGCAAACCAATATCTTTAATTAATCTTTGTGCTGTTCTCCAAGCGACATGTGATTTAGATATTTTTCTAAAATCTTTTTTATTTCTGCACTTGCGCTTTCTGATAAACCTTTCTTCAAACTCAGCAATGAATGAAGCTGGCAAGAAAGCTTCTTTTTCTAATCTCTCCTTAGACATTTGCTCTTGAAATTTTTGATAGGACTCTTCTTGTCTTTTTAATCTTTGTTTAGCATTTAAAGATTTTGCAATTTCTTTAGCCTCAATAATTGTCATTGTTTTATAAAAGCCAAGTCCACGCCATCTGTCTTTTGAAATATCCCAAGTGCGCCTCGGCAACTTAGATTTAGACTCAACTTTTTGGTCAGATTTTTTACATGAAATGTACTGGACTTTCCATTTAGGTACAGACTTTTTGTTTTCTAGTTTTCTTACGTAATAACCCATTGAATACTTCCTTTAAATATAAGAAGTATTCGGAATATTTTATGCTGATTGAGAATGTGTCTGGTGTGTCCGAATCGGGCACATATTTGGCTTGTAAGTTATTGAAATTATTAAAAAGTTTGGTGGAGCAACAATGGCTACGCGCACCGAGGCCATCTGTCTGTATTTACTACACATTTCATTACCAACCCTAGACTTAATAAACGGATATATTTCGAAATGAGAAACTCTGGCTTATCACTCAGAGAGATTTCAGAACTCTCAGGGTCGTCGAAATCGATGATCTTTAAAAATTTAGACTATTCTTAGAGTCTAAAGGCTCGTGATATGCCTTAAGTAAATAAAAAACAAAAAGTGCCAGGCATATAGACAAACTATAATTTTTTAGAAAAATACTCTGCACCTTAAGCCTGAGCTTAAAAGGCAGGGTATTAAAAATAAAGCCTCAGAGCTGGCTGGGTGAAGCTAATAATTGTCGATAGTAATTATTACTATTGCTGTTAAAAGCATAAACAGCCATTAAGCTTCAAGTCTAATTAATTAGTGCTAGAGAGCATAGAAGCATTGGCTATGTTATTGCATTTTATTTTCAAGAATATATCAAAGAAACTGGAGAAGCCGTGCATAACAAATTTAGGCATTTATATAGACTGCTTTGCATTACTATTTTTACTCTTAGTGTAGGCTATCCGGCCTACTCTGATAACCTTTATGATATTCTTGAAATTGACAAGTCGGCCTCTCAGCAGGAGGTCAAGTCTGCTTACAGAAAACTATCAAAGCAAACTCATCCTGATTTAAATCCAGACGATCCTGAAGCTAGCAAAAAATTTATAAGAGTAACAAATGCTTATAAAGTTTTAAGTGATTCTAAAAAAAGGCAAATATACGACAAAACAGGAAGCTTCTCTGAAGGAAGCAGTCATACTGAAGCTGATGAGAGGCATGAGCGCGCAATAAAAAGAGCTATGGAAAGCTCAAACTCAGTTTGGACTTTTGATCCTGAATCAGTGAGTTTTTATGACAACAGAACCGGAGTAAGATCTTATCGAGATACATTTTTTGGATCTTACAAGACTAAAGATAATTGGATATTTGATCCTGACCGTGGAACATACGAAGATTATGACGTTCGTATGAAGTGGAACCCTTCGAACGATAAGGGCTGGCTAAGAGATACCAGTAATTTTAATAACAAACCCTTACCTATCAATCCAAAAAATGGATTTGTTAGATATTTAAAGTATGAGCCTGGCACTGTTTCAGACTTATCAGAAAAATTTGATCAGCTATTAAACCCTCTTTTGGTAATGAGAGACCAAAGAGGGCTTTATGACAGAACAGCTTTAGTTAAAGAGCTCACTGGCACTGCCTTAACAGAGGCTCAAGAAATTGATTTAATGGCCAGAGCTAATTCAAGTATAGATATATTAATACATAAAGATATGAAGCCAAACTTTGCTACAGACGGTATGTATGTAGACGCATTTTTAACTGCTATTGCCAGTAATAGCCTAACAATGGATAACCCTGCAGTTATTTACAGGCTTATGAGGGAAGCCAAGAATTATCATGCCGAAAAACTTGCTAAAATTATTATTAATGATGGCTGGCTTAACCATGAAGGCTCTGACTTTTGGCTTAAAGCTGCTATGGCAAATACTCGTGTTGGACAAAGCTTAATAATAGAAACATATAAACAAGAAGGCCTTAATAAGTCTATTGTAGATATGAAAGAAAAAGTGTTTTCTGCATTAGTCAGAGCTCAAGCTGGCAGCAAAGTAATAAATCAGTTTATTTACTCACACATTTATGATGAAGATTCAAAAAGTAAGAAATTAAATGCGCTGGAAAATGAATTTAATCAACTAGTAAGTTTTCCTTCATTCGCTCAGCTGATTGCTGAGGCTGAATCTGAAAAAGATAAAGATGGCGAAGAATCTAGGTCCACTACCGGCTTAATACAGTTTTTGGAATGGTACAAATCTGTGAATAGCTCTATCGCGAATACTTACTTAGACGCACTTGGTATAGCTGGTGTTCACAAAAGAGATTACTGGAAAATTACAGAGGATCGTACTAAATGGTACACAGATGAAAAGGCGTATGAAGAGGCTTTCGAAGACACACGTGTAAAGCGTATAGATTATTTGAGCAAAAACTTACCTATTGGTTTTCTTAAGTGGCCTGAGAACAAAAATATCATCAAACCGCCTAAGTCTAGCTGTAAAAGCTCATTAAAATAATAGCTCACAGTAGAAACATAAGCCAAACTAAAATTTTAATTCATATAGCTTCTTAAAACCCACTTTGACCTGCCTGCTTAAACCGGTACCACTCTTAATGTTCATTTGTTAAGGTGGTGCCCATAAGCCATAGGAGGAGATAATATGGCCAAGAAGCACCACAAGGTAGAGCAGATAATAATCCACTTACGTAGCCACGAGCTTAATTTAGGTAAAGGTTTAAGTTATGAAGAGTAGGCGCGTAAGATAGGGGTAACTCTTCAGACGATAAATCGTTGGAAACGAGAGTATGGTGGCTTGCGGGGGTCGACCAGGCTAAGCGTTTAAAGGAGTTAGAGGTAGAGAATGGTCGTCTTAAAAAGGCAGTAGCAGATTTAGTGTTAGACTGTGCAGTACTGAAGGATGTGGCCGAGGGAAACTTCTAAGCCCGCATAAGAAGCGTGAGGCAGTAACTAATGCTGTGGTTAAATATAGTATTAGTGAGCGTCGCGCTTGTAAGATTATCGGGCAGCCTCGAACGACACAAAAATATATAAAAAAACAAAACTTTAGAAAAGAATACTTTAGGCCACTGGTTATAGCTAAGGCAGAAGATTACGGAAGGTATGGCTATAGACAAGTGAATCATCTTTTAAATAATGAGGGCCACGATGTGGGTAAAAACTTAGTTTACGATATTTGGAGAGAAGAAGGTTTAAAGGTACCGCAGAAGCAGCCTAAGAGAAGAAGGCTAAGAGAAGAAGGCTATGGCTTGCTGATGGGAGCTGTGTGAGGCAGCGGCCTGAGCATAAGAACCATGTCTGGAGTTATGATTTTGTGGCAGACCGCACTCATAATGGACGTAGTTATAAGATACTAAACATAATAGATGAATTTACTAAAGAATGCTTAATGAGCTTAGTGCAGAGACGTATACACTCACAAGACGTTATTTTAGCCTTGTCAGAGTTATTTTTAAAGCATGGGATACCAGAGCATATAAGGTCAGATAATGGCCCAGAGTTTATAGCAAAAAAGTTAGTAAGTTGGCTTAAAAGTTTAGACGTAAAGCCGTTATTTATCCAGCCCGGGAGTCCTTGGGAGAATGGTTACTGTGAGAGCTTTAATGGCAAGATGAGGTATGAGTTACTAGATGGAGAAATATTTTATACTCTAAAAGAGGCGCAAGTGATTATTGAAAGATGGAGGCATCACTATAATACAGTAAGGCCGCATAGTAGTTTAAACGGAAGACCGCCAGTACCGAAAACTTTTCAGCCTAGCTTAAAGCTTCTTGCTGTGTAATCTGAACTATTATACTGGTATTAAGAATGCAGGCTGGTCACTCAGTTACTGGATTTGTACAACTGACGGCAACGACAAGGCTAAGATTAAAGCTATGGAAGAAAAATGGCCTGAATTGAGTAAGATTGAGGTATTGAAGAGGCTGGCTTCGTGAATTGAAGCCAGCAGTATTAACTTTAGAAGGTTATTCGCAGCTGTATACGTGCCCCTCTTCTATTTTCTTATTCTCTACTCTTTGAATAAACCCAAGAGTTAAGTATTTTTTTGTCTTATTTAAATATGCGACTATTGTACTAGGAATTTCATAATCACTAGTTCCATAGCCTGAGTTCCATCTTAAATACTGCATTGGAGAGTAGTTTTCATCATAAGTCAGTTTCCCTACAGTAAAAAATCCTGTTGGCTTCAGAACCCCTGACGATTTGTGTAAAACAAAGGTAGCTTCTCCATCTAACACCCCATCTTCTAGTGTAAATTTAATAGTACTACCAATTCCTTCAGGAAAATTTGTATTAACACATTCTACCCAATTACTTGCATATGAAAGGTTGAACGAAAGTAACGGTATTAAAAATAATAATTTCTTCATTTTTTTCTCCTTTTTTTAAAGAAAATAATTTAATTCTTTGTAGTCTCACATTTTTCGTAGCCTAACAGTGACAGACTAGCACTCTCATGAATTTGAGAGCCACAATCAGGCGCTTTGTCATCTGCGTAGTATGAAAATTTGTTGCCAAGAATGTCTATTCCACTTGATTCAAAAATATGTCCACACCTTGTAGGAAAAGATTTAGAGTTTAGTTTAAAATTTGACTTAAGCTTAATATCTCCATCAAGCTCTTCATAAATAGTTAAAGCCCCTGTGTTAGATATTATATCTTGAGAAACCTCAGCATATATTTTTTTCCCGCCATCCGTGCAAACAAACTCTACTGAAGCTTGAGTTTGAAAGCCTGCAAGGCCTGTTGTTAGTAAAATTAATAATTTCTTCATTTTTTTCTCCCTTGTTTTTGTTTCCTTAAGGCAGTTGTGCCTGATACCTCTATTTTTGTAAAATTGATTGATTTAATAGAGTGATCGATATAATTAATGATTATGAATATCTCATCTATATACCTAAAGGCCTTTTATCAGCTCGCTCAGACTAAAAACTTCACAAAAGCGGCTTCAGAGCTGGCTATTACTCAGTCAGCCTTTTCTCACAGGATTATGAACCTAGAAAAAGACCTAGAGTCTACCCTGTTTATACGCGAGAAAGGCAATATACAGCTAACAGATATTGGAGAAAGCTTATTAAGATACTGCGAAAAGGTTTACAGGCTTGAAGAAGAGTTTGTGAGCAAAGTGCATAATAGTAGCTCTAGCCAGCTTGCAGGCTCTATCAGGATTGGCGGCTTCTCATCTGTTTTAAGATCTGTTGTTATGCCAGCACTTGCTCCACTACTTAGAAAGAACCCGAAGCTAAGCATGAGTATGACCTCTGTTGAGATTGATGAGCTTTATGAATTACTAAGGACTTCTAAAGTTGATTTTGTACTTAGCAATAAGGACCCTCAAAATAAATCTATTAAAGCTGAGTTTTTAGGATACGAGGACAATGTTTTAGTAGAATCCACAAAGTATGAGTTTAACAACTGCTACTTGGATCATGACTCAAAAGATGTCACAACAAGCTCTTATTTTAAACTAAAGCCAAAGCTCAATAATGACATACAAAAAAGATACTTAGATGATGTCTACGGCCTTATTGACGGAGTAAAGCTTGGTATGGGCCGCGCAGTACTGCCAAGCCACTTAATAGAGAACGAAAAAGACTTAAAAGTACTTTTTCCAAAAACTAAACTAAGGGTTTCGCTTTACCTGCTTTATTATGATAACTCTTATCATACAGAGCTTGAGAAAGCTGTTATTGAGCAAGTTACTAGTTATTTTAAAAAGAGGTTCAAAGCTTAGACAGCTCGCTAGCTAAGCTTTTATAGTATGAGTTTTTATTGTCTGACTTTCTTTTCACTAAAAATACATCTTGTTTCTTAGATTTAAATTTACTCGGCAAGCTAATTTCTTGTAATCCAAAAATCTTTTTAACAGAAAGATTATGAATTTTGATAACAAATTCTGGAAAGTAACCAACACACAACCCTCTTCTACATAAATCGAGCGCAGACTCCATCATAGATTCTTGATACTTAATGTTTCTCGGAAATAGATGATCAGGCCACCCATCAAGCCCTTTAACCTTACTTGGGTTTCCAGAAAGTGGAATGTTGGGCACAACAAAATCAAGATCTTCAACCTCTTTACCTTTAAGATTGGAACCAGCGCCAAATATACCCATTTTAATTGAGGCGACTTTTTTAATATCTAAATTAGGATTTGGCACAGGAAGGTATGTAATACCAATATCAGTATGATTATTTAAAATGGCTTCTTCTATTTTCCCAGGGACTAGTTCAAGTAAACTGACTTTGCTGTCAGCAAACTTCTGAGAAAGCGTCTGCCCCATAAAGTATGTTGAAAAAACCTCGAATGTCGCAACCCTTAGAGGGGCCTCTACCAAATCTTCTTTAAGCAAAGGGAGATTCATGATTTCATCAATTAGGTGTGATGCTTTATCCGCAACCCTTTGTCCAAAGGGTGATGGGGTTAAGCCTCTACCTACTTTTACAAGTAGCTTGTCGCCAAAGTCCTCTTCTAGAGACTTCACCGCCTTAGATAGCGCTGGTTGCGAAATGTGTAATATTTCCGCTGCCTTTGTCATTGATCCAGTTTGAACTATTGCGCAGAAGTATCGAAGTTTATCTATATCCATAGGTTATGTATATATGAAAAAGTATCATTTGTAGTCAAGTAAAGATTTCGATAAAAAATCTTCACACAGCAAATATTTAAAAAGGAGGTTGCCGTGAAGAAACTAAGTCTAATCCTTGCACTAGGATTAATATCAACAACATCATCAGCTCAGCACTTTGGCTTTAGAGCCCAGGCTTATGGATCATCTTTCATTAGCCTAGGATGCATGTCTAATGGAATAAAAGAGGCTGAAGAAAATGCTTTAGAGATTGCTAAAGTAGAATGTGGCGAAAAAGGCTTTGAGCTCAAAGAAGAAACTAGAGTTATTGAATCACACCGAGGAAGCTGCTGGGCTGGAACACCGTCAGGAGCTGTTGTAGCAATAACATTCATATGTAATTAGCCTGGAGATTAAAATGAAAAAACTATTATTAATGATTTTTTTAACAACAAATACCTACGCCGACACCTGTGAAACAAATGGCGGCTATACTATAGTTACAAAGAGCTATAGCTGCCTTCATTGCTGGCCCCCTACAGGGATTGAAGATTCTTTTTTAGAAGGGGCAAAAGAATCTTGCATTGAAAAAGGATTTAAAGGTGCTCAGCTAATAGACTCTGAAGAAAGTTATCATGCTTATGCAATAAAACAGTTATTTAAATGTACGATAAACAAAAGGAAATAAAATGAAAAATTTAATATCAATTATAATCTCTCTTGCATGTGTTGGCGCTTATGCAAGCAATAAATGCGATGAAGACATAGTAATAGTTGAGGCTTCTTCCTCACAATCCAAGACAATTACCCCAGAAACAGTAATCCCTTTATTCAAAGCCGCTCAGGCCTTTAAATTTGAGTCTAAAAATAAAGAAATTTGGAGGTCGCCGGTGCGCGTGGCGATTGGATTGGTGGAGGTGACAGGGATCGAACCTGCGACCTCTTGAATGCAAATCAAGTGCTCTCCCAACTGAGCTACACCCCCACAATATTTACTAGGTCGAAGAACCAATTTGAATTATTTCTCTAAAATGGTCAAGGCGAATAAGCTCCCCAAACCTATTAATTAAGCACAAAAACAAAAAAAGCAGCATTAGATGCTGCTTTTTTGATATCTTGCTACTTATATGACTAAGCAGAGGCTTTATTATTAGCTGAGCTCAATTTATAAACCCAAGTTTTTTCGCGAGATAAATCAAAACCTATCTCCTCACCACCTAATAAAATAGACTCGTAAAGTCTCTTTAAAACTCTAAAGTCAGCCGTATCTACATACTCACTACTTAAAGTCTCTTCTAATGCCTCTAACACACTAATAAGATCTGGCGTTGTAACTACCTTAGGAACTTTTGATAAGTCTACAGGGACAACCTTAGAAGGCTTAAAACCTATCAAAGCTTCTGTTACTAAGATTTTTCTGCCGTCTACAAAGTTAACCTGTAAAAATGAGTTATTAAGGTGATCCACTCTATCTAAAACACTTTCTAATGACCAAGTGTCTACAGTTATTTTTTTACCATCTGTTTTTTGGCGGATTGTGAAAGAACCATCTACAGGGCTCTCCAAGTCTAATCCTTTGGCTGAGTTAACATACCCGTAAATTTCTTTAGCTAGTAATTTTTGATCTTCCACTGTTTTATTCTCCGTATTTTCTACTTGCTAGCCGCTCATCTCTTTACAGCTTTAATTAATGCTCAGGTACAGCCCAAATGCCTATCCTGCTTACAAAATACTATTCGTCTAATAAGCCAGAATTCTTTACGAAAACTGATATTATTTAGGTCTTGGTCTTGCTTAATTTCAATTTGAAACAGAGTGCATTGCCTTATTGGCCATAAGTGAATAAGTTTTATACATGATTGTTACAAGATGGTTGGCCCCACTGGTCCCTAAACCCGAGCAAATGCACCAATGGTTTGAAAAAGAAGGCCTTACAGCCTCTAAAGAGATCCTTAAAGCTAATGCCCATTTTAAGAACCTGAAGCACCCTTTTGATAATATTATTATAGTGGCTGAAGGCGAACTTTTGCTGGATGTAACAGGCAACAAATTACTTTTAAGAGCTGGCGATAAAGTGGTAATTCCATCAAATACTAAGTTCTCTAAAAGAGTAAATGG
>JALZUS010000039.1 GCA_023299885.1 Bdellovibrionales bacterium | reverse complement strand
CAAGGCCAAGTTATTTTAATGGAAGGCGATGGCTGGGCATTGGCTCAGTAACTAAATATGAAGCTTAGATTTATTATTGTATTTGTTGGATTTACTATGGGCTGGGTGCTTCTGCTTTCGCGTGCTGCCCAATTACAGCTTTTTCCGAGTGACCAGTTAAAATCCTTAAAGGCAAAGCAATTCAAGAAAATGATTGTCCTAAAGCCATACAGAGGAGCTATTATTGATAGGGAGGGCAAAGAGCTTGCGGTTTCTATTGGTGCCCAATCTTTGTATGCAGACCCGAAAAACATTAAAGACCCTTATGGGGTAGCTGTTAAAATTTCTAAAGTTTTAAATATTCCTAGAAAAAAAATCTATAAAAAAATTATTAATAAAAAGCGTCGTTTTGTCTGGTTAGGGCGGCATCTTTCAAAAGATCAGTATAGCAAAATTAAAAAAATGAAACTTAAAGGTTTGGGCTATATTGCCGAACCAAAAAGAGTGTATCCCAATAATGGTTTATTGGCCCAGGTACTTGGCTTTGTTGGAAAAGATGGTCAGGGACTTGAAGGCTTAGAGTATAAAAAAGATAAACTTCTTAGCGGCAAATCTAAAGAAGTCAGTTTGACAAGAGATGCCAGGGGGCGCCCACTTTTAAAAAAGGGTAAGGTTTTTATCGACAGGCCAGAAGGCTATGATGTGCAGCTGACTGTAGATTCAGGTGTGCAGTACTTTATGGAAAAAGAGTTATCGAAAGCAGTTAAAAAATTTGATGCAAAGTCGGCTCAAGGTGTTGTTTTGGATATTAAAACAGGGGAGATCTTAGCGCTAGCAAATGTGCCCACGTATAACCCGAACCAGCCTTTTAAAACATCTAAGTATAGGTTTAAGAATAAAGTGTTAACTGACCCTTATGAGCCGGGAAGTGTTATTAAAACTATTACTATGGCGGCAGCTCTTTCTGAGGGTGTGATTAAGCCAAATACAAAGATTAATTGTGAAGGTGGCGAAATCACTCTTAATAATAGAACAATTAGAGAGTCAGATAAAGATCATAAGTACGGGAAGATAACAGCTACAAAAGTTTTGGCTTACTCGTCTAATGTGGGCACAAGTAAAATTGCTTTATTATTGGGTGATAAGAATTTAAAAAAATATTTAAAAAAATTCGGCTTTAGTGAAAAAACAGGTGTAGAGCTTGGTGGTGAAAGCTCGGGCTCTGTCAAAGAGACTCCTTGGAGAGATATTGCTCTGGCTAATATTTCTTTTGGTCATGGTATGTTAGCAACGAGCATGCAGGTAGCTAACGCTTATGCCACCATTGCAAATGATGGAAAAATGAATACCCCTCATTTGGTAAAATCAATAAGAAACTCTGTTACTGGCGATGAAGTAGATATAGAGAGAAAATCAGCTAAAAGAGTTATTTCTAAGGAAGTTTCAGATAAATTAAAATTGATGTTAACAGCAGTTACTGAAGACGGTGGCACTGGAGAATTAGCGCGAGTTAATGGGTTTTCAGTGGCTGGCAAAACGGGAACAGCTCAAAAATTTGATCATAAAACTCAAAGGTATTCGCATAAAAAATATATAACAAGTTTTGCAGGCTTTGCTCCTGCAGATAAACCAAGATTTGCTATTATGGTTTCTGTTGATGAGCCTCAAAAAAGCTCTTATGCCTCTACGGTTGCAGCCCCGGTTTTTTCTAATGTGGCCTCTTATATACTTAAAAAAGAAAGAGTAACTCCTATTGTCCTTGCTAGCTCTAATGTTACAAAACTTCAGGATATTGGATCAAAGCAAGAGCTTAAAAAAAGACAAATAGCAGCTATCAATAAGTTGGGCCTTAACACTATGCCTAATCTTGTGGGTCTAAGCTTGAGGGAAGCTATGAATTATGTTTCTGAGCACCCAGTTCAATTTAAAGGTTCGGGGCGAATCGTAAAAACGTATCCGGAGCCAGGGTCATCTTTAAAGGAAAAGCAAAAAGTAATAATGACATTAAAGTAGCGCGATATGCCTGAGCCTAGAGTTGTTAGTCTTAATTAAAAAAAGTATAATCTTATTATGTTTAAGTTGAGAGATATTGTAAAAGCTTATGATGCGGAAGTCTTTATGCCGCAAGGTTTATCTGCAGATATAAAATTTGTAACATCAGACTCTAGAAATATTAAGCCGGGCTGTCTTTTTGTGGCTATAAAGGGAAGTGCAGGCGATGGCCACAGTTATATAGATAGTGCACTGTCAGGCGGAGCTACTGCAGTCGTAATAACTGATGAGCTCTATAAATCTAATCAAACAGTACAAGTTAAGGACTCTAGGCGCTTTCTTTCTTTTGCTGCTTCTTTTGTTAATAACAAGCCATCACATAAATTAAAATGCATAGGTGTAACAGGCACTAATGGAAAAACCAGTATTAGTTATATTTTAGAGCATTTAACAAAATCATTAAAACCTTCAGTTATGGGAACAGTTTCACATAGATGTAATGGAAAAGTGTGGGAGACAAAGCTCACAACGGCTTCGCCTGAAAGTTTACACTCAAGAATAAATGATTTTTTAAACGAACAAAGTCAACTTTGTCTTATGGAAGTTTCCAGTATAGCTATTCACCAAAAAAGGACAGAGGATGTTTGTTTTGATGGCTATATCTTCACAAACCTAAGCCATGATCATATAGATTATCATAAAAATTGGGATAACTATGTATCTTGTAAAGAAGAGTTTTTTAGTAAGTATCCGGACCGCTCTACTAAGTCTTTACAGTGGGCGGTTGTTAACGGCGATGATAAACAGGCTAAGGATTTTAAGTATTCAGAAAAGCTAAAAGTGATAAGTTATGGCTTTGGAGTAGAAAATGATTGCGTCTGCAGCGTGGTTAGCATGAGTGCACAATCAACAAAATTCAAAATAAGCTATAAGAGTGTAGAATGTACATTTGAGATGGCTCTCATCGGCAGGCATAATATCTATAATATGACGGCTTCAATTTTAGCAGCACTGCAAATAGGTATTAGTTTTGAAGAACTTAAGTCTTCTGTAAAAAACTTTTCAGGTATACCGGGGCGCTTGGAAAAAGCCAGTAGTAGCCCATATGCTTTTGTAGATTATGCTCATACAGATGATGCATTGGTAAATGTTTTAAAAACACTTAATGCTATCAAAGAAAAAAACAGTAAGCTTATTACTGTTTTTGGTTGTGGTGGAGACAGAGATAAAGCAAAAAGACCCAAAATGATGAATGCTGCTGAAATTCATAGTGATGTTGTGGTTGTCACTTCGGATAACCCAAGGACGGAAAACCCAGAAAGCATAATTAAAGATATACTTTCTGAAACTAAAAAAGAAGATATAGATCGGTCTGTATTTGTAAATGTAGACCGACGAAAAGCTATTGAGCAGGCTTTATTGATGGCTCAAAAAAATGATATTGTATTGATAGCCGGCAAAGGCCATGAGGATTATCAGGAAATTAATGGTCAAAGAGAATTTTTTAATGATGTTTTGGTTGTTAAAGAAAGTTTAGGTTTATAGTGTTTAGTTTTTTAGAAATTAAAGAAATTGTTAAAGCTGTTGATAGTTCTGTTAAAAAAGATATGGAGATAACATCTTTTTCTTGGGACACAAGAACCTTATTGTCTGGAAGCTGTTTTATTGCCCTAAAGGGCGATTCTCATGATGCTCATAGTTTTATAGATGATTCAGTCATTAAATCAATGAGTGTGGCTATCGTGTCTAATAAAGGGACGTACGGCGACTATAAAGATAAGGTAAGTATGCTGTTGGTTGAAGACACGCTAGAGGCTTTGCAGGCTATTGCCACCGCTTGGAGGCATAAATTAGAAGCGCAGGTAATTGCTGTAACAGGCTCAAATGGAAAAACATCAACAAAAGAATTTTTAGCAACTATATTATCAGAGTCTTTTGAGTGCCATTATAGTAAAGGGAGTTTTAACAACCACTGGGGAGTTCCTTTTTCTATTCTAAATTGCAAAACATCAGCTGAAGTTGTGGTTCTAGAGATGGGTATGAGTGCCCCTGGTGAAATAAAAGAACTTTGCGAAATTGGGGCGCCCAATATAGTGGGCGTTACTAATGTAGGCTCTTCGCATATTGGTTTTTTTAAAGACCAAGAAGGTATAGCTCAAGCTAAATCAGAGATTTATCAATCAGAAGGCTACAGCACAGCTGTTTTTAATCTTGATAATGACTACACAAATAAAATGCACCAAAAGTATTCTCAAGGTAAAAAAAGTATAACTATTTCTTGCAAGGATTCGCAGGCTGATATTTTTATAAACATCAAATCAACATCAGAAGACTCTATGGAGCTTGAGGGAGTTATCGCCGGTTTAGAGAAAAAAGTAACAGTAAAAGTCTTTGGCCCTCATCATGCTTATAATATTATGATGGCTGCAGGATTAGCTTTAGGCGCTGGCATGAGCGCTGAAGCTATTTGGCAAGGTATAAAAAAATGTAAAACGATTTGGGGCCGAAGTGAATGGCGTAAATCCAAGAGCGGTTATAAAATTTTATTTGATGCTTATAATTCTAATTTAGAAAGTGTTGATGCTCTTATAGAAAGTGTTTCGCATTTAGAAAAAGAAAAGTTTTTAGTTATTGGTGAGATGAAGGAGTTAGGTGAGCACTCTGGTGAGGCCCACAAAAAGCTGGGACAAATCGCTAGAAAAGCTAATTTTTCAGGCATTTGGTACTTGGGAGGCTATTTTAAAGAGTTTAAAGAGGGTCTTGGTGAATTCAGTAAAAACTTAATAAATTCAAGTACTTATAATGAATCACTTGCAATTGAGTTTCGATCTATGCTAAGTACTAATGATATTGTTTTAGTGAAAGGCTCTAGAGCTTTAAAGCTAGAAAAAATTTCTGACTTTTTGCAGGCGTAAAACCTAAGAGTAGTCAGAGGCTAAACACTTTAGGACTGGCATTTGTTATATTCACTACTTTATAATTTATCGGACACAATCTCTGCATTTAATGTTTTTCGCTATATTACTTTTAGAAGTTTTGCGAGTTTCTTTACAGCCTTTTTCACATGTTGGATTTTAGGCCCTTATTTTATTCGCCAGCTAGTAGAGAAACAAATGGATCAAAGTATTCGTACAGATGGTCCGCAATCGCACTTAAAAAAAGCAGGCACGCCAACAATGGGCGGGACGCTAATCCTTATGGGGATATTAGTGCCTACACTGATGTGGATTGATTTGAAAAATCCTTATGTTTGGGCTGTTCTGGGAGTGACTTTTGGATTTGCTGTTATTGGTTTTATCGATGACTCATTCAAAGTTCGTAAAAAGAATTCTAAAGGTATTTCTGGCAAAGTCCGTTTATTGGGTGAGTTTCTTATTTCAGCAGTGATTGTGGGTCTCTTAATTAAGACGGGTAATTTATCAACAGAAGTTTATGTCCCTTTTGTTAAAAACTTTTACTTTGATTTAGGATGGTTTTACTTAGCCTTTGCAAGTTTTGTGATTGTTGGCTGTGCTAATGCTGTAAATCTAACGGACGGCTTAGATGGTTTAGCTATTGTACCTGTCGTGGTTTGCACAAGTACCTTTTTAGTTTTTGCTTATGTGTCTGGTCACTCACAAATTGCTGAATACTTAGGGATACCTTTTTTAAGATTTTCTGGAGAGCTAACTCCGCTACTAGCAGCCTTAATTGCTTCTGGCTTGGGGTTTTTAT
Source organism: Bdellovibrionales bacterium (assembly GCA_023299885.1). Classification (GTDB taxonomy): domain Bacteria; phylum Bdellovibrionota; class Bdellovibrionia; order Bdellovibrionales; family UBA1609; genus JALZUS01. The sequence goes on along the minus strand of JALZUS010000039.1, from coordinate 6,936 downwards.
GGTTTAACTCTTACCCAGCACAGGTGTTTATGGGCGATGTCGGAAGCTTAAGCCTTGGTGGGTTTATCGGGATGCTTGCAGTGCTCACAAAAAATGAAATTTTATTGGTAGTACTGGGTGGTGTTTTTGTTGTTGAAGCTTTATCTGTGATTACACAGGTTATTTCTTTTAAAACAAGAGGAAAAAGAGTTTTTAAAATGGCTCCAATACATCATCATTTTGAATTAAAAGGTCTTGATGAAACCAAGATCATTGTGCGTTTTTGGATTATATCAATTTTATTAGCAATATTAAGTTTAAGTACTTTGAAACTGAGGTAAGTATGGAATTAACAGACATTAAGGGTAAGAAAATTTTAATAGTAGGCTTAGGCCGAACCGGAGTTTCTCTTTGTAAATTTTTAGATAAATATGAAGCCGACGTAACGGTAAGTGATCATAAATCAAAAGCTGAGCTTGCTGATTACTTAGATGAAATTGAAGGTCTTAACATTAAGTATGACCTTGGTGGTCACAGCCCTAAAACGTTTTTACAGCAAGAGCTGATTATTCTTAGCCCAGGTATTGCTCCACAATTAAAAATCTTTGAGTATGCCAGAAACCATGGCGTACAAGTGACAGGTGAGTTTGAATTTGCCAGTCAATTTGTAAAAGAGCCAGTGATTGGGATTACAGGGACTAACGGGAAAACTACAGTTACAAAGTTAGTGAGCATGATGCTTAAAGAGTCTGGTGTTAAAACTTGGGTTGGTGGTAACTATGGTACTCCGCTAACGGATTATGTGCTGGCTAACGATAAAGTTGATGTTTTAATAGCAGAGCTTTCAAGCTTTCAGCTAGAGCATGTAAATACTTTTTCTCCAAAAAATATTGTTTTTACTAACCTTGCAGAAGATCATTTTGACCGTTACAAAACCATGGAAGAGTATGTAAACGCTAAAAGACGTATTTTTATAAATACAAATCAAAATACAACAAGCGTACTTAATGCTGATGATAATGCCATTGTAGAGCTTGCTCGTGACCCATCTGTGCAGCGTGGAAGAATTTTTTACTTCTCTAGAAAAGCAGCTTTAGAGCCACAAATTATGAATATTGGTGGAGCAGTTCAGGTTAAAGATAAAATTAAATTACGTACAGGCCCAGACATAGAGGAGTACTCTATTGCTGATGTTAAGTTTAAAGGTGTGCATAATGTGGAAAACCTTATGTCAGCTATGCTTGTTGCATCAGAACACGGCGCTACGAAAAGAGCGATGCAGTCAGTGATTAGCTCGTTTAGAGGTTTACCGCATAGGCTTGAGTATGTCCGTAAGGTCGGTGGAGTTCAGTTCTTTAACGACTCTAAAGCTACTAATGTACATGCCGTAAGAAAAGCTTTAGATGCTTTTGATGAGAACGTGATTTTAATTATGGGTGGTAAAGATACCAATCTTAATTACACGCCATTACAAGAAATTATTAGACGTAAAGTGAAAAATTTAATTCTTGTTGGTGAGGCGAAAGAAAAAATCAACAGAGATATTGGCGATTACAGTGAGACTTTTATTATAGGTACATTTGAAGAAGCTATTTTAATTTCTTTCCAAAAAAGCCGCATAGGTGACAAAGTGTTAATGTCGCCAGGTGCTTCTAGTTTTGATATTTTTGATAGCTACGAAGAGCGCGGAAACTATTTTAAAGATTTAGTGAGCCAATTTAAATCTTAGAAGTTAAGTTTTAAGATTTATAAAAAAAAGGAGCTTTAGGGCTCCTTTTTTTATGCTAATGAAAGTAAGTTTAAGCCCTTAATTAATGAGAATGGGCGCTGAACACTTATTGCTATATTCAATCTTGGGTGGAGGTAGATTAGAAGCTGACAATGACGGTGGAAGCGTTACGGAAATATTAAGTACACATGTTTGCCCGAAAGGCTTACCTGAAGACCAGTCTGTCACCGAGTAACCTAAAGTATAGCCAGGCTTATTGTAGGAAAAAGAAGTTACATCAAGGGTTGTATTATTTCTTTCTAAAATACTTTTAACAGAGCATAATTTAAGAAGTTCACCCAGCTTATCTGTGAGTGCGACAGCTGCGTTGTCAGATTTAGGAGTGGAGTAGGGGAAAAAATTAAAAGCATAATCATTATTAGTGCAAGAAGCTTGAGCCTCTGAAATTGAAAGGCCCTCAAGTAAAGTGATAGCTGTTAAAACAATAACAATAGAAATAAATTTCTTCATAGGTCTCCTCAAAAGTTACCTATACGTTATCACAAAAAATGATTTAAATCATAGATGTTAAGTAATTAGAAATACTTTGTGCAGAATTTTTTTTGTAGAAAAAATGAGTATTAGAAGCGATATTTTTTAGCTTTTCAGTTTTAGTGAGTAAGTCATCAATGGTCTCTTTTAATTTTTTAGAACTCACATCTTTTTCTTCTATAAGTATGGCGGCCTGTTTGTCGCTAAAGGCTTTTGCATTTTTGTACTGATGGTTATCTGCAGCAGTTGGTAGTGGCACCAGTATTGATGGCTTTTTGCAGGCAGCAAGCTCAGACAGCGTGCCTGTGCCGCTTCTGGCAATCACAAGGTCAGCCCATTGATAACGGCTGGGCATATCATGAAGGTAGTCTTTAACTTCTATCCATGAAGCATAGCTTGGTATCTCTTTATATTTATTTAAAAACTGCTGATGAGTTCGCTCGCCTGTTTGATGAACAATATTAATTTTATCTTTTAAATTTTGATTGTCTTTTAAGAATTCAAAAATTTTATTATTTAAAGCTAGCGACCCTTGGCTGCCACCAAAAATAAGTATATTAAATTTTTCATTGTTTACAGAAGCCGCGTCATGAAGATCTTCAATTTCTTTACGTATGGGTAATCCAACTATTTGATGCTTTTTAAGTTTCATATGTTTAAGGCAGTCTTCAAAAACAATAAGCCCTTCATTAACAAACTTTGATAAATGCCTGTTAGCCATACCGGGGACAGCATTAGGCTCCCATATCCATGTTTTTTTACCCATTATAGAAGCCATAAAAAGTAATGGCCCTGACACTTGTCCGCCCATACCTATAAGGCCTGCGGGTTTATGTTTTATAACTAGTGCTGCCGCTTTTAAAAATGCAAAAGGTAGTAGCAGTAGTGTTTTAATGCGTTCTGTTTTAGAGACATTGCTGTTAAGCCTGCCAATAGATAAATGTGTAAGGTTAAAACCTTCTCTAGGTACCATTTTGTTTTCTAGGCCCCAGGGTGTACCCACAAAAAGTATGTTTATTGATGGGTCTTTTTCTTTCATAGCTTTTGCAACAGAAAGTGCAGGATAAATATGGCCGCCAGTACCACCAGCAGCAATCATAAAAGTTTTTTTCTTCACACTCGTAGCCCTATAAAATTACGATTAATTTTTTTAAGTTTTTGGCTGCGGTCAATATTGAGTAAAATACCAATTAAAAAACACTGGCAAACTAATGAACTCCCACCATAACTTAAGAAAGGCAGTGTTAATCCTTTGGGTGGTAATAGTCCCATAGTTACGCAGCAGTTTACAAAGACAGAGATAGCAAATAAAAATGTTAGTCCTAATGAAATGCAGCGAACATCTTGTTGCTCGCATTTTAAAGAAATTTGTAAGCCTTTATAAAAGATATAGGCATAAAGGCTAATAACCATAGCTACTCCAACAAAACCCATTTCTTCACCTAAAACAGAAAGCGTAAAATCAGTATGTGCTTCTGGCAAAAAGAAAAGTTTTCCTTGTCCAAGCCCAAGACCTTGCCCCCATAGGCCGCCAGCATTAAAGCTGACCATGCTTTGAATCACCTGAAAGCCTTTTTTAGCTGGGTCGGCCCAAGGGTCTATAAAAGACATAAGGCGGGCATAGCGGTAAGGCTCTATTAAAATCATGATACAAGCTGCAGGAATAGCAACTGTCATAGAGGATAAAATATAAATCCAACGTAAACCAAAGCAAAAAAGCAATAGCATAACTAAGGCTGTGCAAATGACTAAGTTTCCAAAGTCGGGCTGTTTATAGAGGGCTGCAAGCGTAAGTACGCTAAAAGCAACAGCTGCATATTTTACTTTTTGTGGCCATGTTTTAAAAAGAAGAGCAGCTAACCAAAAGGGTAGAGAGACTTTTAAGAGCTCTGAGGGCTCTACACGTAATGATGGTAATACCTGTATCCATCTTTGGGCCCCACCAATTCGCACACCAAGGCCAGGTACATAAGTTAAAAAGACGCCAATAGCTGCGCCTGCGCATATCAACCAGCCATAACGCCTAAAGAGGCTAAAGGGTGTGAGTGCGCAAAAGAACATAACAAAAAGACCTAGAAAGCTAAAAACTAACTGTCTGTTAAAGAAGTGAAGGCTGTTGCTGTATTTTTCTGTAGCAAATATATAGCTCGATGAGTAAACCTGAACGAGCCCAAGCCCAATAAAAAAGAGGCTGACAATGAGTAGGTTTTTATCTAGAGCTTTCATAGGCTTAATTGTACTAAATAAGGGCTATGGGGGCACTGGGCCTATGTCAGTTCTTTTTTAACGGCTTCGGGCTTATTTAAGGGTTTCATGTCGGTAAAAACCCATGATATAGGTTTTATATGACCAGTTTAACAGGCGTAAAATTTCATTTTATAGGTATTGGCGGTATCGGCATGAGCGGCCTTGCTGAACTTCTGCATAATATGGGTGCAGAGGTAAAGGGTAGTGATTTATCTACTAATTCACAAACAGAGCGTCTTGTGGGTTTGGGCATAAAAGTATTTTCTGACCATAATGAAAGCCACCTTATGCCAGCCGATGTTGTGGTGTACTCCAGTGCCATCCCAAAAACAAATGCTGAATATCTAGCTGCCAGAAAAAATGGCGTACCTATTATTGAGCGTGCTGAAGCTTTAGCTGAAATTATGCGTTTAAAAAGAGGCATTGCTATCGGTGGTACCCATGGAAAAACAACAACAACAAGTATAATGGGTTCTGTATTTATTGCTGGAGATAAAAAACCAACTATTATTGCTGGTGGTAAGGTAACACAACTAGGTACCAATGCAGTGTTAGGTACGGGCGAGTGGTTAATTGCTGAGGCTGACGAAAGTGATGGTAGCTTTGAGAGGCTATCACCAGAAGTTGTTATTGTTACTAATATTGATAACGACCACTTAGAGCATTACGGTACTTTTGAAAATTTAAAAAAATCTTTTTATAACTTTGCTATGCGTATCCCATTTTATGGTAAAGCCATTGTTTGTGGCGACGATGAAGAGGCTTGGGATCTTTTTCAAGACTTTACAAAGCCTATTGCTTTTTATGGTTTTGGTGAAAGAAATGACTACCAACTAAAAGGGAGCAATGGCTCTTATGACGTATGCTTTCAAGGTAAAAGCTTAGGTAAATTTACTGTGCCTATGCCTGGCGTACATAATGCGCTTAATGCATGCGCTGCTTTTGTAGCAGGGCATATTGCGGGCCTTGATGTTAAGCTTTGTGCAGAGGGAGTTTCTTCTTTTGCAGGGGTTGAAAGGCGCTTTCACTTTAGGGGCACAATGGGCGAGGCTTTAATTTATGACGATTACGCCCATCATCCTACAGAAATTAAAACAACAATTGATGGCTTTAAAGAGAAGTACCCTGATAAGAATATTCATTTTGTTTTCCAGCCTCATAGATACACAAGGCTTAAGAGCTGCTGGGGAGATTTTTTAAATAGCTTTTCTGAGGCTAAAAATTTAGTAGCTATTCCTGTTTATCGCGCGGGTGAAAGTCCACTCCCGCAAATTAATTCTGAAAATTTCATACAAGAAATAAAAACAATTTTACCAAATTTAAACTCAAAATTTATTGCTGATAAAAAGCAATGCTACGAAAGCCTTCAAAAGCTCAATACAGCTGATGATATTATTGTTTGCCTGGGTGCTGGTGATAATTGGAAGCTAGCTGAATCTTTAGCTACTGGAGATTTCAATTGGTAGAGATTAAAGAAAACATATCTTTAAAACCCTATAACTCTTGGAAAGTAGGAGGCGAAGCAAAATATTTTGTACAGCCAACTAATAAAGAGCAGCTTAAAGAGGCTTACTCATGGGCCTTAGAGAAAGATATAGAGATTTGTGTGATTGGTGGTGGCAGTAATGTGCTACTAAGCGATAAGGGTTTTGATGGCCTTATTATACAGACGTCAAAGTTTTCAGAGTTAAAAAACGAAAAGCTAGAAAATGGATTTATTTCTTTTGCAGCTTTATCAGGCACATCAAAATCAGAAGCTTTAAAAGTATTTTTAAAACACAAATCAATGGCTGCAATATTTTTAACAGGTTTGCCTGGTGATATTGCTGGTGGCGTTGTTATGAATGCTGGTGTGGGTACAAACACTCAGCCAAAAGAATTCACTGAGATTGTAGAATGGGTTGAGGTTTTAAAGCCCGACCTAACTTTTAAAACCTACAAGCATTCTGACCTCGATTGGGTTTACAGAAAAACAAAAGGTTGGCAGCCAGGCATAGTTACTGAGGTGGGTTTTAAATATAAGCATGAACCTATTGATGAGGTAGGTAAGCTTATGAGAGAGGCTACCAAAAGGCGCATACGCACGCAGCCTATTAATAAGCCTAGCGGAGGCTCTACATTTAAAAACCCAGAAGGTTATACATCTGGAGCCCTAATAGATGGTTTGGGTTTAAAAGGTTTTACTATTGGTGGTGCTACAGTTTCAGAAAAGCATGCTAACTTTTTAGTAACCGATGAAACAGGTACGGCTCAAGATTTGTTGGACCTGATTAAGCATATCCAAGTCAAAGTAAAAGAGGCCCATAACGTGAGCCTTGAAACAGAGGTTAGGCTTATTGGAGATTTTGAATAAGAACTTGCGAGAAATAATAATAAAAAAGGCTTTGTACTAACAAAGCCTTTTTTATTATCTGAAATAAATGAGTGTTATCCTAAAAAATCCCACCAGT
>JALZUS010000038.1 GCA_023299885.1 Bdellovibrionales bacterium | reverse complement strand
GGCTTATATGCTTTAGAAATTAAAAAGCCGGCAGAAGCCAGCTTTTTATAAAAGTTAAAATTTATTATATAAGTTTAGATATTACTTACACTCATGAGGTGTTTCAGAGGTAACTTCAGCTGAGTACTCATAAGAAATTGATCCGCTGGGTAGCTGCGCTCTCACTTCTGGTGGAATATTGGGGTCGAAAGTTTCGACTACTTCTCTTTCAGCTTGAACCGTGTACTCATCTCCACAAATAAATTTAACGGATTGGCTATTATTTCTAATGAATGGCCCATCTTGTGTGTTAATTTTAAAAACTCCATTAGGTAGTGTTTCAATACTTGCTATTGGTGTCTCGGCATCTATAGAGTCTATTGCAGCAAGCAATAACCCTCTAGCATCCATAAGGTACTGGTCTGGGTGTGGTTGAGGTCCTCCGCTAGAAATTGGCCCAGCAAATGATGATAGCGATAAAATAAGTAGTGCGCTCATTAAAATAACTTTTTTCATAAATTCTCCCTTTTTAAAAGTGCATGTGTTTGCTATGGCTTTTATAAATACACCCATTACCATTTACAACAACAATATTATTAATTTATTGACATATTTACTTATAAATTATTAATAAAGGCATGCAAAAAATACTAAGCCCCTATAAGTACTTAGATTATAAGCTCTTTTTAAAAGACATTATTGAAGAAAATAGTGAAAAAAGAGGCTATTCCACAAAGATTTCTGCTGCAGCAAGCATTAGAACCTCTTATTTGTCGCAAGTTTTGAAGACAAAAGTTCATCTGACTCCAGAGCATGCAGCAGATCTGGCAGAGTTTTGGGGGTTTAATAATTTGGAGTCTGAGTATTTTTTGGAGTTAGTAATGCTTGGAAGAGCTGGAAATAATACTCTAAAGCAAATCGTTTATAGAAGACTAGAAAATATAAAAGTTGAGAGCGAAAATTTATCTAAGCGTTTTTCAAAGTCAGATATTAGTATCTACAATCAAAGTTTGTATTACTCTAGTTGGGTTTACTCGGCTATTCATATTTTAATTTCAATTGAGGGCTATCAAAGCCTGGAGTCAATCTCGGATCGTCTTCTAATCAAGCCTAATAAAGTTAAAGAATATCTTTCCTCTTTGGAGGAGATGGGGTTAATTAAGAATGAAGCCCAAAAGTGGAGCTTGTCGAAAGGAAGTATCCACCTTCCAAAAAATTCTTCGATGACAAAAGTTAATCACCAAAATTGGAGAAACAAGGCGGTTTCAAATTCTGCATTAGATAGCGATGGCCTACATTACACCTCTGTTCAGACTCTAAGCTATGATGATTTTAGCAAAGTAAAGGAGTTGATACTTTCACTTCTAGATAAAACGAGATCAGTAATTGAGCCTTCAAAGGAAGAAGAGCTTGTCTGTATGAACATAGACTGGTTTAGAATTTAAGAATTTACTAATAAAAGGTTTAGTTAAAGGCTTATATGCTTTAGAATAAACCTTAATGAAGTATAAAGAAGAGCTTAAGGATTTAATCAAGGATTTTCCAAAACTCCCTGGTGTTTATTTAATGAAAAATAAACATGGGAAAATTATCTATGTCGGAAAAGCAAAAGCCTTAAGAGACCGCGTGCGCTCTTATTTTAATGAAAGCTCTTTAAAGGCCAGTACTAAAACGCGCCACTTAGTGGGGCATATAGACTTTATTGATTACATACTGACTAAAACAGAGGTAGAGGCTTTTTTACTAGAGGCGTCGCTCATAAAAAAGCACCGCCCTAAATACAATATCAGGCTTAAAGATGATAAGTCCTACCCTTATATAAGTTGCAATATTTCACATGATTACCCGAGGTTTTATTTTACTCGTAAAGTTTTACCGGGCAGTGAGGATATATACTTTGGGCCATATTCTAATAGCTATGCAGTGCGCTCAAGCATTAAGTTTGTAAACAGGACATTTAAAATTAGAGACTGTACAGAAAAATACATGCGCTCTAGAAAACGCCCTTGCATGACTTTTGAAATAGGCCGGTGCACAGCACCCTGTGTCGATTACGTAACGCCTTCTGAGTACGGTAAAGATGTAGACCAGGCCTTAGAGTTTTTACGTGGTGAAGATGAAAAAGTAAAAAAACATTTATCAGAAAAAATGTATGATGCCTCTCAAAACGAGCGCTATGAAGCTGCGGGCAGGTACCGTGATAGCTTGGAGGCTATGAAGGCTATATGGCAACGGCAAACAGTAATAGACCCAAAACAAATTAAAGACCAAGATGTTATCGCATGTTTTGGCGATGAGTCGGGGACAATGGTAAATAGCCTTCATGTAAGGCGTGGCCGTGTTATTGGTAATAGGCATCAGTTTTTACCAGGGGTAGTTTTAGATGACGAGATGGAAGACCCTCGTGAGTGGCTAACCTCTTTTATTAACCAATACTATGCAGAAAACATAGTTCCCGATCAAATCATTATCCCTTTTGATTTAGGCGCTGACATTTATAAACTTTTAGAGCATGTCTTTTTAGAGCGTAATAATAAATCGCCACAGTTTTTACATGCTCATGATAAAAGTATGCAGCAGTTAATGGTGCTGGCAAAAACAAATGCAGAAGAGCATTTTAAAAATTATATTTCTAAGCGTAATAGGCGCTTAACAGGTTTAGAGGAAATCCAATCAAAATTAAAGCTTCCAAACTTACCTAAGCGTATGGAGTGTTATGATATTTCTCACTTTCAGGGCAAGGACACAGTTGCCAGCCAAGTGGTTTTTGAGGAAGGCTTGCCTAAGGGTGATGATTACCGTCGTTATAAAATTAAAACTGTTGACGGTAACGACGATTTTGCCAGTATGAAAGAGGTTTTAACTAGAAGGTTTAACACAAAAAGAAAGAGTACTGCCGCACCTCAAGAAGAGCCAGACTTACTAGTTGTCGATGGTGGTAAAGGGCAGCTGGGCGTAGCTTTTGAAGTTTTAAAGGAATTAAATTTACTTCATATACCTGTGGTAGGTATGGCTAAGGCGAGGGCTTTAGGGGAGTTCCATGACTCTGAAGTAAAGGCGAGCCAAGAGCGGTTCTTTTTACCGGGACGACAAAACCCTGTTACATTTAGAAACTCATCAGAGGCGCTTAAAATTTTGGTGGGTTTAAGGGATGAGGCCCATAGGTTTGCGATTACATTTCATAGAAAACTGAGGTCACAAACAAGCATGCATAGCCAGCTAGATGAGATTTCTGGATTAGGGGAGAGGCGCAAAAAAGCCTTATTAAAAAAGTTTAAAGATATTGAATCTATAAAACTTGCTAGTGCAGAAGACATCGAAAAAATGCCAACATTCCATAGAGTGCTGGCAGAAAGAATATTACTTCATTTGAATGATGATACTGAGAAGTAGCTTACTGTAGTTTATGAACTTCAGCTGTTTTTTGAGTTTGGCAACTTGCGCACTCAGCCTCAACAACCACTTCTTCAAAAACGAAATGTGTAACATGTGAGTATATAAGCTCAGAGCCACAAAGTTGGCAGTTAAAATGGTTATCTAAAAAGCCAGTACGTAGAGCTTTTTTATCTCTTACGTATTCTTCTATAAGACTTAACGAATGGTCGGCATTGATTTGTTTTTTTGTGTTCATACATAAGCTATCGGTGAGCCTTGCCTATGGCTTTAGCTTTTTTAGGTCCAATTTTTTAGTCAGCCAGTTAATGGCAGTCATCTCAAATATAGGGCGCTTAGGCCCATGACTCGTTTTGCTACAGTGTCATAATGGGGTAAAACTAATAGCTTTTTTTAGCTATTAAACTAGTATTGCTTTATGTCTCAAATGCAGCGCTATCTAACAGAAGTCCTGGGCCTTAATTATGTAATTAAGCCTAATAAATCAGATGTGGTTTTGTTAGCTGCTGACAGTTTTCAGAATATAGAAGAGGTAGCGCAGTCAGCAGTGATGCCAACTGTAGAGCCAGCTACAACGGCAGCAGCTATACAGCCAACTATGCAAGCCGTTCCTCCTGCGACCACACCTGTAAAAGAGCCAACTCCAGCACTTAAGGTAAAGCCGGCTGTTGTTCCAAAAGCTAAGCCTAAAGCACAAGATGCGCCTAAAAAGCTAAGCCT
>JALZUS010000037.1 GCA_023299885.1 Bdellovibrionales bacterium | reverse complement strand
TGGTCGTCTCCAAACAACTGAAAAGCCTTTGCTGATTGTTCTTGGTTCAACCATTAAAAGTAAGGCCTCAGAGCTGGCAAATAGCTCATATCAAATGAGCTGCTCTATAATAGCTAGCCTTTAGATTGAGGTTCTGAGCGACTACCTAGTAGATTTAATTATGCCAGGCTCCAAGAAATACCTGCTCAACAACAATGTCGCCCTCATCTTTTTGATAGTTGTCTAAAACTTCAAAAACGGCCTCTTTTAAATCTTTTTTAAACTTAAAGACTTCTGATCGACTTAATGAAAATGCTGAATAAAAAAGGTGATTACTTTTGTTGGCACTAATGGTATTTGCATTTTTAGCAATTTTTTTTGAGACGTTAGTAATTAAATCCGGGAAACCAGTTTTAGCGCATAAACCGTCTAGGTCTATTTGGGGTGCAACTGGAAGATATCTACCTTCAGATATCTTCAGTATATTATTCTTTATAAGAATCTCTATAGACTGCTCTACATCTTTGGTTGAGAGCTTTGTCCTCTGTAAAAGGTCATCAAAGCTACTTCCTTCTTCTATTGTTCCTGATGCTGCAAAGACTTGAATAAGGGTCTCATTTGAAATTAAGCTTTTTGAGTTTGCTTTAGTTAAGCTGACAGGCTTACTTATCAAGCTTCTTGCTTCGCATAATTTATTTAGCAACTTTGCTTCAGTCTGGTATCTCGAGCGCAACTCTTCTTGATCAAGTAACACCAATAATTCAAATATACGCGGGTAAGGGCGCTGAAGCTTTAGGGCTTTTTTTATTTTTTGCAAACTGTCACTAGATAATCTTTTTTTACCTGATAGATACTCTGATACAAAACCTCTAGATGCAAAGTTGCAGCGCCTCGAAAAATCAGCAAAATTAATTCTATTTTTTTTAACGTACATAAGCCCTAGAGATTTCTTTAAGAATTCCCTAGGGCTTTTTATATTATTTAAATTATTTAAACTCATGGGCACACTTAGTTGCTTCCAGAGCCTCTGGGGCTTGTAGTGGGTGTGCCAATATACATTACATTAACATATATATTATCAAATTTTGCTCCTATGCTAAATGCTTGTAACAAATGATCACGGTCATCTTCTGTTTGAGCCATAAGGGTAACACAGTGAACTGCATTTTCTATATCCATCTTTTCAGAATCAAAGACTTGGCAGGCATACAAAGTGCAATAAATAATACATGCGCTTTTTTATACTTATCACTTTTCTAACTAGAGACTGCTTACTCTAGCGGCCTTAAGTGCACTTTAGCACTTTCAGCGCAGTCTGAATTTAAAGGACATGAGCTAATTAGTCAGGATTTCCCAGATTCATCTAGTGGAATTTTATCTAAAGATCCTATAGTTCGCGAGCTTCTGGCGAAAACTAGGATAAAATCATATGATCATACTTATGAAGAGCAATCTCCTGTAGCACTGCATAAACATAGCGAAGGAGAAAACAAAAATGAAATTCATCAAACAACTTATTAAAAAGTTATTTTCAAAAATAGCTGACAAGCCCTGTTTTGACTACCATGGAAGAATTTGCGAGCAACTTTAGTATTTTTAAAGAAGACAGCGAAGTTGTTTCGGTAAATTTCGGTTAATTTATGTTTGGCGTGCACTATATGTGCACTATAAAAGTGAAAATGACTGGAAAATATTTTTTAAGGAAGTGTGTAAGTCTTTGAAATTATTAAGAAAAAATTGGTTGCGGGAGAGGGATTTGAACCCCCGACCTTCGGGTTATGAGCCCAGCTACTGCCATTTTTCACCACTTAAAAAAGCTCAATAAAATCAGATATTTACTAATAATAACAATAACTTGCGAAAGTTTCAATTGTTGTTTTGACTTCGGTTTAATTCGGTTGTTTTCGGGCTATTTCTGGCTCGCGTGTTCGATGGGTGTTCTATGAACCCCGACATACACTAAGCTTTTATAATTCTATTTCCTGTCATTGATTTTTAACCCTGAGGAGGAAATTAATATGGGTATAATTAATGATATTTTTAATGGGATAGTGGTGATTTCACTGCTGGCTCTTGCGCAACACGGCTGTTCTGTTAAAGAGATGGCCACCAAGGCTGCTAATTCTCATCAACGAGGATTATCGAGCTATGGTAGCTACTCGAGGGGTCTCACTGGCAGCTCGAAGTCTTGGGCTAAGTAGTTTTCAATAAAAAATCCTATTGAAACTGCTTATCTTGATGCTTTACTACGACTTCTAGTGGGGCTCTTTTTGACATCTTGCTTAGAGAATACATTTATAGTTTTAATATTTTTTGTATCAAAACCTAGGTCCGAAAGAGTCTCAGTCAGAATACTCTTGACCCCATCTCTATGCATAGCGCCTACAACTATATTAACTGGCTTAGAAGAGTTTTTACACAGACTATTAATTATCTGCTGAGACATATGCAAATTTCTCTCACATACTAGCTGGTTATCATAAGATGAAAACTCTACTAGCTCATCTAAACTGGAGTTAGCTAATTTTCTTTTTAAGTCTTTTTCATCTTTATAATCAAATGCAAGAGACAGCATGCTCTCAACTAAGTCTTGTGCCACCATTAAGTCTACCAACCTATCCTCTCTAGAGTTCTCCATTATTTTTGTTAAAACACTATCCAGACCAATCATTTTACGATAATCCCTTTGAGCCATTTCACTATGGCCTCCCCAATAAGCTTGAGTTTGCAGCCTATTAGCATGAAGTGAATTAACAATTTTTGTCACATATTTACTAGCTTTTTTACCATAATTGCTAGAAAAATCTATCGAACCTTTAGACTTCATCCATGATGCATCTAAATTACTACAAAATTTTAACCTTTGCTGCGGAGTCTGATTTTTTCTAGAATCTATTGTGGTAGCTAAAGTATGGTAAATTTTATTCTCAGGCAGAGCCTTGAACAAACCCAAGGTAACTATTGATATCTTTTCGCTACTTTTATCAGAATCACTACTCTTAGCTTGAGACCTAAGCTTTATATCACGAGCTGTCTTACTAATAACGTGCTTTCTTAATAACTTATTCTGACTCATAACAACGCAGAGATTTCGAATAAAAACTTTTTTATTATATACTAACTCTTTTGACACAAGCTCTGCGCCTTTCCCCTCCGCGCTAATATCTTCAACACTAGCTCTACTATATGCTATCCTTGCGAGATCATCTTGAAGAGCTGCATAATGAACAAAGTTTAATTGATTTGCACTTTCTGCACCAAAAACATTGTCGACAGTTAAATTTTTATTCAGCGATTTAACGCTAAATTTAACTGCGTCTTTACTTTCTGTAACCCCCTCTAGAAATAATAAAGAGTTCTTACTATTCGCATCTTGAATCAATTTTTTAGTATTTTCAATAGCCTGCGGAGCGCTATGAATTTCATAATAAATATTCACCTCAGGGCTTTTACTTTTTCTCAGTAATGTTTTTGTATTACATTTTTTAGGTTTGACTGCTTTTACTTTTGGGCACTTATGTAAGCTTGCAAGTTCTTCAACTTCTAATGGATCAATAGAACTTAAATCAGACAAAGATTCGCCTGGCTTATTTACATAAGTTAGACCAGTAATTGAACCAGCAAATGACAAGAGTGGTACAAAAGAAACTAATATAGTAAATAACAACCTAATCATAAGCCGCTACTCATTGTACTAAAATCAAAAAATAATTTCATAAATATCCATATCTTACTAATATCTCATCGGACCTCTACAAGCATAGCTTTAAAAGCCAACACCCAAATACTTTACAGCCCAAAACTTCAGTCCTGTAAAAAATATAGCCACTTTATTAAAAACCACCTAGAGCCTTCCTGCACTGAGGAGCTATAGACCTTTTTCTTGCCTCATTATATTTTTTAGTTATATTTTCACCAATATTATAAACTGACAAAGGGATACCCAGCTTTTGAGTTATAGCTATATTTCTAAAAGTTTTTTCATACGGGACTCCAATCTTATCACCAAGCTTTATAGCCCTGTTGGCGGCTAAAACCCAATGGACAGTTGATAGTGGAAGCTCAAAGCCTTTTCTACTTAACAATGAAGTTAACCTAACAAAGCGGTCCATTCTATCAGACTTTTCTAAAACTCTGCTCATAGACTCTTCGCTAATTTTAAAACCCGAATATAAACCCTTAAGCCTCTTAGCCAAAAGCTTAATAGAACTTTTACTAGTTTCAGCCCCTGATATAACTCTTAACACATCAATAGCTAGTAACCTTTCTTGATTACTAATTTCTTCTACTTGACCAAAATCTAAAATCGTAACTGTTTTACTCTTAGTATCAATTAAAACTTGTCCATCATGCAAATCCGGGTTGGCAAAAAGAGGGACTGGCTTCATGTTTCCAGAGCCCGAAACGCCTCTTAAAACTTCCATCTCTACACTTAGAAGAGCTGCCATAGCTTCATTATAAATATGCGGAGATTTTTTAAGTACTTTCCTAGCACCAACTCCTTGAGCCTTTTCCATTAAAATCGACATGCTCTCATCTACAACTTCATAGGCATCAACAGTTTTTACTCTCCAACCATTAACACTTTTATTATAAATACTCTGAACACTTTTTTGCATATCAAAAGCATGAGTCTTATCAAACTCTAAACCTACAGATTTTTTTATAACCTGCATTAGCCCAACTACAAAATCAAACTTGCCATTTTTATTGCTGCTACTCTTGCTTAGCTTATTTAAAAGCAATTCAAAGCGATAAAAATCTTCAGCAGTTTTAGCCTCAATATCTTGTCTTGATATATTTAAAACATCTTTCTTTTGAGTCTCTTTATTTAAATACTCAACAGCAATATTCACTGAACCTGAGCCTTTTATTTTTATTATTTTATATTTTTCTGAGCTCCACTTTTCACCAAGACGCTCATTAACTAGTAGTAACATTTGATAGTAAGAAATTGGCATAGCTTCATCTTGGTAAGACTCCAACAGACCGCCAAACTCTTTAAATTCATTTGTAAAAGCTAAGTACTGAGCTAGTTTAACTCCAGGCACACCATAGCTATCTAATAAACTCTTTAACACAAGCGACTGAGTTAATGGCTCTCCAGAATTTTTTTGAGCAAACACATAAGATAAAAACACTGATGCTTGCTTGCCTTCGGCTTCAATAAGAGACTCAACTAGGACTCTCGCAATTTCTTTATTTTTTTGATCTACGGGCTCAAGAATTTTATTTATAAGCAGCTGTCTTGAATCTTTAATTTGAAACAAGCCGCTTGGCCCTGCAAAAAACGAGTTTACAAATACAGCTCTTTCAAGCTCGGTACGCAAAGCTAGCTCTTGCCTTAATTTATTAACTTCTATTGAGAAACTTTTCCCTGAAGCTCTATAGGCACTGCCTACCATTCCACCGTCGCCCTCTAATAATGATTTGTCAGTCAGCGCAACAAACTCAGGCATGCTGTTACTTCTGCCCATTAAGAACTCTATTAACCTCAACTGAGACGCATAGGGCTGAGGACGAGTTATTGATAGCAATCCACTCATAGCCCTCACATTAAAACTGTCTGAGCTAGTTTGCTCTGTAATCGATCTCTCATCTTCAGAGAAAATATCAAAAATATTACCTGGCTGTAACTTCCTAGCTTTAGCTATCATGTCTTTAAACAAGCTATACGCATCTCTCATTGTATCTTTGAAACTAAGTTCCTTATCAATTTTATCAATGCTAGCTTTTAATGTTTCAGGCTTTCTAGTTCCTTTAGCTAGGCTTAAAGCTTTCTGAGCTGCAATTTTAGCTATACTCTCATCTGACAAGAATTTTCTTATACTCGGCTCCTTTACAGCTAAATACTGACTACCTATTTTAAATCCAGCAATGAGCGCCATTAATTTTTTTTCTATAATTTTGTTTTGCTCTAAGCTCCAACTAAAAGTATCTCCTACTTGGAACTCCAATCTTTTGTAAAAAGATTTCCACTCTTTGAAGGTGTTAATTTCATCAAATGAGTTAATAAATAAATTTACTAATATAGAGCTAGAGCCTCTATGCTTTACCATTTTAAGGTTTGCATGATGCCCCATACCGTCCATATGAATCATTTCACTTCTTGTCCGCTCTATTAGGTCAAGAACCCTCACAAACTCATTTTTTTTCATAGAAGCAATACGGCTATTGCCATCATTTGAGTATGAGAGCATTTTCAACATATTAAGATTTGATTGAAGGAAAAGTCTTTTAAACTCTAAGTATTTACTAAAATCTGCTTTTAAGAACTCATCGTTATTATCTGTTTTGAAAAGCTCTCCTTCAGCTGCCCTTCTGTCAGCATCGGTCTCTGTATCTATAATTACCGAATACAGCCTTCTGCCCTCTTCAACTACCCCTGGATAGCTTGTTAATAAGCTCACAAGCTCACTCATTGAGAATTCAGAGAAAAATTGTTTTAAATTATCTTTAACTTTTTTGTTAGGGTTTTCCAAAATATTTTTTTCAACTTTTTTAGACATTGAAAGCCATTCAAACACTCTGACTCTATCTTTTAACGAAACCCTTTTATCTGCGAGGACTGTAGAGACAAGATAAACATATTCATCTCCAGTATACATATGAGTATAAGAATCAGAGAACTCAAAGCTTTTAGCCATATCTACAATAATTAGCTGTAGTCTAGATAGCTGAGCGCTACTCAGGCTCTCAAACGATGCCGATCCATTTATATAAGTATTATAAGCGCCTACCTTATCAATATAAGATGCAGAAGGGTTAAAGATAAGACCTTCAGCCTTAGGTATTATCTTTTCTAAGTACAGAGGCTGGACTCTAGTATCTAAATAGTTTTTCGCTTTACTTAGTATCTTATTTTTTGCCTCATCGCTTCTGTGCAAGCGATTAATCTCAGCCTTTAAAGAGAAGTAGTTACGAGTATCTTCTTCACTTGATTCAATAGTATTCACGAATGCTTCTGGATTAATACTTATTAATTGATTCGAAAAGTCATTGAGCTCTTTATAATAAATACTCTCAAGTTCTTCTGTTTTTACTCTTTTAATGTACTCAATATTACTTGATAAACCTTGGAAATTAATCCTGCCCTTAGAGTCAACAAACCTATTTATATTAAACAAATCTTGAAAATGAAGCTGCCACTGCTCAGAAATAGACATCAAGCGCATAAGTACTTTTTGTCCATTTTTATCTGACAAGAAAAGCCCTATCAAATACTGGATTTCATGATGATGAAATTGATCAGTAATTTTTTTAAAACTATCAGCCTTCCATCCGTTCTCCCCAGATGAGTTCTGAATAAAAAATCTTGTGATTTGGTTTAATTGGATTGAGGTCATAGACTCCCAAAAGCCAGCCTGAAAAGGGTCTATTCTTTTAAAGAGCTTCATCATCTGTAGAAAAGAGTTTACTTTTATAGATTTTGATACGTCTGCAGATTTAACCTTATTTAAGTAATCCATTGCAAAGGCTCTAACTTGCTCTCGAGTTGGACTAACTACTGTATTGTAATGGCCTAAATCAGGATTTGAATCGCTATATTGAGTACCAATAACTCTATGATAAACTTTATCTTTAAGAAAGTACTCGTCAAGAGCGCGCCAATACTCAGCAACTTTCAATTCAAATCTTTCATCCTCAACACTATTTTTACTAGGCCTAAACTTAGTATTAATTTTTAAAATTTTTGCTATTGGAGTCAGCTCTCTTCGTTGAGGCGCATCTGGACCACGCCTAATTTTTTCAACTAAAAATTGTAAAATAGATATTCTTTGACCCTCATGATGATGACTCTCAGCAAGGCCCAGCCCAAGCTTTAATGCAGCTGATTGATCTTTCTCATAAAGCTCATCTTCATCTGCTTCAAATAGCTTTTCTAAAGCTGAAACTGAAGCAGATAAGTTATACTTGCCTATTAATCTTTTTAACCCTTGGGTATCAGCTACAACTTCATGCTGCTGAGAAGCCGCTAAATCTTTATGCCTAGTATGCTCTTCTAAAAGATGTGTTATCTCATGTGACAACACCGATGCTAATTCATCTTCATAAGTTAACAACTGAAGTAAACCCGTCGTGACCGCTATCTCCACAACTGGCCTACCGTTTTCAGAAACTCCAAGCTGATCTTGAAGTGGCCACTCTCCAGAAGGCCACTGGCTTTGCCCCGTCGTGTATTCGTCAAACTCCCTTACCCATGCATTTGGATTTTTACTTGAGTAAATATTAACAACCAACTTTATATCAGCTTTCTCTAGCTCATCACCACCAACATACCTAATAACTCTTTCTATTTCTTTTTGAGCAAGCTTTATATTAGCGCTTATCTTGCCTCTTGGAGGTGTTATCAAATAACCATGCCTATACCTATCGCGATTTAACTCGTAAGCATACTTTTCAAGGCTTGCACTTAGTTCATCAGCATCTGTATTCTCGGACTGTTGCTCTTTTACTGAAGACAGCCCTCTATTTGCTAAATGCTCAGAGCCCACAAACATAGCTAGGCAAGCACTTACAAGAAGCCCAAGAGCAATAACTATACTTATTTTTTTAAAAAACATTACTTTCCCTCAAACGCTATATCACCTTAGGTTATCGGAATTTATGGATGATATATTAACCACAAATTGAACCTACAATAGCCTTTGCGAATAATTTTAGTATTTTTGAAGAAGATACTGAGGTTATTTCGGTTAGTTTCGGATAAGTTCTGATCGGCGTGTACGAAATGTGTACTATGGAGAGGTATTTTGAGGAAAATAAAAAAATTAGGAAGCGTGTAAGTCTTTGAAATTATTGAGAAAAAATTGGTTGCGGGAGAGGGATTTGAACCCCCGACCTTCGGGTTATGAGCCCGACTATAACCATTTTTTAACACTCAAAATTCATCAATAAAATCAAGTATTTACTAATAATAACAATAACTTGCGAAATTTCATTGGTCAGATTTACTTCGGTTCATTTCGGTTGTTTTCGACCTATTTCAGGTTGGCGTGTTCTATGGGTGTTCGATGAACGCCGACATACACGGGCTTTTAAAAGCTCTATTTCCTGTCATTGACATTTTGTACGATATATCATACAATTAAATGGTGAAGTGTACGGATGAATTCTCAGCTTGGATAAACAAAATAGATCGCTCTTTAAGGATAAGGATTGATCAGAGACTACAAAGGTTAGCTGATGGCAACCCGGGCCTTCACAAGCGCTTTGATGACCTTTTAGAGGTTAAATGGAAAACAGGAGCCATGGGCTCTTTTCGAATTTACTGCGCAGAAGTTGATGGTGTTGTTTTACTTATTGGTGGCCACAAGGACACCCAAAGTAAAGATATTAACAAAGCTTTAGAGCTTTTAAATGGAGTAGAAAATGGCAAGACAAGAATCAAAGACTATGAGTAAGTATTCTGATACTGAAATTATTAATAGCTTTTTTGAAGCTTGGAGTGACGGCGACGCTGATGATATTAAATCAGCACTACACTCTTTAATTAAACGCTTTGGCGGGACTTATATCTCTGAGTCAACTGGCATACCCAGAACTACCCTCTATGATATGTGCAAGGATGACAGTAATCCTACACTAGAAAACCTATGCACTATTATTGATTTTTTGAAATATAAAAAGTCTGCTTAAAAATAATTATAGTAATAACAAAAAGCCTTTATAAATTAAAATCTTTAAGTAAAAAACCATACTCTTTTTTATCAATAATTCTTTTTAGCATCTCATTAGCTAGAAAACCTGCTCTTTGCTTGTCTTGCTCTGAGCAATTAGTGCAGTATTTAAATATATTTTTCATTGCTGTAGCTGACATTGCATATGAAGAGTAGCGAGAGCTATCGCATGCGGGCTTGCCCTGCAGCTCTACTCCACTGTGATAACCTAGAAGGGGCTGTCTATCTACGCCATACTTAGGACATTGAACATGCCTAGAAGATGTAAAACTATCCCCCAAATGATTAGCTTCATGTATTAAAATTGAAATGAGGTCCATAGCTTCCATCGAGTTAATTGCATTTACAATTTTCATCTCATTTGGACTACGGCCTTCCACATAAGCAGCTGCATAGCTACCGCCAACACCAAGAGATATACTCTTAAGCTCATTAAATAACTTTAAGTAAGCCTGGCCACTATTTTCACTACCAAAAATTTCTCTATGATGTGGCGTAACCTGAGAAAGCTGTATTTCTTCAATATCTCCAAATATTTTTAAGATTTTCTGAGAGTAATATATTGCATTCTCTTTAATAGTAAAACCATACTTAGTTTTTATATCCAGCCCAGAATATAGGCCTGAAAAACTATCACTAGCGTGATCATAATAATCACATTTACTATTTAAGCTCAGGAGATCCTTGGACTTCTTCTTTGATAGTGCATCCCATACAGCCTCTATTCTTACATTTCCACTTTCATATCTTATCATGTTATTGCTCATTACTACACCTTCAGGGAACATAAACGACAACACACCTGCTACCTCACCTGATTCATTTATGACTGCAGCACCACTATTACCTTCTCTTGATTTATTCTCTGAAAAAGTAAAAAAATATTTTTCTGCTTTTTGTTTTCGATAATGTTTTTCAACCTGTTCGTCTGTAAATACCTGAGCCTCAATATATCTTTTATCTTCTTCCTTCTTAGATCTGTCATTATGCTCTTTACGAAAGTAGGCATCATAAGAACTCCTATAAATCATGCTACCTTGCATAGGTGACCTTTGAGAAATCCTAAGGCATTTTTTATTTTTCAACTCATTTATCTGCAGGATAGCAAAATCTGCGCCCTGACCGTGTCCACTATTAAAAAGCTCATAGTATTTTTCTGTATCAATACTACTTAGCCCTTCAGAAAATCGAGGAACAATAAGCCCTTTGTTTGTGGCATACACTTTTGCATTAAAGCCTTTAAAGTTTTCAGGCAACCGCGCAGGAAACTTTGAATTAAGCCTATTATCATAAACATCTTTTACTCTTATAGCCAGTTTTGCCTTTTTATAAAGACTATCCTTATATTTGAGGGCAACTAATTTATCTCCAACTTTTTCATAATCTAAATATTTAAATTTAAAAGTTGTATCTTTTGGATAATACGATTCAAAATGTTTAATGGGGGCATCAATAGGGAAGTTCTGCCTAAAGCCATTTTCTTTTAAGCTGTAGTTTTTTGTTTCTAGAGTACGATCAATACAATGGGCTGCAGTTAGAACATGTCCTTCTTTAGATATCAATGTCCCCGTGCATGTTGGCATCTTCAAACCATACTCGTTAAGCTGAAGCTTATAGAACGGATTGTCTATTGAGCTTGGAGCTCTGTTTTTTTGCAAGCTAGTACAACCAATAACTAAGCTCAAAAATATAAAAATAAGTATTACTTTCATTACTACTACTCATCGGAATTTTATCTCTAAATATTAATATTTTAGAACTATAAAAACGCGATCTTACTGGGTTTTGGATAAATTCTGAGCTTCGTGTTCGATATGTGTTCTATAGAACTGTATTTTGAAGAAAATGAAAAAATGAGGGTCTTTGTAAGTGCTTGAAATTATTGAGAAAAAATTGGTTGCGGGAGAGGGATTTGAACCCCCGACCTTCGGGTTATGAGCCCGACGAGCTACCAGGCTGCTCCATCCCGCGACAAAGTCCTGAAAGACGAAACTAACCAATACATAACCCAAGGTCAACTCCCCTGCCTACAATTAGCTCATTTATAAGTATTTACTTCTTAACCTCTCCACAATATCCTAGTGCCTATGAGCCAGCCAGAACACATCTATACAACCACGATTAAAGCCTCTCATCTTGATACCTTTGGGCATGTAAACAATGCCACCTACCTAGTGCTTCTTGAGGAGGCCCGCTGGGACCTTATCGATTCTCGTGGCTTTGGTATGGCTAAAATTAAAGAGTCTGGCCTTGGGCCTACAATATTAGAAATTAACATTAAGTTTAAAAAAGAGCTTAAGTATCAAGAAAAAATCACTATTAAAACAACGGCTTCAGAGCACTCAAGGGTTTTAAGTAAAATTCATCAAAGCGTCTACAACTCTAAACAAGAGCTTTGCACAGAAGCTACTTACCTTATTGGGCTTTTTGACACCCACCAAAGAAAACTGGTGCCACCCACAAAAGAGTGGCTCTCAGCTATTTCCCTATAGTCTCTAATTCAAAACTTAGGTTTGTTAAAAAGTTGAAATGCTCAGTAGGAGTAAGAGTGCTTAAATCAATATACATTCTTTGGCTCTCTTGCTTATGGCCATAAACACCAGACAAACCTTGCCCTTCAAAAAAGACCTCAGGCCTAAATGGTGGCGAAACAATTTCTGCCTCTGCGTAATAGTTTTCATAGCCCACTATTTTATTAATTAGTTTTAAGACAAAGGGGTTATAAAATCCATTCTGATGCCTTAAAGACCTCCTTAAAGCTTTGGCTAAATATTTTATCTTATCGGCCTTTGAGTCGCTTTCTTTGTATTTATCAATATACTTAATAAATCGATAAGCTACTTTTAAAATCTTATTGTCTGCACTTGAGTTTATCTCTCGCTGCTTTAAATAATAATACTTTTTTTCATTCAGCTCTGTGTTTGTAAAACCAGTCACTTCAGAAACAGCTTTCCATACATCTACTTCTGTTGTTTCTAGCATTTTTTTAACAGCTTTTGGGTAGTAAGTAATATTCACATTTGTTAATGTATGCCCCCACAAACCATTCCTCGCATAGCCTAAGCTAGGAGTAAACGGGATTATTTTTTTATCTTGTGGGTCACCTATTGCATTAATAAGCTCTAAATAACTCCCTTGAAGCTCTTTGTCTTTTGTTACAGGGTCATTCTTAAAAAGCTGAAGCTTTATCTCATAATCCATTTTTTGATTATCACTAGAAGTATAAACTTGCACCACTTTACGGCGCGCCTCTGGCTCTACCACAATAGCATACTTACTCTTAATAGAACTTAAATACTGAAGCTGAGACTTTTCACCCTCTTCTGTGCCAATAGTTAGCTGGTCTAATCTCTTTTGTTTTTTTTGAGACCAAAATATTAAATTTATTTCTTTTATACTATTTTTAAAGTCACTCCATAAGTAAAAGTCATCAAGGTAAGGCCTCAATTCACTAGCATCACCTTCTTCTGTCAAACCATGGAGCTTTTCCCATAGCCCTGGGTTTTCATCAAGCTCTTGGGCTTTAATAAAGCCACCTTTGCCATCTATTGTACCCGACCACTGGTTAAGGTTTTCATAAAGGCTTAGCTTTAAAAAAATCACTCTAATAAATGCATCTAAACTGGCTTCTAAAAAATCTGTCTTTTGTGCATATAATATATATTGCTCTGGCTGACTCTTATCTATTGTTGTCCTGTAAATTAATTTTTTAGAAAGCTGCGCCTCAACTGTAGCACTCACTAAAGATAGCGGCGCACTCCTGATACCAGCTGCAGTATTAAAATAATGATCCACAGTAAGCACATACTTTTTAGGTAATTTCTTTTTTGACAAATGAAAAGGTAAGAAAATATCAGCAATATACATATTGCGTGTTTCAGCCTCTTTTAGAGTTCTTGCTGTATAAGAAAGAGTATATTTTTTACTGTAAGTAGAGTCTCCATAAAGAATAGTATTTAAACCCAAACCAAAACCAAGCTCTATAGAGTCAGTAACTATATAGAGGTCATCTGAACTCTTAGGGTTTGGATTAAGTTCAACAAGCCTATCGGGTGCTGCTACAACTCTTATATAGCCTCTATCAGTAACAGCTACGTCTTCTACATTTATCCTTGCGCTATTAATTGTATTTGTAACTCCTCTTAATGCCCTTAAAATTACATCTCTTGTTGTTTTTAAAGGCGGGCCAGCATAAACAGACAAACTGCTATCAAAGTTTGTCGTAGACTCGCCCAGAGCCTCATCTTGACCTTTACAAACTTCATCAAAGGACTGGCTCAATAAAGTATCATTAACAGGTATTAATTCAATTTCATGGTTTAAATCAAAGCTTTCTACTAAGTCATTTCTTCTTGAAATTAGTCTTTCTACATAAAACCTCTCTACACAAGCATGAGGCCATCTTCCGTTATTTACAGCTTCTGCGATTTGCTTTCTTGTTAAGCTTGCAATTAATCGAGTGCCCCAGCGTAAATCAGAGTATGTTGATTTATTTTTAATGGGCTTATTTAAAGTAGAAATATATTTAAGCACTACCTCTTTACTTTTAACGTCTTTTACAATTTTTGTATCAAAAGCATCAGGCTTTTCTTGAATTAAAACAGCACCAAATGATTTCCCTGGGTCTGAGTTAATATGAAATATTTTATAATCACCATTTATTTTTTTAAGTAAAACTTTATTGTTTTCAAACTTGATATCTACATTATTAATCCACATTTGCACCAACAAAGAAGCCCTCACTTCTCTATAGCTATCATGACCAAGCTCACCAAAACCCCAGGGGCCTAAACGCTCTATACCTTTTGGCTTAGCCTCTAAAAGACCCTCCTTAAAAACTAAGTACTCATCTCCCTCAGCTGTTAGGCCTTTTTCAGATATATAGCTTTCAATAGGATAATAGAGCCTATAGGAGTCTCTTCTATAGTAACTCTCCCACTGCAACTTAAATTCTTCATAACTTGAATCTTTAAGTATTAACTTTATATTTTTCTTAACTTGAGTAATGTCAGTTGCAAAGCCTAATGACATCATTAATGCAGCAGCTGTTGGATCTGAGTGCAGCTCTGCCCCTAATTTAAGTTTATACTTAACTTTTTTACCAGCAACCTCATGATATACATTTATTTTTGGCTTTGTGGCCGATCGCTTTACTTCATCAAAATAAAGTGTCACTCCATCTTGTGGGAACTCAACAGCTTTATTGTCATACAAAGACATCGAAGCCCCAAGAGCGATTTCTTTCATTGTTTTTCTGCGCCCTCTTTTAGGGTTTTGCCAAAATGAAGAATCTAAAGGGTTTACTAATGATAAATCATAACCTTCTTTATAAAGCTGTGAAATCCTATCTTGGCTCATATATCGGCCAGAAAAACCATCATAAAGGTTTGTCGATTCTAACTTTGCATTAAAAGACTTACTCACCTTCCAACTTGATGTAAGCGAGCTCACTTCACTTACTAACTTTTTTAAGGGAGCACCTAAGCCTTCTTTTCTCATAGCCCCTTCAAGCTCTAAAATTTCATTAATTAAGGCTTGCTGATATTTAATATTTAAAGTGACTTCAAGTTGATTTAGCTTTCTTTCTATAAGCTGAAATGCAATAGCATATTCATGCTCATTAATTTTTTTAACTTTTTTCTTTTCTGTACTGCCTTCATATTTCTTAGCAAGGATACTATTTGCAGTAAGGTCTTTACCCTCAACACCAACGAGCTCATGTTTTTTTGAATTTATTAGGTTGCGGTAAGTATTAATTTTTTTTAAAGAAAGGCTGCCGTCCTCGCTATAAAATTTTTGCTGAATTGTTTTTAAATAGCTTACTGAGTAAGGGCTTTGTTGAGACCAGAGATAAGGAGTAAAAAAAACAACGGAAAGGACTAAAAGGGCTTTTAAGTTCTGCATAACGCATATTATCAATGCTAAGTTTGTTAATCTATAAATGTTTAAAGGTATGAATTTTTTACCTACAGCTAAAATGAAAAATGAGCTGGTATTAAAACAGTAGCTAGGTCAGCCAACCGGCCTGCCTTAAAACATCGGAAACTATTTTTTCATAAGAACCAATACCTTCTACAATTTGATCGGCGTGGCTTTTTGAAGGCTCTATAAACTGGTCATGCATAGGCTTAACATGAGCATCAAACTGAGTCTTAACACCAGCAGGTGTGCGGCCACGCTCTGCCACATCTCGCTTAAGCCTTCTGTAAAACCTAAGCTCTTCTTGAGTCTCTATAAATACTTTTAAATTGACTGCTTCACAAACATTCGATTGTGACAATATAAGTGTGCCATCTAAAAGTATATAAGGTGAAGATTCAATTTTTATAGTCTCTGGTAATCTTTTATGAGTTTTATAACAATAGGTTGGAGCTAATATAGCCTTTCCTTTTTGTAGTGTTTGCAGGTGCAGCGCCATTAGTTCAAAATCTAAAGACGATGGATGATCGTAGTTAATAGAACCGTCGCCTTTAAACATTCGGCTTTGGTCAAAATAATAAGAATCTTGATAAAGGACAGCGCAATTTTCATGACCCAACTGGCTTTTAAGTTCTTCTACAAAAGTAGTTTTTCCACTACCGCTTCCTCCAGCAATAGCTATGATTCTGCTACCTGTAACTTGCCCAGACATTAACTATGCCCCTGTCATTGAAAACTCTAAATTAGGGTTTTCTTTTATTAGCCAGTTAAGATCCCATTCTTTTGCAAGAAGTATCACCGGCTGTTGATTTTGATCTATAAACTTTCTGTTATTGCCTTTAATATCTTCTACAAGCTCGTGACTGTCTTTATCGCGAGGCCACCTTGCCACTGTATACATTTGCTTATCAAGCTTTGCATCAAGCTTGTATTCTTCATTAAGCCTATGCAGTAGCACTTCTAATTGAAGCTCCCCTACAACGCCAACAATAGGATCTTGCTCGCCAACTACAGGGTCATAAAATAACTGCAAAGCGCCTTCTTCAGATAACTGCTTTAAAGCTTTTTGTAGCTGTTTACGTTTAAGCGGATCTTTAATATTAAGTTTTGCAAAAACCTCTGGTGAAAACCTTGGTAATGGCTCAAAACAAACTTCTTTTTTACCACCATAAATAGAGTCACCAATTTGAAAATTACCTGTATCAGTAATACCCACTACATCTCCAGCAAAAGCTTCGTCTACTGTTTCACGGTCTTGGGCTAAGAATTGGTTAGCGTAGGCCAACCTAAGGTCACGCTTTAACCTATGGTGCTTTACCTTCATGCCTCTTTCAAATTTACCCGAGCAGACTCTAACAAAAGCCACTCTGTCTCTGTGTTTTTTATCCATATTAGCTTGCACTTTAAATACAAAACCAGAGAACTCTTTGCCTTGAGGACTAATTTCATCACCATTAATACTAATTCTGGGCTGAGGCGAAGGAGACCACTTCCTAAATAACTGTAAAAACAGGTCAACACCCCAATCAAACTTAGCACTACCAAATGTTAAAGGCGAAAGCTCACCTTTTAAAAAACGCTCTTCATTAAAAGGCTCTAGTGCGCCCTCTAAAAGCTCTATGTCTTCAGAAAATTTACCATAAACTTCATCATCGTTAATGCGTGCCTTAGCCTCTTGGTTATCCCACTGGGCATCAGAAATTATAAAGGGTTCTTCTTGATTGCGTTCAAAAAAGTAAAACTTTTTTTCTAAACGGTGATACAGACCTTTGAATCTGTCACCCATGCCAATAGGCCATGTTACCGGGTAACACTCAATACCTAAAGTATTTTCGACATCATCAATTAAATTAAGAGGGTCAATACCATCTCTATCCATTTTATTTGCAAAAGTAAAAATAGGTATTTTTCTATAAGAGCAAACCTCATAAAGTTTACGCGTTTGCACCTCAACACCTTTGGCAGAATCAATTAACATAGCTGCAGAGTCTGCGGCTATTAATGTACGGTATGTGTCTTCACTGAAATCTTTATGCCCAGGGGTATCTAGTAAATTAACCCTTAAGCCTTCGTAATCAAATTGCATCACACTAGATGTAATAGATACACCACGCTCTTTTTCCATGGCCATCCAGTCAGAGGTGGCCGCTTTTTTACCAGCCTTCCCTTTAACCTCACCAGCTTCACGAATAATGCCGCCGTTATACAAGATTTTTTCTGTAATTGTCGTCTTACCCGCATCTGGATGCGAGATAATAGCAAAGGTCCTGCGACGTTGAGATTCTTCTATGATACCCATAGGCCTACCTATAACTCGCTTTCTTGTTTTCAGCAATAAATTGCCCGGACTATTATTAACTTGTTAGCAGAGGTCAGTATAAAATTAACTCAAAAGCATAGGTTTCTTACCCTTGTTTACTTGCATTTGGGAGGTCTCGCTGGCAATTTATGTGTATGGCCGATAAAAGCAATAAATACCCTCAAAATAAAGCTGGACGCTACTATGTAGACAATGAGTGCATTGCCTGCGACGCTTGCGTTTTAGCTGCTCCTGACCAGTTTGTTATGGACGAGGATGAAGGCCATGCCTATGTAGTGGTTCAACCCACTAACCCTGAAGAAGAAGAGCTATGCGTAGAGGCCATGGAAGCCTGCCCTGTTGAAGCCATTGGTAACGACGGAGAATAAACCAGCAGAATAAACCAGCAGAATAAACCAACCTAGTAGTCAGCGCAACACAGATTCTATTGGCTCCTAAAGATTAATAGTCCTAAAAGTCAGATTAACCCTAAGATTTTTTATCTTTTTAGATTTTGGCAGAGAATGAACCCAATTATCTTGAATAGGCCCTGTCATCAATAGCAAACTTCCATCTTCTAGCGTCTGCTCGTATTTATCTTTTGTTTTCTTATTTTTAAATACAAACCGGCGTTCAGCTCCTAAACTTAAAGAAGCAATTGCTGCATTCTTGGCAAGCTCTTTTTCATTATCACTATGCCAGGAAACACCCTCGTCACCATCATGATATAAATTAAGCAAACATGAATTATAATTTTCTTTTGTTAATGCTTCTACAAATTTTTTAATTTCGATTAAGTCTTTATTCCAATGAATAGCTGTTTTTATTTTTCCAGAGTATTTGTACGAAAACTCTTTGTCTCCATACCATGCTACTTTTCTTTTAGTTGTTATTTTTTTACCAAAAATAACAACCTCATCATTTTTCCAAAGTACAGATTTTAAAAGTCTTTCTTTTAAAACCTTAGATACAGACTCGTTATAAACTCTTCCATAATAGTAGGCTTTGCCTTCATTAGGTAATATATTTATAGGCTGGCTCACTAGTAAAACACCATAGTCTTAGCCAATCTGAACAGACTCACCTAATTTTGTTTTTTTATTTTCAGACTCAAAAACCAAGCCTGCTTGCTTTGGTAAAATCAACACAGCCGAGCTTCCCATATTAAAATAAGCTAGCTCGTCACCTTTTTTTAAACTTCTGTTAACTAAAGTCTCTTCGTCTTTTTCATAAAACTGAGTACCCTCTACAGACATATTAATACTACCTACATTTAAAGCACCAATCATTACTAAAAAGTACTCATAGGTTGG
Organism: Bdellovibrionales bacterium; assembly: GCA_023299885.1. Lineage (GTDB taxonomy): Bacteria > Bdellovibrionota > Bdellovibrionia > Bdellovibrionales > UBA1609 > JALZUS01. The sequence continues at coordinate 2,350 of JALZUS010000037.1, read as the reverse complement.
TGCTTTAAATTTAAAAACAAGCCTTTCATTAACACAAAAAAGTTGATCTACATTTTTCACAGCCCAATCATTAACAGGCCAAAGTTTTCCTGAAATATGTTTAATACTAACAAGCTCACTATCCATAGGCACATGCACGCGGTGATAATCTTGCGGGCTTAGATAATAAGTAAGCTGGTGGCCATCAATATAGTTATCGTCTTCATTAAGCCTTAAAAAATCATTAATATAATAACTAATTTTTTTATTCTGAATAAGGGTATCTGACTTTATTGGTTGAGAAACACTTAGCAAAGCATCACAAGGATGAACAATACCATCACCTATTGGCCTTGCTTCTGGTTTTAAATGCCTTATAAAAAAAGCAGACAAAGACTTAAACTCGTCTATTGGCTTAATAGCTTCTTCTAAATTAATTTTATACATATTAGAAAAGGTAGTATTTACTAGTACCTGTATAGGAGTTGGCCATTCAATCTTTGCCCATAGGCCAAATAGATGACTTAATAATTTTTCTGGAATCACTAATAATATAAATTTCATGGGCCCAGACTATCACGCTCTATTTTATTGACCAAGTAAGCTCCAGTAGCTATGCCTAGTATGTGGTCATAAATAATTTAAAACTATCTATTGATATCGATCTTGAAGAACACTTAAGATCTGAGCATCCTCAGCTAAAAGATTTTAGAATTTTAAAAAAATCTATTGATGCTAGAAAGAGGCATCAACTTCATTGCGTTTACTCTGTAGAGCTTTTTTTAGAGGGTGATGAAATCACAGCTCCTAATTTTGATCTTGAAAAAACAGATACCTTTAAAGGCGAAAAACCAATCATTGTAGGCTCTGGCCCCGCTGGCTTATTTGCAGCCCTTAGGTTTGTAGAGCGTGGCATTCCCTGCATTTTACTAGAACGTGGATCTGAATGCGCTAAGCGTATGTTTGCTATTACTAAGTTTTGGCGCTACGGAGAGCTTAATGAAGAAGACAATGTTTGTTTTGGCGAAGGCGGAGCGGGCCTTTACTCTGACGGTAAACTCATAACACGTATCAAATCTCCTTTTATCCCTTATGTCATGAACAAGCTTGTACAATTTGGAGCCCCGGCTGAGATAGAGTACCTCTCTAACCCTCATGTTGGTTCTGATAAAATAAGGCGCGTTATACCTATTATGAGAAAGTACCTTATAGAAAATGGCTGCGAAGTGCATTTTAACTCTTTAGTAACAGAGCTAATGACTGAAGGCGATCAAACAGTTGGCGTTAAACTTAAAGATGGAACCGAGTACAAATCAGACTCTGTTATTTTAGCTACAGGCCACTCTAATGAAAAAATGTTTTACCACCTTGATGATATAGGTGTTTTTTTAGAGCCAAAATCCTTTGCAATGGGTTTACGTATAGAACATCCTCAGTCGTTAATTAACTCTATCCAGTACAGAGACTTTGCCGACCATCCAAAATTAGGCTCTGCTAATTACAAGGTCTCTCACTATCAACAAGATACAGGAGTCGGCACCTATAGTTTTTGCATGTGCCCCGGCGGTTATGTTTTATCGAGTGGTACAGAGAAAAACACTATTGTTTGCAATGGCATGAGTAATTACCGTAGAAACTCCCCTTATGCTAATGCTGCTATCGTTGTTAGTATTGACCAAGAAAAACACTTTGGTGGAAAACTTTTTGGTGGCTTAGATATGCGCCGTAAATTAGAACAAGACACATTTACTGCAAGTAAAGAAACAGCCACTGGCCGAGAGCTACCCGCTCAAACATTAAATGATTTTTTTGCTGGCAGATTTTCAGATATTAAAACCAAAGGCTCTTCGCCTTCTGGCAAAACTCCTGGTCGCTTAGACGAAATACTACCTCAATTTATTAAAGACCCCATTACTGAAGCTTTAGAAAAATTCAATAAATCTATGCCCGGCTTTATCAATGAAGATGCTGTATTTTATGGTGTTGAATCTAGGACCTCTTGCCCTGTACGAATTACTCGCGACAAACAAACGCTAGAGTCTGTTAGCCACAAAGGCTTATACCCTACTGGTGAAGGCGCTGGTTATGCTGGCGGTATTACAAGTGCTGCTTGCGACGGAATAAAAGCCGCCGAAGCTATCATTAATAAATTAAGCTAGTTTTTTTAAAATAGATCAGCAATATGAGATTCCATCTGCAGACTCTCTTCTTCAGATAGAACTTCTTCTTTTATATTTTGATTATCTGATGGAGTCTGAGTAACTTCTTCGCCTTCAAAAGAATGAGATTCCATTGCAAATTCTTCTGCATCGGCCTCTACAACAGTTTCTTCAGCTAAAGCTTCATCTAAAGGCTCAGCGGTAGCTTCTAC
>JALZUS010000036.1 GCA_023299885.1 Bdellovibrionales bacterium | reverse complement strand
CGTCTTCTGAATCTTCGTCTTCTGAATCTTCGTCTTCTGAATCTTCGTCTTCTGAATCTTCGTCTTCTGAATCTTCGTCTTCTGAATCTTCGTCTTCTGTTGGTGGCTCTGGCAAGTCACACCAATCAGTGTCTACTTCGCCTTCTTCGGGGTCACAGTTTGGAAGTTTAGGTTTAAACCAGCATAATGGTCTCAAGCCAAGCTCGTCTTTATCAAGCCTGTTGCAAGATGCAGGGTTAGGGTCGTCATTGCTAATATCATCTTCTGAAAGGCCTTCTTTATTACAAAGTGAAGCTTGGAAGTAGGTATCTAGGCGACATTGTCCTTCTGGGTGATAAGTTATAGTTCTTCTTACTTCTTTTGTATTTGGGGTATCAAAAGCTATCTCATCAGGTTCAGCTAAAAGCATACCTAGTGGAAGTGCTGCCATAGATGCACGCTTACAAACTATTCTGTCCATTTCTGTGCCACCAGCAAAGTCTTCGCTGTCATCGTCTTCTTTGGGGTCGGCATAAACTTCATCACATTTTTCAGCGGCGTATTCGTCAATGCTATCTTCATGCTCTTCAAACCATTGTCTGTTTTCGTTATCACTATAAAGTTTTTTAAAGCAAAAAAGAGTTGCATAGTAATCAGACTGGCCTTCAGAGATAGCCCAGCTCCATTTTTTAGGTGCTCCACCAAAATGGTGACCAATTTCATGACAAGCTACTAATAAGAAAGCGTCAGTTGTCATAAATTCATGTCTTGCTAAGCCGCCATACATATTAACAACTCTTTTGGGGCCATCTTTGGTAGTGTTAGCATTAACTTGGTCATTGCTCCATAATCTATTAACGATGAGTTCGCCATCTTCTTCGGAGGCTTCAACTATTGGACCGTAAACTTTTTCAAATCGATCTAAGGCAAAGTGAAACATCATAGATTTAATAGACATCAAGTCAGGGTTAGCCTCATCAATTGGACGAGTCATGTCCCAGCCATCAGGGAAATAGCCATTGCAAAGCTCTACGCCATCTTCAACAGTATGATTATGTCCTGCATGTGCATCAGTATTATCGTTACTGTTAAACGATGTGGTAAATAGAAATGACAAGCAGAGTGCTGCCATAGGAAGTAATAATCTCAACATGAATCCTCCTGATAGTGCTGATTTTTATAGTACTAAAATGGTACCTTAGATGATGGAGTTATTATAATGATTTCAGTAAGTTAGGGGTCCAGTGTCAAAGCACTAAATGAGGCAATAAAAAAAAGGCTGTGATTAACACAGCCTTTTTTCAGTAATAGTTTATAAAAGCTATTAGCAGATTGGTAAGATATCACAGATATCAATTCCGCCATCTCCGCCGCCATCATCGCCATCGCCTTCACCTTTATCAGGTTCATCACTTGGGTCTGTCTTTGTTGGTTTGTACCAGCATAATGGTCTTACGCCATCTTCAAATTCACCAACACGAGTACAAGTACCTTTGTTAGGATTCTTTTGGCTTAATTCTTCATCGTCACCAATAGTACAAAGCGCACTTGCAAAGTAAGTGTCTAAACGACATTGGTAAGCAGGGTGACTAGAGTCAGTTTTTTCAACTGTAGCTTCATCTGGGTTAGAAAATTCAGGAAGCTCGCCTTCTTTTTCAACAGCAAAAAGACTTGTTACTGAAAAGCCAGCCATTGCAGTTCTTGCACATAATGCGCGCTCAGCCTCTTCTTCATAAACTTCGCCACATTTTTCTAGTACTAATGGATGCTCTTTTAATAGATCAACATTATCGCCAACCCATGCTAAGTTCTCTTCGTCATTAAATATTTTTCTAAAGCAATGTAAACCAGCGTAGTAATCAGACTGACCTTCATTAGAAGCCCAAGCGTTCATACCAAATAAACCACCTTCAACTTTTGGTGCTCCACCGATGTGGTGACCAACTTCGTGACATACAACAACCATAAACCCATCAGGAGTGATAGACTCATGTCTTGCAAGTCCGCCGTACATATTAATGATATAGTCTTTTGCGTTACCGCCACCAAAGATACCGCCGCCACGTTGTGCGCTTGCATTTACAGTGTCGTCATCCCATTTTCTATTCATAGTCATTTCACCACCAGCTTCTTTAATAATTGGGCGGTAAACTTCTTCAAATTTATCTAAAACAGCATTAAATGTAGCTTCGTCAATTCCGCCCTTATTAATAAAAGCTTGTTGTTCAACTGAACGTGTAACGTCCCAGTCTGGGAAAAAGCCATCACATAGCTCGTGATTGTGAGAGAGGTAAGGTGAGAACCATACAGCGGCAGCTGTAAGTACTAGGCTCGTTGCACCTATTAGTGTTTTTTTCATAAAGAATCCTTCCTTAAGTGGCCTTAAATCTTTTAAGGCTAGTTTTGTTTATATTATTTATCTTTTTTATTATTATTTTTAGCTCCAGCTTTCATTCCTGAGTGATTTTTCCAGTTGTACTCAGGTCCGTTTTGGTAACGATCATTCCATGAATCCCAAACATTGTTTTTAAGATCATGCTGGATGCGGCCTTTACTATTAAAAATGCCAGGTCCTTTGCCGAATAAAAAATTAAGTATTCCCATGTATTTATAATTCCTTTTGCTTTCAAATTTAGTCGGCTTAATCATGTACCAAATTGGAACCACTTTATTATGACCGATAAAATATTGTCACTTATTCTACGACTTTAGGTTAAATACCAAGACCTTGGTAATGTAAAACATAATACCAAGGTCGAGTAAAAATTATTAAATAAGCTTTTGTATTAAGAATTTAGAAGCTTAATTGATAGATGAATCAATATCTAATTCTGGAGACGTTTCTACAGAAGTGATAAGGTCTTCAAGTGCTGAAGCTAAAGCTTTAGATGCATTTGTTTGAGCTTTTTTCTCAGCTCTTTCTTGTACTGCAGACAAAATAACATCTAAAGGCATATAGCCAGTAGCATTGATTCTGCCAAAGTCTTTGTTTCTGCCATTAAGGTTGTAAGATAAAGAAGCTACTGTGAAGTCAACAGCAGAAGAAACCTTACTTGTAGTTACTCCGCCCACTTTAAAGTTAAGCTTTTTATTGATAACAGGAGCCGTAAGCTCTTTAGAGTAAGAAGCGCCTAAACCGTAAAACTGTTGAGGCTTGAAGTAAGCTGTATTGTGGTTAGCCCAAATTGGCATAACACCCATTCTAAAGTCAGTAAGACCAGTATCTGTGCTAGCCAGTTTAACATCTGGACCAGCCCAAAAAATTGGAGACATTCTTATTTGAGAAAAAGTATCAATAACTTCACCAGTTTTTTTACTAATAGCAGTAACTTGAACAGGCATAACGTTTATGCCTAAAGACATATTCCCACTTACTTTAATTTTATCAGTAAAAAGCTTTAAGTTAAGTGCACTTGCTCCGCCATAAACCATTACAGAGTCAGGAAGAAGGTTAGCTAAGCTGTTTCCTCTTGTTTTGCTGTACTCTTCACCTAAGTGAGCTTTTAGCTTGTTGTTACTTTTTCTTCCTGGGTTAAAAATATTAACTAGGTTTGATAGAAAATCACCAAGTCCGCTGTCGTAAGTAGAGCTGTTGTTGCGTCTGTCAGAAACAAGCTTATTCATTTTTTCTATAAGAGTAGTTAAAACTTTTGGGCCTTGGTTAAGCTTTTCGTAGTCTTTAACGATAGAAGTTGTTTTGTTGCTCTCAATGCTAGCAGGGTCTGCTTGGATTCTTCTGATAGCGTCTCCAAGATACTGCTCTGTGCTGCCTGCAAGCTTGTTAACTGCAGTTTTATTTTCCCATATGTCTTTGTAAGGCTTAACGATGTATACAAAGTTAGCTTTTTCTTCCACGTTGAATGCTTGTGAAGCTGTCGCTGAACCTAAAACAAGTGTCAGTATTAATAGTAATCGAGTTAACATAAATATCCCCTTTGTTGTTTAATAAATTACAGAGATAAAAATAGACCAAACCTTCTTTTTTTCTACTCAAGAGCTTAAAAAGAAGGAAATAGTAAAAATTATAAGACTAACGCGTGTGGTAAAAATGCAGCTTGGGAATAAATTTCAAGGATAATATTAGAGTTTTGTTGTTGAGTTATTTTCTAAATTTAGCAATCATAGTGCTTTAAGAGATAAGAGGAGTCGTTGTGGGCAAAAGTTGGAAAAATCCTAAAAAAATGGAAACAGCTAATAAAAAAGGGAAGGTTTTCTCTAAGTTAGCAAAAGAAATACAAGTGGCTTCTAGACTTGGTGGCCCAGACCCCGCGGCTAATGCTAGGCTTAATATGGCAGTGATTGCAGCTAAAGCAGTTTCTTGTCCAAAAGATACTATTGAAAGAGCGATTAAAAAAGGCGCGGGCCTGCTCGATGATGGAGCTCAAATTGAAGAATACACTTACGAAGGTTATGGCCCTCATGGTGTTGGTGTTATTGTTGAATGTCTTTCTGATAATAAAAACAGAACAGTTGCTGATATTAAAAGTATTTTCACTAAAAAAGGTGGCAACTTAGGTGAGTCGGGTAGTGTGGCTTGGATGTTTGATAGGGTCTCTTTGATTGAAGCTAAAAAAGAAGGCGGAGTTGAAGACATTGAGATGGAAGCTTTAGAAGTAGAAGCCAATGATGTAGAAGTAGGTGATGAAGAGGGCGTTAACGCTTTCTATACCTCTGTTACCGATATGGAAAATGTAAAAAAGAACCTATTGGATCGCGGTTGGGAAGTTACAAAAGCAGAGCTTTCTTATAAGGCTAAAAATATTTCTGAAATTACAGACGAACAAAAAGAAGAAGTAGTTGTGTTACTTGAAGCCTTAGAAGACAACGATGACTCTAATAGAATTTATGCAACTGTAGAGTAGCTTTAACTAAACAGTAGATAGCTTCATTTTATAGGCGTAAGCATAAAGTTTAATTTGTTTAATCATGGCCTGAAGTCCATTGGCACGACTAGGTGAGAGGTGAGTTTGCAAACCAACCTCATTAATAAAGAAAAGCTCTTCTTTTAAAATATCATCTAAGTCAGAGTCAGAGTAAACTTCTACTAATAAACTAATAAGCCCTTTTACAATCATGGCATCACTGTCAGCTTCTAAAATTAACTGATGGCTATCTGACAAGTAGGCTCTTAACCAAACTTGAGAGGTGCAACCTTTTACTTTTAAGTCTTCAGTTTTATAGCTGTCACCCAGCGGGCTAAGATTTTTGCCTTTAGAGATAAGATGCCTGTACTTATCTTCCCAATTTGAGAATTTTTTAAAAGATTCTACAATACTATCTTGCCTGGTTTTAATAGAGTTCATGGGGTTTTATATACCAGAGCTTTATGCTGTCTCAAAATGCTATTATAAATTATAGGCAATTTTTAAATATTGGTGTCTCAAAAAAAGTAATTCTCAAAGCGGACCATCTTAAAGCCCATTAAATACGATCTTACTAGGCATGCCTTTTGTAATAGCTATCAGTATGAAAGTTTCGAGGGTTTCTAGTGTTTCAAATAAAGAAGTAAACTTGCTATTAGTAACAAGTTTATTGGTGATATTGTTTTTAAATCTTGATCAAAAAAAAGAGAACATAGGTGGTTTTGATGAGAAAGACGCCTTAACTATGATTTTCAAGAAAGATGCCTTTTTTGGTAAGTGTATGGCTAATAAGGTTGATGCTTCTAAAAAAATGCCTTTCGATAGATATTTCTCAAGGCATTGGTTAAAAAAAGGAAGGTTGAATCAGTATTGGTCAAGAAATCCTATTCACTATAAAGGGGAAGAAATAAGTCTTAAAAAGATCTATGCAATAGAGGCTTTGGCTCGCACTTTATATGGAGAGTTTAGAAGCGAAATTAATTTATATGGTAGTGAATATGCTTATGCTGCAGGTAAAATTATTTTAAATAGAACCGAATATGTAGCTAATAATGCTAAAGAGAATAAAAAAACACGTGGCTTAAAAGGGTTTGTAAGGCATCCTGCAAACTATGAAAAACTTGAGTTTGAAGAGATCATTCCTTATGTTGTTTCGTCTAGAAAGCAATTTAGTTTATGGAACAAGAATGACCCAAATTTAAAAAAAGCATTATGCCCAAAAAAATATGAAGGTAAAATGGGTAAAAAAGCATGGGGAAAAGCAATAGACGCTTCTGTCTATATAGTTATGGAGACAGAAGACTTTAAAGAAAAGACGGTATTACTAAAGCCTAACGAATACTTTTATACCTCAGGATTTGTTAAGCCTTGGAAAGGTTGCAAACCTATTAATAAAACTTTGATTATTTCAAATAAGATAATAGATAGCCAAAAGTTTAAACGTTGGGAATGCGGAGTGAGTTAGTTTCCTAGTATATTGTTAAGTATTGTCATGCCTGTTGATTGATTGGCCTTTATGGCTTTTTCTTTAAGAGCTTTGATTTCAGCATTAGCATTGTCTGTAAATTGCTGGTTAACATCGTCTTTAGAAATACAATAAACAGGTAAAGTGTTAATGCGTACGTCCATTGTTTTGACCTGTTTTTTTCTGAGGTCAAAATCTATAGAAAAGATATTGAATTTTACTTTTTTCCATTTTTTTTCAGTCAAGACTTTAAGTTTACCAAAAAGTGTAGGTGAGGCTTGAGCTTGCACGCTACAGTTGTGGCCTTTTAAAACTTGAAGCTTTCCGTAATCTTTTTCGTTACTATTTTCTTTAAATCCAACGGCTGGAAGCTCTTGTCCTATAAGGGCTCCTGCGACCTGACCAAGCGATCCAAAATTAATTTTAAATCGGGGTAATTCCTCTTGATAGTTTTGAGACAAATTCATTAATACGATAGGTTGTTGCCTTACCGTGTAAGCTTGGGGTATTTCAAAGTTAAAGATATCAACCTGATTGTTTGAAGCTTTAAGATTTTGTTGTTGGTGACCAAGGTTAGCCATCGTTTGAACAGTAATAACTGATTTATCTTTTTGTAAAAACATATGAAGTGCTATGCCTAATAAGCTGAAAGGCTTAGATGTTTTCATTTGTTTTTTAGAAGCCTGCGCGTAGCCCTGAGATATTTTTTTAAAATGTTTAGGGTTAGTTTCATACGCATTAAAAGGAAGTCTTGCTGGCGCCCCTAAGTCTTTAATAGGGTTTATTTTTTTTCCAGATTTATCCCATGGTACTAAATAGAGGCTAAGCATAGAGGGTTTATCAGTGAGTTGAGTGTTTACTTCTTTTAGTGATTTTTTGAGTAGGGGAGATAATGCGTCTAGAGTGCCTAGTATTGTGTTTTCTTTACTACTCATGAGTAAGCTTCCAATTTGCTGAGCTATTTTTGGAGCTAATTTATAAGCTACTGATTTGGCTGCTACTGTATTTGTTGTCGTGTTTTCTTCTATAAAGACTAGACTGTAAGGTAAGCCTTTAATATTAGCTAGTAACTCTAGCTGTGGTACATGATTTGCTTGTACTGGAGCCAAGGTTTCACCATCAATAATATCAGCTTTTAAGTCAGCATAACGTTGCCCAAGTAAGCCGCGCTCTTGTAAGCCTTCTAGTGATGGGCCCGCCACGGGGTCATTAGAAATAACTGTTAAAAAAGGTTCAGCCTTATTAGCTTGTTGTGAAGGGAGTTCGTCAATAAGGTCGAAAACATCAGTTGTGCAATTTGGCCTTAGAGTATTGTAAAAGCGACTAAAGCCATATTCATTACTTTTCTGGATACCCATAAGCGTAAATAAAAGTTTTTCGTTTTCTGGGATAAGAATTTCATACTGCTCGGTATCGTTATCACCTTTTTCAGAAACTCTTTGCGCACCTGAAAGAATTCTAGCAACAGAAAGATAATTGTCTACGGCACCAAGGGCAAAGTTGTAAGGGATGTTTTTTGGCCTAGCGGCTTCAAAAGAAACAACAAGGTCATTCACTGAGGTTTCTATGCTTTTTGTTGAATCTTGAAGTTTAAGTTTTAGTTGGTGTCCGTCTTTAAATTTTACACGATATTGTGTGTGGGCCGCTGTAACTCCAGTTACAATATTAAATCTTACGATATGAAAGTAAACAGATTCAACTTCTGCTGTTTTACGAAGTTCAGCTGTCCAGTATTTATTGTTGTGATAGTAATTGGCAAACACTATGCTTTCATTTGTTTCTTGAGTAATAATTACTGGCCTAAACTGGTCGGTATCAATACATTGCGAAGAATACTTTTTAGAGGCCATGCCTATGCGAGTAGGGATTTCAAAAACATCATTACTAAAAGAGCAGAGGCTGTCAGGATGACTGATTTGCGGTGTGCTTATTTGTGCCTGCGCTAAAGGTACTAAAGCCGTCAGTGTAAAAATAATAATAAATTTCATTGATAACCTCTTTGGTTTAAAATTTTTCATGGGGCTCTAGTATGCGCCAGTAGCCTTCTTTAAGTTTTCCTATTTTAACTCGACCAATACGAACGCGCCTTAAGCTAATTACTTTAAGGCCAACAAGCTCACACATACGGCGGATTTGTCTTTTTTTGCCTTCACGCAAGACAAATTTTAGTACGTCGTTGCCCATCCAATCGACTTCGGCAGGCTTAAGCTCTTTTCCATCTAAAGAAAGGCCGTGGTTTAAAAGCTCTATTCCATTTTCAACCATATGTCCTTTAACTTTTACGACATACTCTTTTGTGACTTTTGTGTATTCGCCAATAAGCTGTTTTGCAACAACACCATTCTGTGTCAGTACAATAAGCCCTTTAGAATCTATATCTAGTCGCCCTGCGGGTGCTAAGCCTTGAATTAAGTCTTTTGCGTCTTTAACTCCGGCAGTAAATGGCATTTGCCTGCTGTCAGTAATAAGACTTGCTACAGTAGGGTATTTGTTATCGTCATCAGCATGGCTAACGTAGCCTACAGGCTTGTTAACAATAACTGTGTATTTTTGAGCGAGTATCTTTCGCCCAGGGCTAGAGATTTGTATTTTAATATCACGGTCAAATTTGTTACCAGTTTCTTCTATGCGCTCGCCATTAACAAAAACATAACCTTGTTCGATAAGTGAGATAGCCTCACGTCTAGAGCACATGGCTCTTTCAGACATTATTTTTGCAAGCCTTACAGGTGCATTAGGGTCAGTTGGCTCAGCATCTTCAATTTTTTCTGCAAATGGCTTTCTAGTAAAAGTATTTGGTTTTTTAGAGAATTTATTATCGTCTCTTTTTTTAAAATCTCTTTTGTCGTCTCTTTTGGGGTAGCCCGTTTTTTCAAAAGGCTTACTGTCATCTCTTTTTGGATAGCCTGTTTTAACGAAAGGTTTTTTTTCATCGCTTTTTTTAAATTCAGATGAAGAGGACTTAGAAAAGCTTTTCTTTTTACTTGGGCTTGGTTTTTTCTTGTCAATTTTTCCAGCAAAACGTGAGTCGTTAGTTTTAATGCTAGGTTTTTTTCTTTTTGCTGGTCGGTTATTATCGTTATTATCGCTCATATCATTTCCAGACGGTAAACCCGTTTTTCTCAGTTTCGTTCAGCTCAATTTTCAAAATATAAGGCTCTAGTTCTGTTTCACAAAGGTCATCCATAAAATGGCCTGCCAATGACTCTCCAGCGCTAAACTTATGGTATATATTTAGGTTATTACCATGATACTTACTAATAATACTTTCATTAACTATAGTATTTACCTTATGTCTTGAAATAATTTTCCCGGTAGAAGGCTCTATCTGGCCTTTAAGGGTAATACAGAGCCTGTAATTGTGGCCATGCAAGGGCTCATTGTGAACAGGGTCCCATAGGCTATGGCATGAATTTATGGGGTAAGCCAGGGTGATAGTGGACTTTTCTGACATTAATAAAGCTTTCCGTACTCAGCCCAGAGGTCTTCGTATTCATAAACACGAACCTTTATAAGCTCAACATGATCAAGGTTAATTATATCTTTAATTTTTTCAAAGCAATATTTGCAGATATTTTCAGTTGTAGGTAGTGAGCTTTTAAAATAATCGACTTCTTTATTAAGGTATTTTTTATCAATTGTTTTTAAAACAGTTTTTATCCAAATGTCGACATCACGCAAATTAACAACCATGCCTGTTTCGGTACTTATGGGTCCCTCAAAATGGGCCTCTAAGATGTAATTATGCCCATGTCCAAAGTTATCAAAACTTTTGCCAAACTCTAGCTGGTTCTTTTCATCTGTCCACCCCGGGACTTCATATGAGTGGGCACAGTTGAAATAAGCTTTTCTCGAAATATGTGTTTTGTAGGCCATGCAGACTTTTACACTAAGCTTATGCCGCCATCAACTGTAACAATGCTTCCCGTAGTCCATTTTTGATTTGAAAGGCTGTAAATAGCCTCAGCTATATCTTGTGGTTGGCCAATCCTACCTAGGGGGTGGGCTATGTCAAAGTCAGAAATAAGCTTTTCAGATTTATCGGTTTGATACCATGGGTGTATAGGTGTTTCTACAAGCCCTGGGCAGATGCAGTTAACTCTAGCTTTATAAGGAGCTAGTTCAACAGCTAAGTTTTCAGTAAGGTTTAATAATGCTGCTTTAGATGCAGAGTAGGCCACTAAATTAGCAACAGGCCTTTTGGCAGCACTTGAAGAAACTAAAACTAAGCTTGTCCCTGATTTTTTTATGGTGGGTAGTAAAGCTTTAGTTAAAGAAACCATTCCAATAACATTTACATTGTATTGAAGAGACCAGTCTTCGATAGATGTGTCTTCAAAGGTGCCCGCGAGTGCAATGCCAGCATTATGGATAACAGCCGTCAGGTATTTTTCTTCAGCCATTATCTTTTGTGCAGCCTCTTGGACTTCGCTTTTATTAGTTACATCACAAATGTAATACTCTGAAGGGCCAGGAAGGCTTTCTTTAACTTCTTTTAATTTTTCTTCGTTGCGAGCTAAAAGCATTACTTTATAGTTATTTTCAGAATAATACTGTGCTGTTGCTTTTCCTATGCCTTGGCTTGCGCCCGTAATTAATACTGTTTTCATAAGTTATTCCTTTAGTTTAGTGGTAAGTTTAAGCTCGCTTAAATCAAGTTGATTGAGAGAATTAACATTCCAGTTTTCAAACTGTGTGTCATGTATCATAGATAATGTAACTAACCCCATAGGTATTATTAAGTGGTGATCTAAAAGATAAGAAATACCTTTGTTACATAATATTTTTTGTTTTTGCTGTTTTGTCTCTGAGGAAAGACTATTCACTATTTTGTCATATACTTTGCTATTAAGCTGGATGAGGTTGTCAGGGTGGCCTGACTTAAAGTTTTCTAAAGCCGCTAAACAAGTAGGGCGGTTTAAAGGGAGGCCTTTTCTGAATATATCTGGAGTTTTGTGTTTTAAAGTCTGGTAAAAGCCTTTTTCTTCTTGAGGGTCAATGGAGATATTAAGTTTTAAGTGTTTTTTCCATCGATGTTGCATCCACTCAACTTGTTTTAATATGTCATCGCCATTGGCTTTGCTAAATTGGAAGGAGTAGAGGTTACTGTCTTTAAAGCTTTTGATTTCAGTAGGTTTGTAGTTATGGCAAAGTTTCTGGTCGTAAAGTTTTGGAAGCAAGCTTGGGCATCCAGGCCGAACGTCAGCTAATAGTAGCTTTGCTAAATGGTTGTAGTCTAAAGACTGAGTCAGTTGTTTTCTAACTTGAGGCTTATTTTTAAGCTTTGGGCCAAAGCCAATATAATCAAAGCGAGCCAGCGGAGATTTAAAAAAACCAGGTTCGCTTTTAAGTCGAAGAGCTTGCTCTGTAAACATGAGTCTTAAAAAGTTAAGCTTTTTAGTTTCAAAGAGCGCTAAGGCCGTGAGGTGGTTTTCAACAAAAAGAATCTGAACCGGGGGCCGCTCTGTGTTTTTGATATAGTGGCTGTTTTTTTTAAGAATGATATTTTGATTATTAGCGGACTCAACGACATAAGGCCCAAATGAAATGATTTGATTGGGGTTATTAAATAAAGGATTGGATTTTAGTGGAGTCGTCGCTGATGATGTGAGCTTGTATAAAAAGTCGGGGTCAGGCTTTTCTAATAAAAAAACTAATTCAAGTGGGCTTTTTGAGATAACCCCTAAATCTTTAGGTGGCTTTTTCCCGCTTAGTATTTCTTTAGCATTTTTAAGATGTATAAAATTTTCTGCCTGAAGGCTTTTAATTTTAGGGTCAAAAAGGCGTTGGTAACTATTTATATAGTGTTGAGCCAGTACTTGAGAGCCATCAGAAAAATAATGTTTTTCAAGGGTGCAGGTTAAGTAAGTATTAGTTAGCCAATTACAGTTTTTGGCGCCTTCTGGTTGAAGTCCTAAAGTTTCGGTGTAGCTAAAAAGTGAACGATAAATATTATTAAATAAGTAAGATCCTGAAACGCCCCTGATATGGGCTGGGTCATAGCTGGAGGGTTCTGATAATAAATGAAACTTAAAATAGCTATCCGTAGACTTAGAGTTAAGTCTAGGAGTCTTCTTTTTAGTGCAAGAAGACAGGGTAGATAAGAGTGTTGCTATTGCAAATGCAACAATTAAAGATGTTCTCATTTTGAGCCGATAATGACATATGAATAAAGTTTTTAAAAGCGCTATTCTTTTGTTTCTTTTGGCAGCCTTTGTAGGCTGTTCTAATTTGTCTAACCCTATAGTTGATGATGGTAGCTCTACAGAAGATACTGAAAACTCTGTTTGTGAAGACTGTAAAGGTAATTCTCAGCTATTGGCGATAGTCCCAACAAGCACTAGCTATGAGATTTATCCTAATCAGCTGGTTCAGACTATTTCGGGTAACTGTAATGATGGGCAATTTCCAACAAGTTATATCACTTGGCAAATGACTAATGATAGCAATCAGGTGATTGTTAAAAATTCAGGTTCAGCAAGTGTTTATACAGGCCAGTCTACAATTGTTAACGGGCAAGATATAGAAGGCATTTACTTTTGCAGGCAAGGCCGCTTTGTAATGGATGTAGAAATGCCAGGTGTGGTTTCAACAGCGGGCACGGGTGGTTTAGGCGGAAATACTTTTACTGTAAAGGCTTTTATTTTTGGTATAGATGAACAGGGCGGAGTTCACCAGGCTGCTATAAGCCGCAACTACAGGTTAGTACCAAAAAATTAAATATTTATTTCAACAACCGTAGGGTAGTGGTCTGATGGCATTCTTTGCTTTTCTTCTAAAGTTTGTGGGATTTTTTCTACAAGCCCCATTTCATTTTTAAAATAGTAAACATAGCACCCAGAAGCATTAAGCAAAGAGCTGTGCTTTTTTGGTATAAGTATATGGTCAAACTGTAGGTATTCATTGTCTTTATAGCGGTTGATCATTACTTGAGTGATTCTTTTGTCACGTTCTACTTGAGCGATATCAAAACAATCAATAAGGTCTGTAGTATTTTTAATGACATCAAATTCTTCATTATAAAAGTACTGATTCACTTCTCCGTTAAAATCGCCAGCAGCTAAAATAAGAGTTTCTGGGTGTTCCTTAGAAAGCTCGTTGTATCTAACAGCCAGCAATTCAGATTCTAAAGCCCTGCGATGTTTGCCTTGGTGATCAATAAATTTTGGGTCTAGGCGAGATTTTAAATGCACCCCTAAAATAATAATTTTTGTACCTGTATCATCTGAAATATGCATTTCTGCGATATCTCTAGACATATAAAGGACTTCTTCTGAGTTATAATAAGTCCCGCTGAGCTTTCTGTCTTTGTTGGTCTTAAGTTGGTAGTTAAGTTTTGAAGAGGCCTTTACAATGTAGCCAACATCTATTCCTCTGTCTGAGTTACCTTCAATAAGGTAGGGTGTGTAGTCATCATTAAGAAAGTGGTTGCAAAAAGCCTTTAGGGACTCTATCCCGCCAACCTCATTTAGCACATAAATTTCTGCACCTATATCATTGATAATACTTGCAATTTTAGAAGTCTTTTCTAAGCTTTTGATGTCTGCATTAGAGGAGCTTAATGATTGCCACTGATTTTCTGTCAGCTTATCTAAGTTTTCACCTTTGTATTTATCTAAATACAAAAATAAATTTTCAACATTAAACTGTGCGATTCTCATATATAAATGCTCGCATAGGTTAAGAGAGTTGGCCAGAGTTTAGAAACAAGTTATAGTTAAAAGAAGTATAAATAATGCGTAACATAATATTTAAAAGTGGGTTATAATGATAAAAGTAAAAGGACTTAATGCAACTTTAGAAAACTGTGAAGTTAATAAAGAAGAAGATTTTCATCTTGGTTTTATAAATAAACTTTCTGACCTTAAAAAGTTAGATGTAGCTTTGTCGTTAAAACAAACAGATAAATTAAAAAATAAAGGCATTGTAGCTATAAATGAAAGCCAACTTGTTGTTATGGCTAGTCATAGTAGCCAATCGCAAGAGTATTATGGTGATTTAGAGGCTAGTGGCTATTCAAATATTAAAAATAAAATGGGTCAATTGTGGTCACAATTAAAAGACCAAGAGACTGTTAGTGTATATTTTGGAAGCTTAAAAGCTGAAGATATAGAGGCGGCCTTAGTAGGTATAGGCTTGGCAGATTACAGGTTTAGAAATGCATTTGATAAGGATAGGAAAAAAATAAAGCTTCAAATAAGCCATTCTGCCTTAAAGCCAGCTGCTTTAAAAAAGACAATTAAAGAAGCTTCTGACAAGGTTCTTGGGCAAAATATGGCCAGGCATTTAGTTAACCTTCACCCAGGGGCTTTAAATCCTAAAACATATAGTGATTTTATAAAAAAATATTTTAAATCAAAAAAGAATATCCAGGTCGAGGTATGGGATGAAGCTAGGCTTAAAAAAGAAAATATGGGGCTTCATGTAGCTGTTGGCCAAGGTGCTGTTAATACATCAAAGCTTGTGCGTATAAAGTATAGGGCGGGTAGCAAGACTCAAAAACCTATGGCTTTGGTAGGCAAAGGAATTACTTTTGATACTGGTGGGGCCGACTTAAAGTCAGCTGCAGGCATGAGGCATATGAAAAAAGATATGGGCGGCTCTGCGGCTTTAATGGGTTTTATTACTTATATAGCAGAAGCCCAGCCTAAACAAAATTTTGATATTTATTTAGCCTTAGCTGAAAATGCTATTGGTTCTAAAGTCTTTTACCCAAGTGATGTTATAAAAAGCCGCAAAGGTTTAACGGTTGAGGTCCATAATACAGATGCTGAAGGGCGTTTAGTATTAGCAGACTCTTTAACTTTAGCCTCTGAATCAAAGCCTTCAGCTATTATCGATGTAGCAACACTCACTGGTGCTATAAAGGTGGGTTTAGGGTCTAAGGCGGCGGGTTTATTTTCAAATAACAAAGCACTATCTAAGCAAATTCAGAAGGCCTCTCAGGTTTCAGGTGATTTAGTTTGGCCAATGCCTTTAATTCAGCAAGAGCGCTCAAGGTTAAAGACTCCTTTTGCCGACTTACTTAATTGTACTGATGGTTATGGTGGGGCAATAACTGCAGCTTTATTTTTGCAAAGCTTTATTGATGACAGTATTCCATGGGCCCATTTAGATATTTATGCCACTAACGATAGCGCTAAAGGCGCCCTTCAAGAAAAGGGCGGTTCGGGCCAAGGCGTAGCATTATTAATTGAAATGCTAGGGTAGTTTTAGCTAGTGGGGCCATTGCCAGTTACAATCTGGAAGGCCCTTATAATAAGTTCTGTAAATGCAGGGCCGTAAACTATCCTTGGAGCTACAAATGAAGTTAGGAAAAACAAAAGTAGCCCGGTCCAAAAAGTATGAACAAGCTTTAGGATCCAAAGTTTTGTTTTGCTATTGAGCCAGTGGCGTAAAATATAAACCAAAATAAAGGCAGCAATTTGCCAGCCTAAAAGTTCTTTCCAGCTCCAATCTTTATTAAGATTGGAATAAGCGCCTCTTATTTTATCATCACTAACAAGGCTATAAGTTTTTTTAACAACCGGAGCCATTTTTTCTTTAGTATTTTGAGCGCCTTGAAGCATACCCTTTAAGCTATTTGGCCCTTCAGACTTTAAAGAATTTAATAGGTTAGTGATTTTTGTTGTGTCTATTTCTATGCTAGGTGCATCAGCCTCATTGTTATTTGGGTTGGGCTGGGCTTTATTATTTTGCCCAGCTTGCAGGCCTTGAAGTTGCCCTTGCATTTGCCTGCTCATTTGGTCGTAAAGCTTCTGAAGCTCTTTAAGGTCATCAGGCTGATTGTTTTGAGCCTGTATGTTTGTAGTCGCTATCAACAATAAAGCAATAAATACAGATTTTAAGTAAACCACTGGTTCTCCTCAATAAGATTTACAACTTCAGCAGGGACAAGTTTTTTCCAGTCTGGGTTTTTAGCGGCAAGCATTTCTCTGACGGCAGTAGAAAGCATAGAGGCCTGCACATCATCGCAGTCTAAGATATCAACTATATGCTTATTAGCTTTTAGATAACTATAAAGTCCTGTGATGTTTTCTTTTGGAAAAAAGCTTTTTGTGGTCATGCATATGTCGTTAGTTTTATAAGGAAAAACTAAAATTTGCGTGTTTTTATCAAAGGTTTTGCCTAAGGCCTCTAAGATACCGCCGGGAGTATTTTCATAGTAGCTCTCGTCAAATAAGGGCTCTAAGGTGTTAGCTCCGATCACCATGTTGATAGGGTTATTAGAGCATCGTCTTAAAAACGCTTTGATATCAGAATATAATGAATGTCTAGAAACTAAGATAGGCAATTTTAAAGCTGTCAGTGTTTTTACGCGCCTGACTGTATCTTGGATACGCTCTTTGTCTGGTAAGTTTTTATCTAGAGAGATTTCCATTAAAGGCTGAGTTTCTTGGCCTTCATTTTTAAGTTGTGTCTGCGCGCGGCTTAAAATATCAATGTTTGTTTTTGTAATAGGCCTGAAAGTCCCACGCTGTACTAATACGCTTTTATTAAAAAGATAATCAGAGGCTTGCAAACATTGCCCATCTTCATTAAAGAGAACTGCTGAAGTTAATTTTTCATTAACAAGCTGAAGGTTGGCCTTTGTGTTACAGACGGTATTAAAGCTTTTTCCTTTAAAGTTTATATAGTCTATTTCTACAGAGTTTCTGCTTACATTATCTATAAGAGAAACAATGAAGGCGTTGAGGTCATCAGCATGATGAACGGCGGCGTACATAAGGTTAACGCCAATAATCCCTAAGACTTCTTGTTTTTGTAATCTTAAGCGATCATTGAGCTGTATGTGGATGATAATATCATTGGCGGGGCCATCAGAAGTTAATTGGTATCTAATGCCCATCCAAGCATGTCCGCTTGAATCTCTTGATCCTGTAGCTACAGTATTGGCAAAAGCAAAAAACTTTTTTTCAGGGCAATTTTTTTGTAAACGCTCATCGACAAGTTGGTACTCGTGATCAAGCATTTGGAGCAGACGCTCTTTACTAACATAGCGCTTAGACTTCCCATAAATTTCATCGCTAAAAGACATATCATAAGCAGATATAGTTTTAGCGATTGTATTTGAAGCATGGCCTGCTCTAAAAAAATGTCGAACAACTTCTTGTCCGGCACCTATCTCGGCAAAAGTGCCATAGATGTCAGGGTCATCATTTAAAGTTTGTGCTTTTTTAACAGAAGAAAGGGTCACGGCTGAGCTCATATTTCTTAACTTTCCCTAAGGTGTCGCCTTAGTATTTTGCCAACATTACTTTTTGGGAGTTCGTCTCTTATCTCTACAGTTTTTGGGACTTTATAAGCTACAAGCTGCTGCTTACAGTATTCGCGTATGCTTTTTTGATTAAGAGTACTTCCTGGCTTTAAAACTACAAAAAGTTTAACGACCTCTCCGGAGTGTTCATCTTTTACACCAACGGCAGCACATTCAATAATTTCATCATGTGAAGAGGCTACTTCCTCAACTTCGTTAGGGTAAACATTAAAACCAGAGACTAAAATCATGTCTTTCATGCGATCTACAATTTTACAAAAGCCATCATTATCCATAATGGCAACATCGCCGGTGCGGAGCCAATCACCAAAAAAAGTTTTAGCAGTCTCTTCGGGGCGTTTCCAGTAGCCACGCATAATTTGAGGGCCGCGTACGCATATCTCACCTTCTTGGCCAACAGGTAGGGCATTGCCATTTTCATCAGCGATCATGATTTCTGTAGACGATATAGGTAGGCCAATAGTGCCCACTCTGTCTGTACCATCTAAGGGGTTGATGCAAACAACAGGAGACGCTTCTGTAAGTCCGTAGCCTTCTACAATAAGTGATTGTGTTATTTCTTTCCACCTGAGTGCAACAGAAGTTTGTAAGGCCATGCCTCCTGCGATAGAGGCTTTTAGGTTGGAAAAATCTAGACTGGCAAAGTCTTCATGGTTCATAAGAGCATTGTATAAAGTATTTACTCCAGACATAGCGCTAAAATAATTCTTTTTTAGTATTTTAATAAAGCCCTTAATGTCTCTTGGGTTAGTTATAAGTAAGTTGGTAGCTCCTATTTTTAAAAAACATAGAGCATTTACTGACAAACTAAAAATATGATAAAGCGGAAGAGGAGTAACGATAACCTCTTTGCCGGGCTCCAGCTTATCTTTTATCCACTCATAAACTTGAAGCATATTTGCAATCAAGTTTTTATGAGTAAGCTCTGCCCCTTTAGATACGCCTGTAGTGCCACCTGTGTACTGTAAAAAAGCGGTGTCATCATGAGTGATATTGGGGCGAGTAAAGCTTTTAGCAGATCCTGATTTTAATGCCGATGAAAGCATGTATGTGTTTGGTAAATTATAGGCGGGTACCAATTTTTTAATATATTTAACCGCAAAATTAACTACAGCTCCTTTTGGAGTTCCTAAGAAATCTCCAAGTCGTGTTACAATCACATTTTTTATTGGAGTGTCAGGTAAAACAACCTCTAGTTTATGAGCAAAGTTTTCAAGAATAACCAAGGTTGTGGCGCCAGAGTCATTAAACTGATGCTCCATCTCACGTTCTGTATAAAGGGGGTTTGTGCTAACGATAATTAGCCCAGCTTTAAGCGCCCCAAATAAAACGACAGGGTAGGCTAAAGTATTAGGTATTTGGATGGCTATCTTGTCGCCTTTTTTTAAGCCCAGGTCATTTTGTAAAAAGCTAGCAAAATGATCAGAGTTTTTATCAAGCTGAGAGTAAGAAAGTTCTTTGCCCATGCAAGAGTAAGAGGCTCTTTTAGAATAAGTTTTTACACTCTCATCAAGTATATCCAATATATTGCTATATTGATTTACATCAATATGAGGAGGCGTATTTTTTGAATAGTTTTTTAGCCAAATTTTTTCCAAAACAGATCCTTAGGTTAAGAAAATTTATTGTAGCTTTAATAGAGCAATTTGTCGTGCTATGAAATGAGTATATAAGCTTAAGTCATAATGCTTATATATTTAGCTATTAACTAAGTGAATGTAGAGAGAATATTAAGTGAAATCAGTAATTTATAGCTTTAATACAAGTACAGGGTTTAAGTGTTTTGACCCAGCACTCAGTCATGAGCAAAATCAATGGGCCTACGGGCGCTGGGCTGCGGGCTTAACTGTTTGTCGCGCTACTGGTCGGGCTACTGGCAAAGGATTAGGTTGTAATTTTAAGGTTAGTTATGAGTTGCCTGAAAAGCCCTCTGTAGATTTATTAGCGGCTTATAAGGCGGCCGCTAATAGCATAGACCATATGTTTTTAAATCAGGATATTGAGTACTTTAAAGATAAAGCAATTACACCAGAAGTGATCGCTAACTATTTATTTTTTGAAAAAGAAAAAGATTTAAAAAAAGAGTCTCTGTATTTAACGGCTTACCCTTATGAGGCTATTTATTTAAATGGATCTGAAACAACACTTATTAAAAAAAGTCAGTTTTTATCTAGAGTTATGCAGGTTTATTTAACTAAAAATTTAAGCCAAACTAATAAAGTTATAGACCGTGGGGCTTTAGATAGGCTTCTGGTAGAAGCGAAAGAGGCTTCACATAAGCAATTTAAAGAAGGGCAGAGTTTTAGTGAATTATGTCGTCAGTACTTTGAGGTGTTAAGCCATAAAGCGGAGGCTTTAGGTTTAGAGGCTGGCTTTGTTTGCTATTATGAAAAAAACTTGTTTTACAGCTTTGGTAAAACAAGTCCTGTTATTATGGCTATTTAAATCTCAGTAATTCTTGTTAGCTTGCCATCTTTATAGTCAAAAACGATAGGCTTGCCTGTAGGCACATTAATTTTTGCAATATCATCATCAGAGATACCTTCTAAATGTTTTAATAAAGAACGCAGGCTATTGCCATGGGCTGCTACAAGCACATTTTTTCCAGACTCTATTGCAGGCAATATATTGTCAGTCCAATAAGGGATTACTCTTTCACCAGTTGTTTTTAAAGACTCATGGCTTGGTATATTAGGTATATTTTTATAGCGAGGGTCGTGAGAAGGGTGCATTTCATTAGAAAGCTCAAGTGCAGGCGGAAACACATCAAAGCCACGCCTCCATTGAAAAACTTGATCGGCACCATGCTTTTCAGCTGTTTCTTTTTTATTAAGGCCCTGAAGGGCGCCATAGTTTCTTTCGTTAAGCTGCCAAGCTTTGTGCACGGGGATCCAGTGACGTTCTGTTTTTTCAAGCACGGCCCAGCAGGTTTTAACAGCGCGCTTTAAGTATGAAGTAAAGGCAATATCAATATTTATATTTTCGGCCTTTAGGTACTCACCAGCCTCATTAGCTTCTTTAATGCCTTGCTCACTGAGGTCTATATCAACCCATCCAGTAAAACGATTGGCTTTATTCCATAAACTTTGACCATGGCGAACAAGTACTAATTTAGACATATTTTACTCCTAGATGCTAGAAGTCTAAAGAAGCCTTTGTAAAATAGCAATAGATTAAGTTTGAGTCCAAATATGCTATTTTTTATAGCGTTATTTTTTCAATAAAAGGCAGACCTTTTGTTTTTTAAAAGCTTATCTACTATTGTTAAGAGACAGTAATAGAGACAGTAAAAAGGTGAAAAATTATGACTCAAAAAATTATTTATTTAGTTTGTGCACTAGCTACACTTTTAATGGTAAAGCTTTTTCCGCAGGCTCCTAATTTTAGCCCAGCAATTGCTCTTTGTTTATTAAGTGGCTGGATGTTTACAATGCCAACGGCAATGCTACTTCCTCTTACAGCTATCATCTCTACAGATATTTTAATGGGCTATAGTAACCCTCTTTTATACCTAGCTTATGCAGCTATTTGTTTGGCTCCAAAAGCTTACAAAAAGTTTTCTGCGTTTCATGGTTTCATTACCGTGGTTAATGGGTCTTTCTTATTTTTTATTATTTCTAATTTTGGTGTGTGGTTTAGCTCAGGTATGTACCCCAAAACAGGCGCTGGCCTTTATGAGTGTTACTTAATGGCAATGCCATTTTTTAGAAATACATTTTCTAGTACAATAGTATATGGGGCTATATTTACAGCAGTCGTTGTTGGTGCCAAAAAGCTAGTATCAATTAAGCCTGCAGGTAGACTGTCTTAATGAACCGCTTGGTTCCTCTATTAGGGCTTGCGGTCCTTATAGGAATCAGCTTTTTACTTTCAAAAAATAAAGATAAAATCAATTGGAAGCTAGTAGGCATAGCTTTACTCTCTCAATTTGTGTTGGGCTTTTTAGTGTTAGGAATCCCCAGCTTAGGGATTAAGGCACCTCTTTATTTTATTTTTGCAGGCGCTAACAGTGGCATGATGGCCATTCTTAATTATACGCAAGAGGGTAGTCGCTTTGTTTTTGGTGGGCTATTAGATATTGATAAATCTTCTTTTATTTTTGCAGTTCAAGTGCTGCCAACAGTTGTTTTCTTTTCAAGCTTAATGGCTGTTCTTTATCATTTTGGTGTGATGCAGGTGATAGTTAATGTAATTGCTAAAGCTTTGCAAAAAACATTAGGCACTAGTGGTGCTGAAAGCTTAGCTATGGCTGCAAATATTTTTATTGGTCAAACTGAGGCTCCGCTAGCTATACGCCCTTTTTTATTACGCATGACTCAGTCAGAATTACTTGCGCTAATGGCAGGTGGTATGGCCACTATTGCAGGTGGTGTAATGGCCGCTTTTGTGGGTTTACTTAGCGATAAAATACCCAATATAGCAGGGCATTTACTAGCAGCCAGTGTGTTGTCGGCGCCAGCAGCTTTTGCCATTGCTAAGATTTTAAAGCCCGAAACAGAAATTCCTGAAAGTTTAGGCGCAGTACCTAAAGATGTATTTGAAACTAAAGACCGCAATTTATTTGAAGCCATAGCTCGTGGGGCTACTGAAGGCTTAAAGCTTGCCGCTAATATCGCCGCCATGCTTATCGCTTTTATTGCTATTATTGCTTTGGTAGATGGTATTTTAGGTGAAGTGGGTGATCTTATAGGTTTTAGCAGTTGGGGTGCGGGCTTAGTGCCTGACATTTTAAAAGTAGAGGGGCCGGCCCGATTAAGCTCTACCCTTATTTTTGGATGGCTTTTTTCGCCAATGGCTTGGTTGTTAGGGATTCCGTGGTCTGAAGCCCCAATGGCCGCCGCTTTGTTGGGCCAAAAGACAACCATAAATGAGTTTGTTGCTTATCTTAGCCTGTCTCAGTGGACAGAATTCTTTAGTGACCGCACAACAATCATTATGTCTTATGCTTTATGTGGTTTTGCTAATTTCTCATCGATTGGGATAGTGGTTGGTGGCATAGGGAGCCTTGTGCCAGAGCGTCGCTCAGACTTAGCAAAGTGGGGAGTGTACGCAATGATAGCTGGCACCTTCGCCGCCTTTATGACCGCCATGGTCGCAGCTATTTTAATATAGCTATTTGCTTATTTCTAGATAGCTGCCTGGCTTGCTCCAGGACTAAAGTTTACCTCTATAAATCCGATATATAACCTGTATTTATTTGGCTTATAAAAAAAGCCGCCAGGTCTAATTGAAGGGACATAGATGAGTATTGCAAATGTTTTTCAAACAAAACAAAGTTTACTTAAAACTCTAACTGTTGTTGGAGTGTTGCTTGTTAGTATGAGTGGTTATGGGGAGAGCCAGTTCCAAGATATCGGTGGCACTGCAAGTAATAGAGTTAATGTCTCTGATGATAAGAATCGTGCAGGAGTTAAAGTAATTATAAATGAACATGGTCATATTGTAAATGAAGGCGAGTACGTTAATCAAAATGGTGTGCTTAATAGTGGGAAATTAGCTAATACAGATGTCGGTAATGAGAAAACAGATCTGCAGAATAAAGCTGATGATTCATTAGATATAAATCTCAAAGCTAGGGGTATTATTACTAGCCATACAGAGCTGATAGTTGATCCTAATAATAAAGATAATGTTATTGATACAAGAAGAACCAATAGGTTTGAAGTAGAATATAGTAATTTAGAGCATAGTTTTAGTAATAGTAACCCATCAGTAAGCATAAGTAATGACCTGTATAAAGAGCATATCTCTGGTAAAATTAAGTACTGTAGGGATGCTATTGATGAGGTCCAGAATGTACGGCTAGTAAATAGTAAAAAAAAGGAACAAAGAAATAGAGCTTGTTTTTCAGAAGTTCAAGCTTCTGCATCTGGTGATGTTATAGCTTCTGTTGGTGTGTCCTCTGAAGATGGGCTGAATCATCTCGGTCAATCAAAAGAAGCAATTGTTACTAATTCTTATGGTGCACTGGCATCCAATAGGATAGCTAATATTTGTTTAAATGCTGCAGAGTATGTTTCTGACTCTTGCGACATAAATAAAACAAGAGAAAAAGGTGAGAAGACCCTAAAAGAAGTTGTAAGTATTGGTTGTGGCCAAATACGAGAGCATTACTCAAAGCGTAGTAAGGCAGAGTATGGACAACTTTTTAATTATGAGAAGGAAAAAGAGTGTCAGATTTTAAAGTCAGCAGCACGAAAGTATGAAAAGTACTACAGTGAAAAATTAAAATATAATAAAAAATCAAGTGGTTCTGATGATTTGCCAACAAACGCTTTTCATAAGCTGGCAACAGAAGTTAGGGGTCAAGCAAAGCAAAGTATATTAGCTGTCATAAAAGCCAACAAAATTAAAACAGCTGTTGCTGTTGCAGCAGTTGGTGGTACAGGTGCTTATCTTTTAAGTGGAGACAGCGCTAAAGATAAGGCTGAAAAAATCGCAGAAACAGTTGGTGCTGTAGATACATCTGGTGATGGAGTTGCTGATACAGTTTTTTCGGATACTTGTGTAACGACAGAGGCCAATTATCACCTTAACCCAGCTTGTGAAACTTTATTTATATCAAGTTGTGGGTCTGTAACGGGGGCTGCATGCTCTCAGTTTCATACAACTTTTTGTGGGCCTGGTGCCAAAGGTGACGGTAGTAATTTTTGTACATTTCAAGCCTCAGTGGCTTACTGTAGATCGGGTTCTTCTGGCTCCCCAGCATGTGGTTGGTTAAGAAATCAAGACTTATCTTCTTGCTCTATAAATTTATTAGATGCTGATTGCTTGCCGCCTGCGGGCTCTAGTATAAGTTTGTCAGACTTTAACTCGTCTTGTGGTTTTTTCCCAGACGACCCTTTATGTGCGAGTCATAACTCTGGTGCGCTAATAACTAGGTGGTCTGTGCTAGGGGAGACAGCGCCAACAACAAATGTTGCTAGTGCTGATGATACTGCTGCTGCAACTGAGAGTACTTCTTCTGAAATAAGCTTTACGTCTTCATCTGTAGCTACTCGTACTATTGCATCTATTGATTTGCCTAAGGACATTATCCAGGCAAGTTCTGGCGTTAATTTGGGCACAAGCGTGGTTAATCTTTACTGTGCTACTGGTAAGCTTGCAGACTGCGATTAGTTTTTAAGCTTAATATGTGAAAAAAGCCTAAGTTTTATAACTTAGGCTTTTTTATTTTCAGAAAGCAGGGTCCTAATTTCTTGCGTTATTAAGTGTAGATCTTAAAAAAACAAATTAGCCTATTTCTTAAACCAACCAAGGAGAAAAATATGGGTTTATTTGAATTTGTTAAAGGTGCTGGCGAAAAGCTTTTCGGTATGGATGCAGCGGCTTCAGAAAAAGAAAACAATATGAAGGAGTTCGTTAATAAAATGGGCTTAGAAGTGGCTGACTTTAAGCCCACTGTTGAAGGTGAGACAGTATGTATTGAGGGCACTTGTGCTGACATGGCTACTAAAGAAAAGCTAGTTTTAGCCGTAGGCAATGTTGATGGTATTTTAGGTGTTCAAGATAAAATGGCTGTAACCGATACAACTCCTGCTGCTCAGTTTTATACTGTAGTTTCTGGAGACTCTTTATCTAAAATTTCAAAAGAGTTTTATGGCGACCCAATGAAGTACAATGATATCTTTGAAGCTAATAAGCCAATGTTATCGCATCCGGATAAAATTTATCCAGGGCAAGTATTACGAGTGCCAAACGAAGTGACTCAGCAAATGGCATAGTTTTAAGAGTAAAACTTAAAGTAAAGCCTTAGCTTTTATAGCTAGGGCTTTTTTTTATCTATATCTAGAAACTGCCTCATAGCTTCTACAATTAGCGATTGGTATTTGCGTCCACTGAGCTTTGCTTCAGTTTTATAAGTATTTAAAATATTTTCAGGAACTCTGATACTTATGAGTTTTGACTCTAAGTCTTTCCTTGCCATCATAAGCCTAAAATTTTCTAAAAACTGTACAGCTTCCTCTGGGCTTATTTTTTTATTACTTTTCATTTAAATGCTCTTTCATGCTTTTAATATCAATTAAATCCTGAGGCCGGCCCGAAGCTGTCTTCATTGCTATAAGGTCTTGTAAACTTGCTACTTTTATTTTTTTACCAGCTAAAGATATTTTTTGAGCTTTTATTTTTTTGAGATTGTAGGTGATTAATAAATCAATAATCCGAGTAGGGTCTTTATAGTCAACAAAAGACCAGGCCACCATATTTCTATTGTTTATGTATTCTTCTTTAAAATTATAAATGTCATCGCCATCTATTGGAAGCTTGCTTTTTAGCCCGATTTCTAAAAAAGCTTTTTGGCAAAGTTTGAGATCTTTTTTACTCATAGATATAACTAGATCTATATCCATTGTGGCTCTGACTATACCATGCAAAGCCATCGCGTACCCTCCAACAACTGCGTAGTTGATCTTGTGTTTTTCTAGCGTGTTTATAATTTCATACAAAAACATATATACAAGTATATACAAGTATATAGTAAAAGTAAAGCAAAAAAAGCGGCTCGTTTTCACGAGCCGCTTAAAGAGGGAGTGGGTATTTTGTTAAGCTGTAGGAGTTAATTACAGCTTTAAGTTTTATAAATATTTAACTTTTATTAAATCGTAACCTTTTATAAGGCCTGCAATTACGCTGAGTTCTGTAGAATGTGAGTTACATCCTGGCACTCTTGCAAGTATGTCTTTTTGTGCGTCTGTTAAAAAGCGAGGCTTATCCTGAGCTTTAAGCTTATCAATAACAGAAGTAAGCTCTAGTTCTACTTCAACATTATCAAGTGAAACTGTGTCCACATCACAAGATACATTGTTACTTTTAACGCCAAGGTTAGCTAATTTCTGAGTTACGTTTTTAGATGTAGAGTCCGTTTTAATGCTCAATCGTTTACCCTGTGGTGATTTTAAAGAATACACCTTATGGAATTGGTTTGAATAGGGTTCAAAATTTGTCGTGTCGGCTTTTGCCACACAAGATAGGCTGATAAATATAATTACCAAAGTTACAAATTCTACTATTTCTTTATTTCTTCTTACAAATTGAGTCATGTTACGCTCTCCTTCTCTCATGCTTTAATAAAGCAAGAGCGGAACCATCCTCAAAACTAACAGAATGCAGCTGCGCAGCTGTTTGTAAAAAGCGTATGCAGTTGGTGACGTATAAGGTCACCTTTTTAGGGAATCAAATCAAAAAAACCAGCTACAAAGAGCTGGTTTTTTATTTTGTTTAGTTGTTAGAGGTGGTTATTAAATCCCGTTAGGGGTGTAGTTGGCTGTTATATTTGACCCTTGTGGTGGTATAGCTGAACCATGAAAGCTAATGCTGTTAGAGGCTTCATTATAGCTCCAGCCATTAGGAGTAGGGTTGTTGAGGTCAGCTTCCTCGATAACAATATCATCAATAGTAATGATGATTGTTTCGGGGATAGGCGTAGACTCAAGAGGGTAGTCTGTAACAAGAGTAATGATGTTATTGGCAATATCAATTAAGCCCTGTCCAAAGTTGCCGCAAAGGCTAGAGTTAACTCCGCCTGTGGCATCAGCTAGTCGACCCATTCTTAAGCTTGGCTGTTGAGTACTGTTTGAGATGCCTTTAAGCTCGGCTTGGCAGACTGTGTGGTCTGAACTTGTTGAATGGTTGGGGTCATAGCTAGTTGTTGGGCCAAAACGAGTATCAGGGTTATAGCCATCAACATAGTTTAAACCATTAGCTGTGATCTGAGTTTGATCAAAGTCAAAAATACCAATTGAAGATACAGAGTAATTTTTAATTTCGGCGCTAGAGTTTGTACCGGTAAGGTTATCAAAATAAGTTTCCCAGCTGTCAGCTCCAGGGCTATGGCTTATATAGTCGACACCTTCAGAGTTTTTCTCCCCAGGAGTTAAAGCAAATAAATCTGTATTGTCTCTGTCGCTTCCAGATCCAGAAGCTCTAGAAAAGTCTTCTTCATCGCTCACCATAATGATGGCTAAGTGAGAATCAGGTCTAATAAAGGTTGTTGTTTCCCCTGTTATTGCCAGTTTATTGTTTTCTGAGTACTCAAGTGCAGATTGAGAAGACTGAATCATTCTCTCATCGCCTGAGCCAAAAATGCCAACAGTGATTCTGTCTCTAAAGTAATTTGCTAAATCAGGAGTGTCTTGAGTCATAATGCCGCCATGAAACAGTCTACAATCAGCATTAATTCTGTCATTAGTGTCGCCATTACTGTTTTCATCATCATAGTCTGTTCTGTCGCAGACAGTGGTGCCTGAATCAGTACTTAAAAAAGCTTCAGAGGTGGTGATGGCCATTTGAAAGTCATAGCCTTGAGCTAAGAAGTCAGAGATAAAGCTATTAAAATTATCTCTTAAATCTTCTTGCGAAGCTCTCATCGACCCAGAGTTATCAATCACCCATAAAATATCAATTTTAGTATTTGAAGATTGGACTTGTTGAAACCCGTCGCCAACAGACCCTAAAGAAAATGAGGGGTCTGATCCGCCTCCGCATCCTGTTAAGAATGCAAATACACCTGTCATACAAAGCATTAAGCTTTTTTTCATATACGTCCCTTTGTTGGAGAAAGTGCAATTTTTCTGTTTTAAGTATTCTTTTGCGCACTTCCTTACCTATTACTTTTCGGAGGTTGAGCCACGTACTTTAGGCCAGGAGGGTTAATTGAGTAATATTAGCTAAAATGATTAATTTTTTTACGGGTTTAAGGCTGTAAGCTCATTATAGGCTTTAGATTATTTAACCTCATCACATTGGCGTAACGCTTAAAAAGAGAGCTGTTTCATAATGAGACATTCAAAAAAAGAGCTAGACTATCATCTAAAAATAACGCAATGCATCTTGTTAAAAACAATGAATTTTTTACCATTAAGGAGTGGGGGGGCGATGTGTACAGGAAGCCACTCTTTGAAGCATGGATGCTTCCATCGTCCTTTTTTTTTACCTCCACAATCCCAAGCAAAAAAACTAAGCCTTTTTAACCTCCCTCAGGGGGTAATTTATTCAATTTCAATAGTGTCTTGTGCCTTCTATAAATAGATTTTTAAGAGTTAGAAGTTATTAATTTTCGTTTAGGTGAGCTTTAAAAACATCTAAATAAATAATGAGAGGTTTTATATATTCATAGAAATAAAGCTTAATTAGTATGCTCTAGTTATTTAAAAGCCTGTTTTTAAAACAAATTTTAAATAAATTATTAATCTTATAATTACTCAAAATAGACGCTTATAAGAAACAGTTGAAATGTAAGCCAATTATGGTTGAATTCAGTATAAATAAAAACAAAACAATAATATTAACGGAGGAAAATATATGAAAAATATTATAGTAAAGAGCATTATTGCTGCATTTACATTAGTAAGCTTAGGCGCTAACGCTGCAGATTTTAATGACTACGCAGGTAAGTGGGGCTTAGGTGCTGGTGTTGGTTACGGTTTACCATTAGGTGACACGGACAGCAACGGATTCGAAGAAGAAGTAAACGGAGCTGTTTGGTTGAGATACAACATCAACTCAAGTTGGGCTATCGACCTTGATTACGACCGTATTGAGTTTGATGCAGATAATGCAACAGGTGGTGTTTCTCAGGCGCGTTTTGATCATACGAACGTTATGGGTACTTACCGTTTTATGCCAAACTCTAGCTGGACTCCAGTTTTAGGTTTAGGTGTTGGTATTGCTGAAACAAGAGACACAACAAATGGCTTAAAAAATAAAGTAGAAGACCTTGGTTTAAAAGGTCGCGTAGGTATTCATTACGCAGCAACTAAAGCTTTATCTGTTTCTTTAAATGCTGACTATCACTGGGCTGACTTAGATGAGACTACATCTGGTGATGACTTTACAGTTGAAACTATTAACCCACAATTAGGTGTTACATACTACTTTGGTGCTGCTCCTGTTGCTGCCGCTGCTGCAGCTGTTGCTGTTGCTGCTGACCCTGCACGTGGTGATGCTGATGCTGATGGTGTTTACGATGACGAAGACAGATGTCCTGGAACTCCAGCTGGCAAATCTGTAAACAGCTTAGGTTGTGCTAAAGCTGAGAAATTTGACATTACTTTAGATGTTAAGTTCCCAACTAACAGCGCAAACGTAGGTAATGCTTACGCTGCTGAGCTTTCTGCTTTTGCTGCATTCATGAGTGCAAACAAAAAAGTAACTGCTGAAATCCAAGGTCACACTGATAGCCGTGGTTCAAAAGCTTATAACGTATCGTTATCTAGCAAAAGAGCTAAAGCTGTAAGAAACTACCTAGTTAACAAATTAGGTGTTGATGCTTCTCGTTTAACTTCAAACGGTTACGGTCCAGATCAACCTATCTCTGACAACTCTACGTCAGCTGGTAGAGCTCAAAACCGTCGTGTTGTAGCAAACGTAGCTAACTAATTTTTTAATAAAAACTCTAAAAAGTTTAACTTTTTAGGGCTTAATAAAAAAAATACCAGGTAATGCCTGGTATTTTTTTGTTTAATTTTCAGGCGATAAATACCTAATAAGTACTTATTGACTAGAAATCGGTTTAACCGCTATTCTTATTAAGAATTTCAAGGAGTTAAGTATATGAAAGCATTTTTTGCTTCATTAATAGTTTTAGGGTTAGTTTCAATAGCTACAGATGTATCATCTGTGTTTGTACCTGGTCCGCCAGAGTGCACACATCCAGCATGTATTAACTAAAAGCCAATAAAATATATAAAAATATAAAGCAGCTACTATAAAAGTAAGCTGTTTTTTTTTGCTTAATTTTTACTAAGTTATTTTTATTGGTTTTCTTAAGTATTTTTTAAGAGAATTTAAGTCGTATTATAGTTTCATTAGCATGCAAAGATAAAAGGCAAACGGGGCTTATTCTCTCGACAAGACTAATAGTACTCAATTATAACTAGATATACAGATTCAAGGGGGAAGAATGCGTACATCTAGTAAGAGCCTAATAGCGTCTTTATTATTACTTATAACAGTTGGTGCCTATGCTGATAGTTACAAAGCAGCTAACCCTGTACCAGAGGCCAGAGTCTCGCCGGTTAAAGCTCCAGAGACCAGAGTCTCTGTCATGGCCTACAATCTTGAAAACCTATTCGATACATTTGATGACTTTGATTATCTTGAAAATGTTTTAGCGGGCATTGATAAAAATGATGAAGAATATACTCCAGTTAGCTTTAAAGAAACTAGCCAGAAAATTATAGATAAATGTAATGCAACTCCGTCGCGCTATAG